>JACOTS010000001.1 GCA_016178265.1 Candidatus Melainabacteria bacterium
TATGGATATTGCCATCCCCTTTGAGTTCTTGAAGCTTGGATTGCTCTAATACCTACTTGTATATCTTCTCTTCTTAGATCTGCTGGTGTAATATCTGTCCAACTGCCATTGTTATATATTGATCCACCTGAACCATCTCTATTTATGTTTAAAATTCTGCCATCTGGCAAAACATATAGTGAATCTCCACATCCTGGGCATCTTGCTATATTAGTTCCAATCAATGATAATTTTAGTCTTTGAATATTCATGGTTCCAGGTAGAGCAGTTCTTTCAGTACTAATCCAACTACCGTTTCTGTATGTTTGTGCACCCGCAGGATTTCCACCTAATTGCCCACCTTCATAAAAGATGCTTCCATCTGGTTGCAGTAAATATCTTCCAGTGTTTCCTTCCCCTGGTTTTGTGAAACCTCCATCACCATCTGGTATTAGATCAAGTTGATTTAATGCATATGTGTGTGCAAGAGGCTGCCTACCATCTGTTGATCCATCCCATCTAGAAGAAGCATTGGTTGGTCTTCTGAGAGTCATAGGGCCATTTCTTACAACCCCACTATTAGTTGTTGTGACTCCACCTGAATAGAAAATAGAACCATCAGCTTGATAGTAATATTTGCCTGTATCATCAGGACGACTATATGAACCGTCTTCATTGTAAGTGAGTTGAATGTTGTTGTTACCACCTGCTAAAACTGCTCTCATTGTTCTTCCGATAGTTGTTTGATTTCTTGTAACTCCACGAAGTTCAGTAGCATGGTTTCGACGTAGATTATCAATGGTTGGTCCCCATGGATCAGATGCTGGCCCGCCTGGACGATTTGTACTTGTACCTCCAGTGGTTGGCATAACACTAGCAGGTGATGTTCCAGATGTTGGTACTTGTAAAATAAACATTTTTTCTCTTGTGCTCTATTAGGTAGAAAGAGTTTTTTGTTTTGAATTTGTTAGCTAAACTAGATAAATTAAATCTTTTTTATCTGAAAATATTTTTATTTGATTAAATTTATTAAGAGAATGTAAATAAAAACTACTGCTAAGAAGGAGGTCTCCAATTTCTTGTTGCTCTAGATTGCCTTATTAATCTGGTAGCATCGATTATAAATGATACAGGTATTTGGTTGAATCTATTGTATTCACTATCGGAAAAATTATGATTAAAAGTAATTTCACCATTTGAAGCAACCTGGAATCTGCCAATATAAGCCCACCTATCTTCTAAGCGTCCAGTGCTTGGCCTAATTGCATTGGTGCCATCATAAATAAATACTTCGCCAGATGATTGATCATAACTACTATGGGTAAGTTGAATTAAAAAACCAGTTTCTGGGTGTACTACGACAGAATCACCACGCCCATACCCTGATCCAGGTCCTCTGTAACTCCAAGTGCCATCTGGAAGAGGAACTGCTCGTACAAAAGCTAAATTCATAGTTCCCCTTAGAGGGCTTGAGTTAGCTCCACCTGTATGCCAGTTATTATTTCTATAAGTTTGGGCGGAAGCAGTATTTCCACCTAGCTGTCCACCTTCGTAAAATATGCTGCCATCTACTTGTAATAAATATCTCCCGCTATTGCTTTCACCAGGTTTTGTAAAACCTCCGTTTCCATCTGGTATTAAATCAAGTTGATTTATTGCATATGTGTGAGTTAATGGACGTTGACCAGTTGTAGACTCATCCCATGTAGAGGAAGAATTGGATGGATTTCTAAGAGTCATTGGTCCTTTTCTTACTACACTTGTATTTGTTGTTATAGTACCCCCTGAATAAAAGATAGAACCGTCTGGTTGAAAGTAGTATCTACCTGTATCATCAGGGCGGCTATATGAACCGTCTTCATTATATGTAAGTTGAATGTTGTTATTACCACCTGCTAAAACTGCTCTCATTGTTCTTCCGACAATAGTTTGATTTCTTGTAAGCCCACGCAACTCAATGGCATGATTTTGGCGTATATGATCAAGGGTTGGTTGCCATGGGTCACTGATTGGACTTCTAGGCATAGTTGGATTAGTACCAACTGTAGGACCACCAGAGGTATTCGGAGGTGTTATACGTGGCATAACATTTGTTGGTGTGGGAACTGGTCCATTGCCATCTTTAGGTTTGCTTGAGCTAGGAGTGAAATTATCTTTTAGTTTAGTTTGTGGTGTAGTAGTTCCAACTATAGGAGATCCTGTACTTGGCGGTGTTATACGTGGCATTACATTAGTAGGTGTTGCAGGTCCTGGCACTTGTAAAATAAACATTTTTTACTCCTAGCTAGGTTAAATCTTAAGGAAGATTTGGTCTGCCCCAATACAATGTTCTTGCAGATTGAATTGCTCTAATGCCAGCTTGGATATCTGTACTTCCGGTTACTCTTGGACTGTTGGTTGTTAATCCTTTTGTCCAGGAACCATTTTCATATATTTCAACTTCATATTCATTGCCACCAGATGTTGTTGGTTTGCGCTTTAGATATAACAACTTACCATCTGACAACATATAAACGTAATAGCTTGGATTAGAGCCATAAGAACCGTTATTATAAGTTTGAGCACGAGCAGGATTTCCTCCTAATTGACCACCTTCATAAAATATACTTCCGTCAGGTTGCAGCAAATATCTTCCAGTATTTCCTTCACCAGGTTTTGTAAAACCTCCATTTCCATCTGGAATTAAATCTAATTTATTGAAATTGTGTGTACCAGCTAAGATTGTGCTGCCTCTATTTGATTCATCCCAGTTAGAGGCTGGGTTAGATGGATTTCTAAGACTCATTGGTCCTTTTCTTACTACGCTGGTATTTGTTGTTATAGTGCCTCCCGAATAAAAGATAGAACCATCAGGCTGATAATGGTATCTTCCTGTATCATCAGGGCGACTATATGAACCATCTTCATTATATGTACAATCTTTTCCTAAAAGTGCTTTCATTGTTCTTCCAACAATAGTTTGATTTCTACTAATCCCACGTAGATCTGTTCCGTGTCTTTGGCGTATGTGATGTATAGTTGGGCCCCATGGATCAGCTGCACCTCCTCTTGTAGGGGTGTAACCTCCTCTTCTTGGCATAACATTTATAGGGGCTCCTGTAGATATTTGTAAAATAAACATTTTTCTCCTTCCTATGAAAAGCACTCTATCTAATAGATAAAAAGAACTGGTTACTTATAACTTGTTATTTAAAAACAATAAATTAAATATTTTTTATCTGTAATATTATTAATTGGTTAAATTTGATACAAATTAGCTCAATGCTCTTTGTGCTCGAATTGCTCTAAGTCCTTCTTGAATAGCAGGATTGCCTGTTATTTCAGAACTATTTGTTGTCAGTCCGGTTCTCCAGTTACCGTTTTCAAATATCTCAATACTGTATTCACTTCCGCCTTCTGTTGTTGGACTAGCATTTAACCATAGTAATTTTCCATCAGGCAGTATATAAACATAAAATGTTCCTCCACCATCTCTTGGGTGATGAAATACTCGTGGTGTTGCTGTTGGGCTTAGGTTTCGACTTTGAATTAAATCTGTTCCAGGCATTGCTGTGTTTTGGGTGGTGTTCCATGAACCATTATTATAAGTTTGTGCAACAGCAGGTTGTCCATTTACTTGACCGCCTTCATAAAATATACTTCCGTCAGGCTGTAATGAATATCTTCCTGTATTTCCATCTCCAGGTCTTACGAAACTTCTTCCGCCTGCTTCTGGAACTAAATATAATCTGTTAAAGTTATATGTTCCAACTAGAGGTGTTTGACCACCGGATGATTCAACCCAATTAGAGGATGGGTTAGATGGATTTCTAAGAGTCATTGGACCTTTTCTTACTACACTTGTATTTGTTGTTATAGTACCCCCTGAATAAAAGATAGAACCATCAGGTTGATAATAATATCTGCCTGTATCGTCAGGGCGGCTATATGAACCGTCATTATTATATATAAGTTGAATATGATCGTTGTTATTAGTTAAAAGTGCTTTCATTGTTCTTCCGACTATAGTTTGATTTCTGCTCATACCGCGAACGGTTGATTGGTATTCTTCATTGAGAGATTCAACAACCCCATTCCATGGATCACTAACAACTCTAGGAGGAGGAGTTGTGGTAGTTGGAGGAGGAGTTGTGGTAGTTGGAGGAGGGGTTGTTGTGGTTGGGGGAGGGGTTGTTGTAGCTGGAGGAGGAGGAATTGGAGTGGTGGGAGTAGCTGGAGGATTAAAAACTGGCAATAAATCATAAGGATTATTAAATGCTGGACTACTAATAGATGGTGCTGGTGTTGTAGTACTAGCAGGAGTAGTAGTGGTTGTAGTGGTTGGTGAAGAAGTTGTACTTTGAGATCCTGTTACTATTCCATCATATGGATTTTCAAAGCTGCGTGGCCTTGTCGTAGTTGAAGTTGTTATTGGTGGTAGTTGTAGTATAAACATCTTTCTTTTTCCTGCTTAGGGGGACTAAACTAGAAACAGACTTCTTTGTCTTATAAAGGAGGAGTAGGAGTTGGTGGTGGAGTGGTAGTAGGTGGAGGAGGTGTGATTGGTAAACCATCATAAGGATTAGGTACTGGTTTAGGTGTTGTGGTAGATGGAGGAGGTGTAGTTGGTAAACCACTATAAGGATCAGTTACTGGTGTGGGTGTTGGAGTGGATGATGGTGTAGTTGGTAAACCACTATAAGGATCAGTTACTGGTTTGGGTTTTGGAGCAGCTGATGTGGTTGGTAATCCGCTATAAGGATCAGTTACTGGTTTAGGTTTTGGAGCAGTTGATGTGGTTGGTAATCCGCTATAAGGATCAGGTACAGGACCTGGCCTTGCAGTAGAACGAGGTATTACTGGTAATCTTTTGTATGGATCTAATTTAAAATCATAACTGAAAGCAAACAATGAAAAACCGATATCTAATAACATGGTAATCTCCTTAATGTTTTGTGTTTTGTATATAGAAAGTATTGGTTAAGAAGAATTTGATAGTAAAGTAGAAAAATTAAATTTTGTTAATATCCTTGATGAATTAACTAAAATCTTATTAATTTAATTGTTTCTTGTTTAATTAGGTGTGCAGTTGTACTGGATTTTTAATGTCAACTATCAAATTTTTCTCAGCCTAGCCTTTATATGTTTTGAAGTAATGTGAGTTATAAAGTTACTTCATCTACTATAGCTGTCTTATGGTCTTATTAAAGACTATATGATTATAAGTTGTAGTAGGAAAAATTAGGATAGAGATCTTTTGATGGATTTCTTTGAAACTCTCTTGAACACAAGGTTTAAGATAGTATTAAGAAAATCTAGTTGAAGATCGCTCCTGGTTTATATTTTAGACAAAAAAAATAAAAATATAAAAAGTTAGGATTATATGAGCGTAGGTCCAGTACAAAGCGTTGGTGCCAGACTTCTAGATGTTGGAAAGACAGTTGTGAGGTCGCCATTTGAAATTGTTGGTGGAAGCTTTGAAGGCTATAGTGCTTACAGAGCTGGAGCTACTAATTTTGTTGGGTCAACTGCAACTGGTGGTACAATTGCTGAAACAGTTGGTACTTTTTTAAGAAACATTTTTGGTAAACTTTTCACAAGCGGACTTACGGGTATAAATGCAACTACTGCAGAAGTTGGTGGAGTAACACTGGGACAAGCTTTTAAGAATATATTTACTGCTGGCAGTGGTAATTTTGGCACTGCTATAAGAGCGTTTGGAGGTAGATTTGCTGCTGCTGGAGCTGCAGGTGGTACTCTTGCACTTGGACATGTTGGACTTGCTGCAATAGGTATAATTATGGGAGCTCAACTTGCACTTAAGGCATATAGTAAATTTAGTGATACTAAGAAAGGATACCATCCTGATACAGTAAGTAATCCTTATATCCACCTTGCACAAGCATTTACAGGGTTAACAACAGCAATAGGTGGTGCAATGATGTTTGTTAATCCAGCGTTAGGTTTAGCTACACTTGGAGTTGGATTTGCCGGCTCTTTAGGTATAGGTGTGCTTAAACACTTTATGGGTGGATTTAATTGGTTTAGATATCCAGACCTTGCTCCATATCCACTAAACAAGCTTTTTGGTACTCATAGAAACCCAGGTGTATATGATGGGCAAACGTAATTGATACATTTTGTTCTTACTGCTAGATAGATCATGCGTCTCGCGTCATATGTGTTATAGATTTTGTATTAGATTAAGAAACTAACTTAATAGCTTATATTGAGAGGTTTCATCACTTTTTTAAATTGAAATATTAAATTTCTTTTAAACACTTGTTAATCTATTCTTAATTTTGCTAAGGTTGTTATATAGGAATTAATTGATTTTAGTTTTTATTTACAAGCATCTTTAGAAAGGACATAATGACAGTAGACGGTGGAACAATAGCAGTATCAGGCATACCAACTCCTCAACCAGACTTGGTTCTGCATAAATATATGGCTGATTTTGCTGGTGCTGTTGTCGGGAATGAAAACCGTTCTCTTGAAAAAGCATCTCAAGCTGCAAAGATTAAAACAAATTATGCTAAAAAATTTGCTCCTCAAACAAAACGAATTAATAGAAGATTGTCAGTGGTTAATAAGGAGATTGCAAGAATTGAAAGTCAAGTTTATAGAACAAAAGATCCTCAAAAATTAAAGGCATTACAAGATCAAAGAAAGCCGTTTGCAGAGGAAAGTGCTCAACTGCAAGAACACCTTAAAGGGATCACTCAGTCTATGCAGAACTTTGCAGCTACAAACCCTAAGCTGGGAAGATTAAAATCAGATGCATCAACTTTTAATTTACAAAATCATGCTATTTTAGCATCTCTTGGACGTAATGATCCAGAAACTGCTGGATATCTTAGAAGCTTTATTGCAGAAAGTGATAAAGGGGCTGAAGATAAAGATACAGCGGCATCCTCCTTTATTGGTGTCTCATATGGTGCTGGTGGCTTTGGTCTATCCGGGATGTTGCCAGGAATGTAATTCTTGCCTGCCTAAAGGCACACATTGCTCAGGGTATAAGTCCTGACAAAGTAAAACCTCTGCCCTAGTTCTAGAGCAGAGGTTTTATATATTATGCTTAAATTATTTATCTAGCGCCTTGAGCTAGTTCATTTGTGGCTTTGATAAGACCTAATATTGTCTTGATTACGTCTTTCCAAAACTCTACAAAGTCCTTAGCCATGCCAAATAGCGTTTTAAGTCGAGTAAGATGTGCTAGAGCTACTTTTACAGCATCTGGATCTTTACCACCAGCTGCTTTAATATGCTCTGCTTCTGCCTCTGCTATTTGCTGGGAGAGTGACTCCATCGCAGAAGTATGCTGAGCTATTTTTGTTATTGCTAAACTTAATGACATTGTTTTTCTCCTTTAACTGCTAACTTTCTGACCCCTGTAACAATCTAAATATATAAAGATATTGATCGTGATAACTTGACACACGGGAAATACATAATTGGCATTAAATTAAAATCTTAATCTTTATTTTAAGGAGTGGTTAACCATATTTCATTGTCGTAGATTGTGGGTATATAAGCTTTACCTCTCTTTAACTTTTATATTCTAAAAAGGAAGTAATGAATAAAGACTCTCAAGGCAATGAAAAAGAAATAGTTACTAAGCTTGGAAGTGCGTTAAAGGTTTTTCGTAAAATAAGTGGTGTAAAGTTCTTATATATAGATGATGATTTACTGCTGAAAGCGGTACCTACTGAGACGATAACTGAAGCAATTAATAACCCTAAAATCCCATGGATTCTAAAGAGTGAAATGAAAAAGCTTGTTAGTAAGCTTGGTGAAGTTGTAGATTATTGTAATAAACAAGTTAACGGTTTAAAACGAATTAAGAAGGAATTAAAAGGTATACATGTTCCATATGATTCTAATCTTTCAAAAGATCTTACTATCAAAATATCAGTAGGTGAGTTGGTATTAGAAGATCTTCCTGAAGAGCTTCATGAGAAGGTTATATTGAAGTCTTTAACTACAGATGATTATATTAAACCAGCCAGGGGGGAAAAACTTGATTGGTTAAATTTTATGGTACCTGATGGTAAGGTGTTTCCATATACAATACTTGCGGAAAATGCATTAAGTAGCTTTGGTTTCCCAGTTGGTTTATATACAAAAGGGGACGAGGATGTAGATCCTGAATCGATTAAGCGTATATATTATGAAGATCCGAAAACTAAGAAAGTAATAAAAGGAACATACTTTGAAGTATATGAAGGTCCAGGTTCAAAGGGCGATGGTGGGATAAATGGAGTAATAGTTAAAGAGACTATTCCTGTAATAATAATAAACCACAAAAGAAAAGAAGCTTATTTTGTGAATGTGGATGAGAGTAAAAAAGGGCTGGTTGATGGACCCCTACCTACGTCTCGATTTGAAACACTTGCTTAATTAGTTCTATAAATGTTAGACATTTTGGGAAGCTTTGATCGGGGTTGAAAACATGAAAAAATCACTTGAATTATTACTAGCTACAAAAAAAGAAGCTATACCAGAAGTTACTAAGGGACCTACTGATGATGAAGTTTTAAAAAAGGCGGGGCAAATAAATGATTTAGAGAGTAAAAAATCTTACTTAAAGGAAGTTTGTAATAATACCCCAAAGATTTTGTTTCGGTCTACTGTTTATTTGTTTAATTTATTGAAAAAGAATTCTCCTCAGGAAGCATATGAGGTTGCTGAGAATTTCTCGTATAGGTTGGTTGATTATCCTGATCCTTATTTGTTGATTGGTGAAATGGCAATTGAAAACAAAGCTTGGGCTGTCGCAAAAAGTGTACTGGAAATTGCTAAGTGGTTTTCATTTGGTAAGCATAGTGATACTTGTAAAAAAGCTAATAGACTCTTGGATGTTGCGGTCAAAGAATTGGCAGGCAAGAAAAATGATAATTCATTAAGTGAACAGTGGAGAAATAAAATTATAGATAAAGCAATTGTACTTCTTATGCTGCAAAATGCACTACCGGAAGATGTTTTTTATGATTACTCTGTAAGATTGTTAAACCTCTATCCTGATGATATTGAAAACTATGATAGGGTTTATCAGTTGCTTTATTTAATTGAAGATAAACAAGTAATTGAAAAATTTATTAGGTTTCTGGATGAAGTTAAGCATCTTGAATCTAAACATAAAAATTTATATGCTGGCATATCATATTACAATTTGCGAGAAACAAGTTCTTCTATTCAATATCTTGAACAGGTTTTGACAATTGAGCCTGATAACTTGAATGCAAAATTTTATTTAGCACTAAATAGTTTTAGAAATGGAAACATGAATCACTTTTTGGAATTGTTTAGTTCTATTCTCCCAGTTTCTGGGTTTTCTGAATGGGAATCAAAAGGGATAATTCGGGACTCGGCCCCGATTTTTATAGCAGCACTTTTTCTTTATGGAGCAGCTTCTGGAGAAGGAGCAAAAGAAGTAAAATTGCAAAATGAAAAAAGCATTTCTTTGCAGATGGCAAAACTAATTAATGAAGCTATTGAGCTTGGTGATAATAAAGAAGTAGCAGAGGAATTAATTGATAAATTAGAGAAATTTAAATATTGTTTATTGCTTCCTTCTGTTAAGCTTTATTTGGCTGAGTTTTATATAAGAAAAGGCGAGTTGAGTAAGGCAAAAGAACTTCTTAAAACTACTTTAGATCCTGAGGTTAATAGATTAAATTCCTGGATTTATAGGTTAGAGAATAAGAAAGAAAAAGCTGAAGAAGAACTAATGAATTATAGAACAAAAAGGAATTGCAATGAACATAAAGCCTCTATTTTGAAAATAATTAGCCTGAAAATCCCAAAGCAAATCCCAGAAAGTACTGAAGAAGTGTTAAAAACAGTACAAGATGCTTATAAGCAGGTATATGATTTAAAGCAGGATATTGCGCTTGAATATGGCATAGAAACTGATACTTGTTTTGAGACTGGCTGTAATGATTGTTGTAAAAAGACTTTTCCAATAATATCTTATACAGAATATCTTTATTTGAGAAACTGGCTAGACAAGCAGCCTGATGAGCTAAAAGAACAGGTATATGAAAACTCTAGAAAAATAGTAAATCTTTATAAAGAGAGATATAAAAAAGATCCTCTGTTTTTAAGTGCTGAAGAAGCTAACTCAGAACTCAGGCATAAATACTATCCAAAGGATTTTAAATTTGATTGTCCAGCCCTTGTTCCACAAGGTTGTAGTGTATATGATGCACAGCCTTTTATTTGTCGTTCATATGGTTATGCAAATAGCAGTGGAAATTCATTTAATGGTTGTAGCTTTTATTATGAGCAGCTTAAAATGGCAACTGGTTTAACATCTGTCAGAAAAATAATAGATGGATTTTCTTTTATGCGTTTTGCAGTGAAAGCAGATGAGAAACTTTTAGGCAAGAGTGTTTATGCACCTATTCCCGTTTGGTTTGCTGATGATCATGAAAAAACTGTATGGAAGGCATCAGGTTACAGGCTTTCAAGAGGCTTGTTTTCTCCTATATTTGCACAAATGACAAAGCTATATTTCAAAAGTTTGGATGTTAAAAGACAACGAGATGTAGTAAAAAATAAGTAGCAAGTTAGATTGTTGTAGTATGGTTATCCCTAATTAGTATAAAAATACCTGAACTGAAACATAGTTTGGCTTTATGTGTCCAGTTATATTATGTGTTGATATGGGAAAATAGACAGAAGGGCTTCTTCTGGTATCATGCAAGCAATAATTTTATCTGGTGGAAAAGGTGAGAGGTTAAGGCCTTTTACGGACTCTTGTCCTAAAGGGATGGTAATTATTGAAGGCAAGCCAATACTAGAATATCAAATTGAGTGGTTAAAAAAATATGGGGTTAAAGAAATAATCTTTGCTTGTGGTTATTTGAGTGAAAAAATTAAAGAGTATTTTGGTGATGGCAGTAAATTTGGGTTTAAAGCAATTTATTCTGTTGAAGAAGAACCTCTTGGGCGTGGTGGAGCATTAAAAAAAGCTTGGCAATATGTTCAGGAAGGTAAGCAAGTTATTGCAACAAATGGAGATATTTATACTGAAATGGATTTAAGTATGGTTATTAATGTTCACAAAAAGAAAAAAGATATTCTTGCAACAATGTGTTTATTCCCATACAACAGTCCTTACGGTATAGTACGAGTTGATGAGAAAGGATTTGTAAGTGACTTTGAGGAAAAACGTAAACTGCCATATTGGATAAATGGAGGAGTATATATATTTGAGTATGAGATGAAGGATTATCTTCCAGAGAAAGGGGATCATGAGGTAACCACATTTCCTGAGCTGGCAAAAAGGAAACTTTTACTTGCATATAAGTCTACTGATTATTGGAGGGGAATTGAAACTGTTAAAGATATGAATGAGTTTGCACTTGATAGCAAGGTGCTTCCACTAGCTCGAAAGTTAATAAAAGTATAATCAATATATTTTAGATGTGTAGGATAGCAGGGGTAATAGATTTTAAAAATTCTCTTGGCAAAAAGCTTGAAGAGGTAACTATTTCTATGAGAGATTCCATGGTTTATGGTGGTCCTGATGATGCTGGGCTTTTTATGTCAAATAATAAAAAAGTTGCATTTGGAAATAGAAGGCTATCAATAATTGATCTTTCTTCAAATGGGCATCAGCCAATGAGCAATAAAACTAAGACAATTTGGATAACATATAATGGTGAAATATATAATTTTAGAGAACTAAGAAAAGAGCTTCAACAAGAAGGGTGTACTTTCTTGTCTGGTTCTGATACCGAAGTAATAGTAAATGGATATGAACAGTGGGGAATTGAAAAACTTATTTCTAAATTGCGCGGCATGTTTGCCTTTGCTATTTATGATGAAAGAGATGTAATTAATGGACATAAGTTGTATTTGGTGCGTGATAGGTTTGGTATTAAGCCATTATATTATTATCACAGTGATAAGTATTTAATTTTTGCATCGGAAGTAAAGGCAATAGCTGGTTGTGGATTGATTTCACAAGAAGAGAACATTGACGCGATGGTTAAGTTCTTGCAGCTTGGATCTATCCCGGTACCGCTGACCACAATAAAAAATGTTTACTCTATTCCAGCCTCTCATTATTTAGAGCTAAAAAATGAAAATATAACCATAAAACGATATTGGAATATTTCACAAGTTTTTAAATCTTCAACTAATAACATGAAATATGGTGATGTCGTTGAATTGATTAAAAGTACATTGGATAAAGTGATGCAACTTCATTTAATTAGCGATGCGCCACTTGGCGTGTTTTTAAGTGGCGGGCTTGATTCTTCAGCATTATGTGCAATAGCTAGTAAATATCAACAAAACCCACTTGTCACTTTATCTCTTGTATTTGAAGAAAACAGTTTTAGTGAAGCGAAATATTCAAGGCTTGTAGCGAAGAAATTCAATACAAATCATAATGAAATTACTTTAACAGAAAAAGATTTTATGGATGAAATTCCTAGCATAATTTCTGCAATGGATCAGCCAACAGTGGATGGGGTAAACACTTATTTTATTTCTAAAGCTGCAAAAGATATTGGACTTAAGGTGGTTCTTTCAGGAATTGGTGCGGATGAAGTGTTTTTAGGTTATAGTCATTTCAGAAAAGCAAAAATGGTTAATAATATTTTACAGTTGTTTTATAGAACACCGGGTGTTTTAAGAGAAGTGCTTGTTAACGGTATAGCCGGACTTAATAGAAAATTTGAAAAACTACAATTTATTACAGAACCATCTAATAATAATGCTTATTTTTTATTTAGAGGATTATTTACCCCAAAGCAAATTCAACAATTAACTGGCATAAGTAAAAAGGAGCTTAGGCAATATGGTTCAGCCATAGATTTAGATGGTTGTTCATCTATGTCAGGTTCCTTAACAGAAGATTTTAATATTCTTGAGTTTTGGCACTACTTACAAGATCAAATTCTAAAAGATACAGATTTTATGAGTATGTTTCATTCGGTAGAAGTTAGAGTACCCTTCTTAGATCACATGCTGGTTGAACAGGTTATAAGTAATGCATTGAATATGAGGTTAGGCAGGGTGAATAAATTGCTTCTGGTTGATGCTGTAAAAGAATATTTGCCAAATGAGATTGTTTCAAGGCCTAAAATGGGTTTTGTTTTTCCATTTAATAAATGGTTTCAAAACAGTAGTTCATTATTTAAGGAACAGTGTTTAAATAATAAATTCTTAAATGATAATAGTGTTCATAAAATATGGGATGATGTAAAAGATGGAAAGCTGCATTGGTCACGGGGTTGGGCTTTGTTTGTACTTTCTGAATTGCTTAATTCTGGAAAGAAAAGCTTAAAAGTTTGAAGGGGCAGAGCATGGATATAGTTGTTTTACTTCCTGATTTGTTTGATAAGGTTGGAGGGGTGCAGACATTTGGAAGATGTCTTAGTGCAGCACTAGGAAATATTGCAAAAAATAAAAACTGGAATGTAACAATTCTTGCTTTAAATGATACTGGTAAGAATCCAATTAAAAGTAATTATATAGGTAATGAAAATATCCGTTATATTGGATATTATGGAAAAAAGGTAAATTTTGTGATTGATGTATTAAGATATTCTATAGCTGCAGATAAGATTATTATTGGACATATAAATTTTTTGCTCTTATGGCATTTCGTGAAAGCCATTAACAGTAAATTAATTGGTTTTGTGGTTGTGCATGGGATTGATGTGTGGAAACCGCTTTCTTTTTTTCAAAAGTTAGCGCTAAGAAGTATGAATAAGATACTTTCTGTAAGTAAATATACAAGAGATTCTATGTGTGTAATAAATAATCTTGATAATAAAAGTCAATTTTTTATATTATCTAACACATTAGACCCATGTTTAGTAAATAAAGAGTCAAATAACGGTAAAAAACTAGAATTGCCTAAAGGAAAAATTATTTTATCTGTCTCAAGACTTGACTATTTGGATCGCTATAAAAACATAGATTTGGTTATTAAAGCAATGCCTAATATTTTAAAGGTCTTTTCTGATGTTTATTATGTTGTTGTAGGTGATGGTGATGATAGGGAAAGGCTGGAACAGATAGCTAGTAAAGAAGGGGTAAGGGATCGTGTCTTGTTTGTCGGAAATGTTTCACAAGATGAATTACATAAATATTATGAATCTTGTGATATTTTTGTTTTACCAAGTATTGGTGAAGGTTTTGGAATTGTATTTTTAGAGGCTATGTATCATAAAAAACCTTGCGTTGGTGTTAAAGCTACAGCAGTGCCTGAAGTAATTAGTGATGGTAAGACAGGAGTATTATGTAATGTGGATGATAAAGTTGCGCTTGAGGAATCTATAATTAAGTTGTTGAAAGATGACAATATCCGGTCTAGCTATGGTATGGCAGGATTTGAGAAGCTTCAAAAAGAATTTACGTTTGATGATTTTCAAAAAAAATTAGAAGAAATAATATGCCACTAAAAAACAAATCTTTTAAACTACTGGCATTAGCTTCACATCCAATCCAATATCAAGCCCCATTTTTTAAAGCAATTGCCAAAAGTGATGAGATAGATTTAACAGTCTTATTTTATTCTAGGTGGGGCTTGGAGTCTTACTATGACGAAGGTTTTAAGAAAGAATTTAAATGGGATATTCCTTTGCTTGAAGGATATGACTATAAATTTTTAAGAAATTGTAGTTTTAAATCTAATCCATCTAAATTTTTTGGGTCAATTAATTTTGAGGTCTTAGATTATTTAAATTCTCAAGTATATGATGCTGTTTGGGTCCATGGTTGGAATAGTTTTACAAATTGGTTAGTGTTTATGAGTACTAATTTAAAACACCTTCCAATTATGCTAAGGTGTGAGACAAATTTATTAAATCCTATTCAACCAGTTAAAGCTAAATTGAAAAAAGCTATCTTAAAGAATCTGTTTAAGAGAGTTTCTTCCTTCCTTCCTGTTGGCAGATATAATGCAGAGTTTTATAAAACTTATGGAGTTTCTGATGAAAGAATGTTTCTTGTGCCTTATGTGGTAGATAATGATTTCTTCTTTACTAATGAAAAGAAATATGTTGCTAAAGGTAGTACTATTAAGCATTCCTATAAGATTCCTGATAAGTTACCTGTAATTTTGTTTTCTGGAAAGTTGACAGATGTAAAATGTCCTATGGATTTATTAAAAGCATTTGCTGTTGTAAGCAATAAACAGCAAGCAGTGTTAATTTATGTAGGAGATGGTCCAATGCTAGCAAAAATGCAAAAATATGTTAGGAAACATAAATTGAAGAATGTTTTTTTTATGGGATTTAAGAATCAAACAGAACTTTCAGAGATATATTCTATCGCAGATATATTTGTTTTACCATCTAAGTTTGAGCCATGGGGACTTGTTGTTAATGAGGCTATGTGTTTTGGAAAGCCTGTAATTGTAAGTGATAAAGTTGGTGCAGGTGGAGATTTAGTAAAAACTGGTGAAAATGGTTTTGTATTTGAAGTGGGGGATATTAGTATGTTGGCTGACTGTTTAGAGAAACTTTTGTCTGATGAGGTAAAAAGGGAAGAAATGGGAAAAAGATCGCTAAGTATAATAAGAAATTGGTCTTTTGATATCGGCATTCAAGGGTTGTTACAATCTCTTTATTACATAAAAAAAACTTAAATAGAGGAAGTAGTTGTTTTATGAGTTTAAGATATAAGGCTATTAGCAGTGTTGTGTGGAATAGTATTGGTAATTATATAAGGGTTATTTTTAATTTTGTAGGTCAACTAATTCTTGTTAGGTTATTGGTACCGGATGATTTTGGGATTTATGCTTTTGTTGTTGCTATTTTAGAATTTTTTTCTTTCCTTATTGGATGGAATTTCCCTTTAGGTGTTATACAGATGCCTGAAGATGATGAATTATCTGATACAGCATTTGTTCTTACTATTGTCCAATCAGTATTATATATGCTGTTTTTTTTGATTGTTGGTCTTGTTTTAGTGTATGCTTCAAAATCAAGAATCGCATTTATTTTGTTTTTTATTGCTTTAAGCTATTCTTTAGGTCCTATATCTCAAATGTTTGTTGCTGGAATGCAAAAAAAATTAAACTTTAAGAATTATTCCATAGCAAATACTGCTTCCGGCATTGGTTCAATTGTTATTGCTGTTGCTCTTGCATTTTTTGGTTTTGGTTTATGGAGTTTAGTTGCTAGAGATGTTTTATATGCCTTGTTTTCAATGGTATCGTTTAAGCTTATTTCACATTTTACATTTAAGTGGAGATTTAATAATCAACATGCTAGAAATTTATGTTTGTTTACCGGAAAAATATTTATTAATAGATGGCTTGAAGGAGTAGTATCTAAACTTGATATACTTTTGGGCGGTATATTGCTTGTACCTGCAAAGCTTGGATTTTACTCACAGGGAAAATATTTAATTAGTCTTCCTTCTGTAGCGCTGGCTCCGGCAATGGGAACAACATTGTTTTCTGTTTACTCCACTATTCAGTGTGATGAGGCTAAGCTGAGAGAAACTAATAAGTTTATGAATTATTTTTTACTTAGAGCGATAATTCCTATAACATTGTTATTCTTTATTTTTCCAGACTTTATTGTGACGGTTTTGTTTGGGGAAAAGTGGAGAGGATCAATTGACATTGTTAAGTGGCTAGCATTTTATCCATTGGTCTCTGTTTTGTTTGAGAATCAAAAATTATTATTGCAGAGCAAGGGGATTGTAGAAAAACCCATTTGGGTACTGGCTATTCAAGGATTAGTATCAGTAATTCTTATATTACTAGGTAATCATTATTTAGGATTTGAAGGGATTGCAATTGGGTTTCTGGTTTCATCTGTCATAGGCTATATTTATATTTGTTGCTATTCAAAGAATTATATTGCAAGTGCTTTAAAGGAATATGTTGTGCCTGTATTATTAACATTATTGATATATTTAGTAATTGCTTTGATAAAAGCTAGTACAACTTCTTCTCCATTGCTTACTATTGGCTTAATGTTATTGTTTGTTTTATTATATTCTATTTTACTTGTAATCTTTGAAAGAAAGGTATTTTTTGAAAGAATAAAATATATAGTCAATGGATTGTTTAATAAAGCTTAATAGTTTGTTGTGAAACCCAAATGATAAATAAACAAAATCAAGTTTTAATTATAACCCCAGATTTTCCTCCGTTTGTAGGAGGGATTTCTGATTACGCTTTTAATCTAAGTGAAGCTTTTATTGATGAGAATATTGATGTTGCTGTTTTAACTACTAAAAAGAATTGGGATGATAAGTTCAAACAAATAAAGCAGTATGAAGTTGCTGCTAAATGGTCACTGTTTACTATTAAGGATTTGTTGTGCAAGGTAAATGAATATAATCCTGATATTGTTCTTTTTCAATATGAACCTTATATGTGTGATAAGAGATTTGGTATGCCTATATGGACGGTTATTTTCTTGCTATTTTTAAGATTTCGCTATAAAAGAATAATAACAACATTTCATGAGGTTTCTATAAGATTTGAGTTATTAAAGCCTATATATTGGATAAGATTTGTCACTCAAAGATTGATAGCTTATTTATTAGTTTTGCTTTCAAATTTTGTGGTTGTAACAAATAATTTTTATAAATCAATGCTGAAGAGCTTTAAAAATAAAATAGTCATTATTTCGGTTGGAAGTAATATTATTCCATATGATGTTAATGAAGATATTTTAAAAAGAAAAAAAATAGAACTTGTGCATCCTGATGAAATTTTAGCTGTAGTATTTTCCCCACGGATTAAATATATTGAACTTTATTGTAGGTTGGTCAAGAGTTGCAATGAAAACAATTTCAAGCTTAAGCTACTGATGATTGGTAGTGGGGTTGAGGCTAATAAGGATTACATAATGGACAATTTGAATAAATATGAAGTTGAAAATTATGTTGTGTGTAAAGGATATTTATCTCAAAATGAAGTATTTTGTTATTTGAAAACAGCAGATTTGTTTATTTTTCTTGAAGAAGCTGATAAGCATAATAAAGGAGGTGTAAGTGTAAAGAGTAGCTCATTAATGTCAGCTTTTGCTGCTGGTATCCCTATTGTAGCTAATTGGGGGGATATGACTAATGATTTTTTAGAAGATGGTAAGAATATTCTACTGGTTAATTTGGCTAATTTCCATGAACTTCAGAAGGCTATTTATAAGCTTAAAAATGAAGAAGAGCTAAGAAGATCTCTTATAAATAATGTCACTTTTATATTTAAGCAAGAATTAGCGTGGGATAAAATAGCAAGTAAATATAAAAATCTGTTTTAATTACTTTAATTTTTGCTTCAAGGCTTATAATTGTTCTTATGAAGAATCTCCCACTTTTGCTAAAGGATAAAAATCTTGTTAAAAAAGTGTTTTTTTCACTTTTGGTTTTACTTATAGCGTTTGAGCTGGCTCAATTTAGTGTAAATGTAAATGCTATATTTCACTTTGGAATAGTCAGCTTAATATTTGTTGTTGTTGTTTCATATATATTCTGGAAACAAAGTATTTTCTTTTTGATGATATGGATAGTTTTTGCTGGCGTGATTAGGAAATGGATTTTGCCACAGATGTCAGATGTGGTTTTTTTCTTTGGACACTTTATTTTAACTGGAATCTATATTAGGTATTTTTATCAAAAATTTACAACTAGAGATAGTTTGATTATTAAGCATCCTATTAATAAATTTTTGTTTGTAATGCTAGTTTGGTCTTTGATTTGTGCTATTAACCCACAATTAAAAAGTGTTATTGTTAGTGTTTTGGGACTTGTTATATATTTTTATTATGTGCCAATTATTTATATTTTGCCACAAGTTATAAACAGTAAGGAACAACTCATACATTATTTAAAAGTGTTTTCTGTTATTTCAGTAGTGCCACTAACTTTAGGAATAATTCAGTTTTTAAGCCCGTATGATAGCTCAATTAATCAGTATGTAGGTGGTGAATTAGAGGCATTAGCTTTTGTGGGTGAGTATGTTAGAGTTTCATCTACATTTTCTTATATATCTGGATATGCTTCGTATTTAAATATTTTGGTTTTAATAGTTGTTTATTTGCTTAGTTTAAGAATTTTATCAGTCAAATTCACTGTTTTTTTAAATGTTGTATTTATGCTTGGTATGATAAATTTATTTATGACTGGTTCCAGAGGCCCCTTCTATCATACACTTATATCTATAGTAGTGTATTTGGCTTTAGCTGGATTTATAAACAGAAAATTTATTCTTAAGTATTTGCCAAGATTAATAGCAGTTGTTGCTTTATCTTTTGGTGTAATTAATTTTACCTATATAGGTAAAGAAGCTTTTGTGTCATTTTCAAGCAGAGGACAAGAAGATATTCCTATGAGAATTAGTAGAACATTTACTACGCCTTTTACCCATATTAAGGATATTGGAATTTATGGATATGGGTTAGGTTCCACTTATCAAGGTGTTGCAAATATCTTAGGAGAACAATATTTTAAGGAAGAAATTACTACAACAATTGAAGATGAACCTTTTAGAATTATGTGGGAAACTGGTTTATTTGGATTTATTATAGCCTATGTTCTTAGATTTCTTTTGATGTTTTATTTTTGGCTAATGATGAAAAGACTAAAGGATCCTACGTTTAGACCGTTAGCTTTAATGTGCATCTTATTTCAAACTCAATTCTTTTTTGGATTAGCTTCTTTAATATTTAATCACACAACCTCACTAATTTATTGGTTTTTAATTGGTTTTTTATTTTTATTTCCTAAGCTTGATATGAAGAATATTGGTTATGCAAAAACCTAAAATTATTGTTGCTCATCCTGGTTTACAGCATTCAGTTAAGGCTTGCAATGCTTTATACCGCAGTGGACTATTGTTAAAGTTTTTTACATCACATTTGCGTAGGAAAGATTTTATCAAGGATTTGCCATCTGATGTGATCGTTTGGAATCCAAGCTTATCTATATTAGACAAAATATATAATAGGCTATGTGATAAGCTATCGGTCTACAAATGGGCTATATGGTTTGATAAGTGGGTTTCTGAAGAATTAAAAAAATACAATTTTGATTGTTTTATTGGATATGAAACAGCTTCTCTGGAAAGTTTTAGAGTCTGTAAAGAAAGAGGAATATACTGTGTTTTAGATCATGCTGCTACTCACTGGAAATGGCAAAATAATTTATTTACAAAAGAAGAATTTCTTGGAAATCAAGTTGTAGATCTTAGTCATAAGTTGATTTCTGAAGTTAATGCAAGGAAAGAAAAAGAACTAAATCTGGCTGATCTAATACTGTCCCTGTCTTCTTATTCAAAAGATACTCTTTTGTATGGAGGTGTTCCTGACAAAAAAATAAGGATGGTATCTTTAGGAGTTGATATTGATAAATTTATTTCTAAAGAAGTATACCTGCAAGATAAGGAATTGAAAATTCTGTTTGTGGGTAATATTGTACCTGGCAAAGGGATTAAATACTTACTCGAAGCATATTTGAGTTTGACCTTGAATAACATCAAATTAAAGTTGGTCGGTCATATGAACATGAATATAAAAAATATTTTGAAAAAATACAAAAATATACAATATATTCCAACTGTAAATGTGGATAAGCTTGTTGATTTATATCATGAAGCTGATATTTTTGTCTTTCCTTCTATTAATGATAGTTTTGCACAAGTTGTTGTTGAAGCCATGTCCTGTGGGCTTCCTGTTATAGTCACTGAAAATACTGGAGCTAAAGATGCTGTTCGAGATGGAGTAGATGGTTTTATTATTCCTGCTAGTGATGTGGAAGCTATAAAAGAAAAAATACTTTATTTTTATCATAATAGAAATAAAATAGAAGAAATGGGCAAAAATGCAAGAAAGCAGGCAGAGGTTTACAATTTGGAAAAATATGGTGAAAATCTTGTTAAAGTTATTATTGGTGCTTTAGGTAGTAGAAAGTAGATTACTATCTAGCTAGTGTAATATTTCAAAGCAAGTTACTCAAGAGGTAAGATTTTATCCGATTTATTCGGTAAAATCTTGATAGCAATGTTAAGAAGTACATGATATGTGCACTTTGCAAAGCCGGCGAAGCTCATTTGTGAGCGAGCCGGTGATAGGTAGAAACGAAAATAGTTGCTATGAAAATATTACATATTATATCTTCCTATTATCCCGCAACTAGGATTGGTGGTCCCATCCAATCTGTTAGAGGATTAAATATTGAACTTGTTAAAAGCGGAGTCAGTGTTGATGTTATAACTACTAATTCTGGTTTAATAAAAGAAGAGATTAGATTGAATGAATGGGTTGATGATAATGGAGTAGCTGTAAAGTATTTGCCATATTTGTTTGGCAGGAATTACAATTTTTCTTTGTCGCTATTTTTTGAGATTGTAGGCAATGTAAAAAAATATGATTTAGTTCATATTACCTCTGTCTGGAATTTCCCGATTGTGGCTGGGGTTATTAGTTGTTATTTAAAAAGAAAGCCATATGTTATCTCTCCAAGAGGAGTGTTGTATGAAGAAGCCATCAATATAAAATCAAAGCAAATTAAAAAGCTATATTATTTTTTACTGGCACAGCATTACCTCAAAAAGGCTAGTGCTATGCATTTTACTTCTGAGCATGAAAGAGATAATGTTGCTGATTTTGTAAGTTGTTCTAAGGATTCTTTTGTTGTACCTAATGGTGTTGATTTAAAGATTGCATAAGCAGAAAGGTGTAGATATTCTGCTTAATGCATTTAAAATGTATGCTAGTTTGGATAAAAATGCTTTTTTGGTATTTGTAGGTGATGGTGATGGCAAATATGTTAATCAAGTAAAAATGTCAGTGAAGAAAAATAATCTTGAAAATAAAGTTTTATTTACCGGCTGGCTTGATGGAAAAGATAAACTTTCTGCATTTGTAGATTCTAATGTTTTTGTTTTATCTTCATATTTTGAAAATTTTGGAATGAGTGTGATAGAAGCAATGGCATGTGGTGTACCTGTTATTGTTTCAAACAAAGTTGGTATTTGTAGTGAGGTGGAGAAATATAATGCAGGTATGGTAGTAGAATTAAATCCAATAGCTTTGTGTGAAAGTATTCAAAGAGTCCTCTTTGATAAAGAATATGCAAGTGGACTGTCATGCAATGCGTTTATGTTAGTTAATGATCGTTATGATATTAATAAAGTTGCATCTATGATGATTCGGGAATATGAAAAAATTTTAATTAGGTTTAAACAATGAGCTTACCTATCTCAGCAATAATTTTAACTTATAATGAAGAGAATACTATTGGTGCTTGTATTGAGAGTATTAAGGATTTGGTTGAAGATATATTTGTAGTAGATTCATATTCTAATGATAAAACGCTAGAAATCTTAAAAGAACATCAATGTAAAATTTTCCAAAATAAATTTGAAAATTGGTCGAAACAAAGAAATTGGGCATTGGAAAATTTGCCTATTAAAACAGATTGGGTTTTGCATTTAGATGCTGATCATAGGGTTACTTCTGATCTAAAAAATGAACTTATTCAAATATTTTCCAGTGGAGAGGATAAACAATATACTGGATTTCTTATATCGCGTAAAACAATTTTTATGAATAGATGGATTAAACATGGAGGACATTATCCTGTTTATCATGCTGTTCTTTTTAAGAGGGGTCTTGGTAAGTGTGAAGATGCAATTTATGACCAGCATTTTATTGTCAGTGGTAAATTAAAAGTGCTTTGTAATGATATTGAAGATCACTTTACTGAAAGTTTATCTTCTTTTATTGAAAAACATAATAAGTGGGCTAAGTTTGAGGCTGTGAATCATTTTATGGGAAAGGAAGATAGAAATAATAGGATGAAAGGCAATTTGCATGGAAACCCTGCTGAAAGAAGACGATATTTTAAAAACCTATACTTTAAATTTCCTATATTTATCAGACCTGTTTTTTATTTTATATATCGCTTTTTTATACAGTTTGGCTTTCTTGATGGAATTCCTGGTATTATTTTTCATTTTATGCAAGGATTCTGGTTTAGATTTTTAGTTGACTGTAGAATTTGTGAGATCAAATTTAAAGCTTTAATAGAAAGAAAAGATGTTCAAATAGTAGCTAAAGAACTTAGTGTTTAAGAAGGAGACTGAGTTGATTATTTTAGGATTAAATGCATATCATGGTGACTCTTCTGCATGTATTGTAGTTGATGGTAAGGTTATTTGTGCTATTGAAGAAGAGAGAATTAGACGGATTAAGCATTGGGCTGGGTTGCCAACAGAATCTATTAAGTGGTGTCTGACTTATGCTGGAATATCACTTAAAGATGTTGATTTTATTGCCATAGCAAGAGATCCTTCTAGTCATTTGTATCAAAAATTAATTACTGGGCTGTCTAGATCTTCAATGCATAAATTTGTTGCTGATAGGTTGGCGAATGTTCTAAAAATGCAAGATATTAAGTTAGCTATTTCTCAGGCACTTAATATGGATAAAAATGAACTAAAAACTAAGCTTGTAAAAGTAGAACATCATAAAGCACACATTGCAAGCACATTTTTGGTATCGCCTTTTGAAGAAGCTGCTTGTATTTCTGTGGATGGTTTCGGGGATTTTTTAAGTACAATGAGAGGAGTAGGAAAGGATAATAAATTTAGTATTATTGATTGGGTTGAATATCCTCACTCTTTGGGTGTTTTTTATACAGCTCTTACTCAATATTTAGGTTTTTTAAATTATGGTGATGAATATAAGGTAATGGGACTGTCGGCTTATGGCAAGCCTCTTTATTTAAATAGGTTTAGAGAAATTGTTTTGCTAAAGGACAATGGACTTTTTGAATTAAATACAACATATTTTAACCATGCTGAAAAAGGTGTAGAAATGGTGTGGAAAGAAGGTTCCCCATTGGTTGCAGATTTGTATTCTGCAAAGCTAATAGAAGAGTTTGGTCCACCTCGTAAGAAAGAAGAAGATATAACTGAGCATCATATGAATATTGCTTCATCAATACAGGCAGTATATGAAGAAGCATTCTTTCATTTGCTAAATTCTTTTTATGAAAAAACAAAATTAGATTCTGTTGCGCTAGCTGGTGGATGCATCCAAAATTCTTTAGCTAATGGAAAAATATTTACTAAGACCCCATTTAAGAATATTTATATTCCTCCTGCATCTTATGATGCTGGTTTAGCAATTGGAGCGGCAATATTTGTTTGGCATAATGAGTCGAAATCAAAAGACAGATTTTATATGTCTAACCCATATTTGGGTCCAGTCTATAGCAATGATGATATTCAGGATGCTCTGCACGCATTTGATAATGAACTGAAAAAAGAAAATTATAAGGTTCAATATGTTGAAAGTGAAGAAGATTTGTGTAATGAGGTTGCTTCTTATATTGCAGGAGGGAAGATTATTGGATGGTTTCAGGGTAGAACTGAATGGGGAGCCAGAGCATTGGGAAACAGGAGCATACTTGTTGATCCTAGGATAGGACAAATGAAGGATGTATTGAATGATAGAGTAAAAAGAAGAGAGTGGTTTAGGCCCTTTGCACCATCTATACTTGAGGAATATGTTGGAGAATGGTTTGAAAGCAGCTTCTCTGTGCCGTTTATGGAAAAAGTTTATTCTATTAAGAAAGATAAACAAAAACTTATTCCTGCAGTTTGTCATGTGGATGGAACGGGTAGATTACAAACAGTATCAAAGGATATTAATCACAGATATCATAAACTTATTCAATGTTTTTATGGTTTGACAGGGGTACCACTTTTACTTAATACTTCATTTAATGATAATGAACCTATTGTCAATTCACCAAAAGATGCCATACAATGTTTTTTGAATACAAAGATGGATGCGTTGGTTTTAGGGAATTATATAGTTATTAAAAATGGGACATAATTTTAATTGGAAGACTAAGAATGTTTTGGTAACAGGCGGAGCATCTTTTATTGGTTCTACGCTTGTTGATGCATTACTTGCAAGAGGTGCATCAGTTAGGGTTGTGGATGATTTAACAAGTGGTCAATTGAAAAATATTAAAGATCATTTTGATAATAAAAAGATTGAATTTATTCAATCTGATCTGCGAAAAGAAGGTGTTGTTCAAAAAGCTATAAAGGATATTGATGTAATTTTTCATTTGGCTGCTGATCATGGTGGTAGGGGTTATGTTGATTTGCATCAGGCAGGTCCAGCCTCTAATTTATTTCTTGATGGCTTGATATTTTGGCATGCCAAAGAAGCAAAAGTTGAAAAAGTTATTTTTGCTTCTTCTGGTTGTGTTTATCCAAATTATATTCAGAAAGATGTTTCAAAGGAATTGTATTTAACGGAGGATATGGCAGGACCACCCTATGATGCGGATAATATGTATGGATGGGCTAAGCTCATGGGTGAGATGACTTTAAAAGCTTACTGTAAGGAATATGGACTCAAAGCTGCATCTTGTAGATATTTTACTGTGTATGGACCGCGTGGGGTTGAAAATCATGCAGTTATTGCAATGATTGCACGGGCTTTTGTAAAACAAAATCCTTTTGAGGTATGGGGTGATGGAACTCAAATTCGTAATTGGACTTATATAGATGATATTGTTGAAGGGACTATACTTGCTGCTGAAAAAATTGATGATGGTACTGCTGTTAATTTGGGTACAATGGAAAGAATTACAGTTATTGATGCTGTGAAAATGATTTTAGAACATACAGGACATAAGGCTGAAATAAAATATAGGTTAGATATGCCGGTAGGTCCTTTAAATAGGGTAGCAGATAATACCCTTGCAAAAAGGCTTTTGGGATGGGAATCCAATGTAATGTTTAAAGAAGGACTTATAAAAACAATTGATTGGTATTATTCAAGTAAAAGCAAAGAACAGATTTCGTCTTCGTTGGAGAAAATTCTAACAGAGCGTTAGGTATAATGAATATTCTTTTTTTTAATCGTTCGTTTTATCCTGATCTGGAAGCTACTGGTCAATTCTTGACTGAACTATGTGAAGACTTAAAAAAATATGGACATAATGTGACTGTAATTGCTGGAAAGTCCTATCATGTAAAAGATAAGAAAAAATCATTTATTGTAACTCATGATGAGTATAAATCAATTTCTATTCTTAGAGTTCTTGGAACAAGTTTTCCCAAAAGATTCTTGCTTTTTAGATTAATTAACCTAGGATTTTATTTTTTATTTGCTTTTATTGCTGGGTTTTGTGTTAAGAATAAGCCTGATCTGGTTGTGGCACAAACAGATCCACCTGTAATGGGACTTTTAGGGTATTTTTTTTCTAAGTGGTATAAAGCAAAGTTTATTTATTCGTATAAGGACATATATCCTGAGATTGGAATTGTAACAGGTAGGTTGCGAAACCCATTGCTTAATTTTTTGCTGGATAAGATAAATAGGTTTTCATGTAAGAATGCAGATAAAATAATTTGTCTTGGGGAAGACATGAAAAAGATAATTTTAGTGAAGAATGAAAATCCTGAAAAAATAGAAATCGTGTATGATTGGGCAGATACTGATGTTT
>JACOTS010000002.1 GCA_016178265.1 Candidatus Melainabacteria bacterium
AATTGGCTTATCTAATGTAAGGAAATCAAGATTTAATTTAGTAAGATTGAAGCTTTGCATGATTTTAATTTAAATTGTAGCAAACATTTATTCAATTTTAAATTTCTTTTTTTAACTTAAGCGAAACAGAATTAATACAATATCTAAGTCCTGTAGGATTTGGTCCATCACTAAATACATGTCCTAAATGTGCATCGCATTTACTGCATATCACTTCTGTCCTTAACATGCCAATGCTTTTATCCTCATGAAGCTCAATCTTATCCTTTGAAACAGGAGCAAAAAAACTAGGCCATCCTGTTCCAGAATCAAATTTTGTGTCTGAAGAAAACAGCTCATTCCCGCAACAAATACACACATACGTTCCTTTATCTTTAGCATTAAAATATTTGCCCGTAAAAGGTGCTTCGGTACCTTTTTTACGGGTCACCTCATACTCTTCTGGTGACAGTGATTTCTTCCACTCATCTTCTAATTTTTGTACTTTCTTTGACATAACATTTAACTGTTATTGATTTTACTACAATATTTTAATTAGCTATTGCACCATGGAGTTCTATTTTTGCTTTGATTACTTTATCTATTAGTATAAGCCTCAAAAGAGGTGAATGTATTCCGAAATCTTTCATGTTTATGTTTATATTACCTATTAAATCTATATTATTTCCACCTGAATTATTTTCAAAATTTATCTTGATGTTTTTTGTCACCCCATGAAAAGTTAAATTCCCCTCTATTTCTACAGGTTCTTTCTCCTTGATCACAATAGGCTCATGAAGTGTACTTGAAAATACAAAACCAGGATATTTTTCCTGGTTAATTATCCTTCTAAATATCGGGTTTACAGAAGTAAATTTAGACTCTAAGAAAACACTATTAAGAGATACCACTTCTACAGCATTTACTTTTTGTAAATCTAGTTTTGCATCCACAGGAAGCACCTTTCTCTTTACTGGTATTTGCAGACAAGTCAAAGTATATTCAATATGGCTTGCACTATTTTGACTAGTAATTGAAATTAGCTTTGCAAATGCAGGAGTAAAAATAAGTAAAGTAACAAGTAAGGAAAGTAAAACTTTATTTTTCATTTTATAAATTCTCTACTTTAATTTAATCCTTATTCAATTAAAAGTAGGTAATCAGGATAGTTTTGGGTTAAAGGAGAATTAAGAAAATTCAGATAATAGCATCTTACATTCACCTTACAATTCATTTCGTATTAAGCATGCTTACTTTAGAGCTTAACTTTCTCTAAGGTAAAATATTAGATACGTTTAAGAACTGTTGTGCGTAATTTAAGATGCAATGAAGCATTAAATTAATTTTATCTTTTCATGTAACTATTGGTTTCAAACTTAGAGCGAGGTCATGGTTAAATAATTTGTAACTAAGTGCACAATGGAAAGGTGGCGAAGCGAATTATGAGCGAGCCACCTGAATAGTAATAACAATTTTAGGTAAGACAAAGTATTACCTTTGTGTGATGGAGAAAGATTAAAGTATGTTTTGGGTATGAAACTTGAAGCATTGAGATTATATAAATGAACATTGGTATTACAAAAGCAATTGCAAGTGGATGGGATTCATGGAAATTGTTTAGGCTCAAGACAACTCCTACCACTCATAATTCTGACAGAGCTGTACTACCAAAGGAAGTACCTGAAAGGGCAGTAATTCCATTTCCTCAAAATAATCACCTATTTGCTGAAACAACTGAATATATTCCTCATGATCATGCCAACGGTTGTACTACTATCCCATCAGATATTATTGGCAAAGAAATTATTGGAGGAAAGTTTAAAGTTATTAGCTACATGGAGAGCGGAGGCATAGCAGATATTTTTGTTGTGCAGGACGAAACAGGCAAAAAATATGCAGCAAAAATACTAAAGCCAGACAGTAAACACGATACTTTAAAAAGAATTCTTAGAGAAAGTGAAGTAATGGTTTTGCTTTCAAATCAGCTAAATATTTTAGAGTTCATAGCACTTGGTCATATTGATGTAAGGCCTATTATTGTTTCAGAATTTGCTGATGAAGGTTCTCTATATGCTAAAGCACAAAATGGTGATCTAACATTTGGGCAAGCAATAATTTATCTTAGGGATACTGCAAATGGTTTGGCTTCTATGCATGATATAGGATTGATTCATAGGGATATAAAGCCTAAAAATATTTTAATTGTAGGTAACGAAGCAAAATTAAGTGATTTTGATTTAACTGCAAGTATAGATGATGATTTATATACAAATATTGAAGATGGGATATCCGGAACTATCTATTATATTTCTCCCGAGCAAATTCGTGAGGAGAAGATTGATTTTAAAAGCGATATTTATTCACTAGGTGTAACTGCTTACTATATTTTTGCAGGCAGACTCCCCTTTATAGGAGAAGCAGTAAGCGAAGTTCTAGAAAAGCACTTAAAAGAAGAACCTATTTCTCCCGGTACATTTAACAAACATATTCCAAGTAAATTAGAAGAGTTGATTTTGCAATCAATGTCTAAAGATCCTGTTAAAAGACCTACTGCTGTAGAGTTTAAAGCAAGACTAGACAGTTTGCTTACTGAAGCTCCT
>JACOTS010000003.1 GCA_016178265.1 Candidatus Melainabacteria bacterium
AGATAATGGACATGATTACAGCGATTTAAGAAGAGAGAAAGTAAATCAAATCTTAAGCGAGCCAGGATTTCAAAGAGAGCTTGAATTTTATAAAAAGGAAGTTGAGTTAGATCTCTCAGAATGTGTTGAGGAAATTGTAAGTGGTGAGGCAAGTGCCAAAGAAAAGATCGGTGAAAAAATAGTTCAATATTGTTTAGAATACTCTACCTATGAATGTGTGCAAGGAAATTATGATATTACCCCTGAGGATAAAATAAAAATAGAGCAGCTTGTAAAAAATAAAATAAGCGTTTTTACTAACGATGCTAAGAAAGAAAGAGTAGCACCTAATTTCCCGTTTGCCCTTTTCTTGGCAAGAATATTTTTAAGACCTTTAGATTTGCAAAGCAGACTTCCTGAGTGGGATCACGATAAGAAAGTTAAGCTTGCCATTTATCAAGGGGATGAAATCAACTCTGCATTTAGAAATGAACTTGAAGTAGTAGGTGCAGAAAATGCTGATTGCCTTAGAAGGACAATTAATAGAGGATTTGGTTTAGCTGCATAGATACGATTATCCTACGCCAAGTGCATCAATAACTTTTTCAAAGTGTTCTTGTGGGTACGCACCTTTAATTTTGACGCCGTTTAAAACAAATCCAGGGGTACCATTAAGCCCTAAATCATTTGCTTGTTTAGCATCTTCCTGAACAATGGTTGCTACTTTGTCGCTAGCTCTATCTTTGTTAAACTTATCCATATTGAGACCAAGATCTTGTGCAATTTTGACAAGTAATTCTTCATTTATTCCTTGTTGATTTTCAAAAAGCTTGTCATGGTATTCATAATACTTACCTTGTAAGCCAGCAGCTACACATGCTTTTGCTGCAGGTTCTGCTTGAGGATGAAAGCTAAGAGGCAAATGTTTATAAATATAACTCATTTTATCTCCATATTTTGAAATTAGAGCTTTCGCAGTGTCAAATCCACGCTTTGAAAAAGGGCACTGGAAATCACTAAAAACTATAAGCGTAATAGGAGCATTTTTCCTACCCAGTATTGGAGTTTCTCCTATATTTACATCTGCTTTATCAGCTAATTGTTGTTTAAATTGATCGTCTTCACTTGGCTTAGCATCTTCTGCAGGTGGTGTGACTTTTAAAGCTGCTTTTATAGCATCCGGGTTGTTTTTAATTGCTTCTATTACTTTTTGTTCAAAGTTACCTGAGCCACTGCTTTCACCATTTCCTTCACTTAATAAGTTAAGGCCTACTATTGCAACTATTCCAATAATTATTAATTTTCTAGTATCCATGTTTTCTCCCTTTTAATCCTTTCTTAATAGACTAATCAACTATTTAAAAGTTCTATAATTCTGTAGTATTGGTAAAGACCTTCTCGTGTATTATACCCACAAAAATAATAAATGGTTTTATGAGGTTAAAAAACTTAAAGTAAACTATTTTAAATGTTTGAGCAATTTCTACAGTAAAGACCTACTTTAGGCTGATTCTTTATATATTTTTGTTATGTATAATGAGTAAGATAATAATTTTACGAAGTTATATGAGTATAGAAACAACAGAAACATCAAGCACAAAGTTACAAGGGCACCAAAGTAACCTTAAGCTATTAGCTACGGTAGATGAGCTAAGACAAAAAAATTGGCAATTGACAAAATGGGTAGATGGACATGATATTTTACTGTATAAATACGAAGGTGAAGTACAAGCTATTAGCAATGTTTGCAGGCATTTTGGCGGACCAGTTGGTTACCATAAAGCAAGAGGTGGAAAATTTACTTGTCTTTGGCATAATTGGGAGTTTTCGTGTAAAGATGGTACTTGCTTAACCCATCCTGGATTACCACTTAGACAGTATGAATTAAAGATTAATAATAATGAAATCTATATAAATTTAGAAGGATAATTCACCAATGAAAACATATACTATGAAACTAGAGTGTGAAGGAGAAATGGATTGTCCTAAAGAAGTAGTAATGTGGAATTACTATGATCATGAACATTTGGTAGGCACTCATTTTACTTATTACAAAAAAGCAAGAGTATTAGCTGAAAGAGATGATTGGGCATTAGTTTATAGAAGCGGTAATATGCCTATTTTTGGTATTCCTATTTCTGGCATGGGGCTTCAGTTTATGGAAGGTAATGTAATGAAAACTTTCCATAAGGATTCAATAGGATTTTTGCTTGAGCAGGAAACGCATTTTTTTGATCTTCCAAATGATAGATCTAAAGTAAAAGTAATTTATAAAATCAATGTGCCTAAGTTTATGAAGCTGTTTGAACCATTATTTCAAAACATGTTTAAATCATGGTTTAAAAATGTCTGGGCTGAAGATGCACCAATGAGACTTAGAAGATGGAAGGTTTATAAGTTAGGATTTAAAGATTTTAAAGGTATTGATTATATAAATAAAAAATTATCAAAACCTGCAAAAATAAGCTATCCAAAATATGAGTTTACGCCTCCTATTCCTGTTTTTTCTGATATTAAGCAACCTGAAGGAATGGAAAGGCCGTTTGCATCATCTGTTCAGTTGGGGTATAACGATTGAGTGTTAAAAATTGAGTTGTTTGCTTTGCAATTCTAAGCATAGTGAATTAAGATTTCAAGCAATAGGAGATCTTGAATACAATACTTACACACCTGTAAATTACTTTTCTTGTAGAGATTGTGGTTTTTTATGGCAGGAGCCAATACCAGACTCTAAGGTTATAAGTAGTTTTTATCCAAGTGAATATAGAAATTATTTGCCGGTAAAAGATAGTTTATTTGCGACAGTTAAAAAGATGCAATTCAAAAGTTTAGCAAACAAACTAACTAAAAATCTTAGTAAAGACTCTCTTATACTTGAAATTGGTTTTGGAAATGGAGAGTTGTTGAGAGGACTAAAAAGACTAGGTTATAAAAATCTATATGGGCTTGATTTTGTAGAAGGAAAGAATAGTGATTTACTAATCAGTGAAAATATAAAAGTAAAATATACCAACGCAGAAAGTGGTATACCGTTTGAGAAATCATTTGATCTTATAATGATGAACAATGTTATAGAGCACTTTACTTCTCCTTTTAAAGTCTTGAAAAATTGCAAGGAGAAATTGACTAAAGGTGGCAAGGTGATTTTACTAACTCCAAACAGCAATGCTTTTGAGTTTATGATTTTTGGGAAATACTGGGCAGGATTTCATGCACCAAGGCATACATATATTTTTAACAACAAGAATATAAAACTTGCAGCCAGCCAACTTGGATATTCTGATGTTAGGTGATGTGCACACTTAAGAATTGACAGTGTTATGGGCAATCTCTAAATGATTTTCAAGCTTTTTAATTAATTCATTTAACCCTTCTTTTTTATGTGCTGATATAAAAATTGGGGAAAAGCCCTTAAAGTGATCCTCTAGTTCTTCCTTATTGAAGCTTGTTAAAGCATCTGTTTTATTAAATACATACATCTTATCTTTTTTAGCAACTCCTAGTTCAGAAAGAATTTCTTCTACAACCAGTATTTTCGATTCAAATAAAGGATCACTAAGATCTATTACATGTAAAAGCAAATCCGCATCTATAATTTCACTAAGCGTAGATTTAAATGCTTCTATTAGATCAGGTGGTAAATCTTGGATAAATCCAATGGTATCTGAAAGTAATACTATTGACTCGGTCTCTGGTAAATATAGCTTTCCTACTGTGGTTTCTAAAGTTGCAAATAATTCATCTGCTACATACACCCCTTTATTAGTAAGTGCATTTAATAAAGTACTTTTTCCTGCATTGGTATAACCAACAAGTGAGATAGTCTTTAAATCTTTATTTCGCCTTTGCTTTCTATGATTTGCTTGTACCAGATCATAGTGTTTTAGCTTTTCTCTTATTTTTTGTTCTTTTCTTTTCAAGTGGCGTTTCATGATCTGGATGTTAGTTTCTCCAAGACCTCTTGTACCAATACCACCTGCTTGTCTTGTAAGCTCTAGTCCTAATCCATAGATTCTGGGTCCCGTGTGTTTAATAGCAGCAAGTTCAATTTGAAGCTTTGCTTCTACACTTTTTGCATGCTTTGCAAATATTTTAAGTATGAGATCTATTCTGTCCCATACTTCTATTCCTTGTTTTTTACAAGTTTCTCCAAGATTATATATTTGGGAAGGCTTGAGCAAATTGTTTATTATTAATAGATTTGCTTTATATGCTTTGTTTTCATTTAAAATTTCTTCTAATTTTCCTTTTCCAATGTAGGTTCTATAATCGGGCATTCCTCTTTTTTGAATAACTTTTACTACAACCATCCCTCCATAAGTTTTTACCAAATTTTCAAGCTCATCCAATCGTTGTGAACTTTCTTCCTTAGATGTTTTTGGTGGAATAACATCTACGAGAATTGTCTTGTTTGTTGGCTGTGGTTTAGAATATTGATTGTTGTTTTTTGTCATTAGGCTTCTGGATAAATAAACTTTATATCTTTTTCAATTTCTGGTAATAACGAATGGTGGACAGGACAGGTATGAGCAGCATGCTCTAGTTTCTTCTTTTGCTCATTACTTAATCCTTTTGGCATATTAAATTCAATAACAATTTTACCGATTCGACGAGGGCTTGTATTCATGTGCTTTTCAGCTCTAAATGTAAGTCCTTCTAAGTTAATATTATCTCTTTTTGCAACTATGCCCATTAGAGTCACCATACAGGAACTTAGTGCTGCTGCAACTAAATCAGTTGGGGAAAATCTTGACCCTTTGCCTTGATTGTCTATCGGGGCATCGGTTTCTAAAACAGATCCAGATGGACCGTGAGCAAGACTGACTCTTAAGTCGCCTTCATATTTTCCTTTTATTTCAACTGACATAATTTAATTATAGCTGATAGTGTGCTTTAATAATATTTAAGATGTTAAAAATAGCATGGATTCAAGGAAAATCTCAAGGCTCTTTAGAAAAGAATCAGGCTTACTACTTACACAAAATTGAAGAAACAGCTAAAGATGGAGCTAATTTAATAGTTCTTCCTGAACTTTTTTTATGGGATTATTTTCCCATTAAAGAAGACAAAAGAAATTTTGACTTAGCAATAACTTTAGATTCAAAAGAAGTTGCATATTTCAGAAAACTTGCTAAGGAATTAAAGGTGATTTTAACACTGCCAATTTTTGAAAAGAGAAGCGGGGGTATTTATCACAATTCCATTCTTTTAATAGATGAAAAGGGTGATATTTCAGGGCATTATAGAAAAATGCATATTCCTGATGATCCTGGATTCTATGAGAAATATTATTTTACACCTGGAGATCTGGGGTTTGTAGTTGCAGATACTAGTGTTGGGAAAATCGGGCTTCTGATATGTTGGGATCAGTGGTTTCCTGAGGCCGCAAGAATCAATGCTCTAAAAGGAGCAGATTTAATATTGTATCCTACTGCAATTGCTTGGGATGTAAATGATGCCCATGAGGTGCATGAGCGTGAATTAGAATCCTGGAAAATGGTTATGCGTTCGCATGCAATTTCTAATAATGTACATGTACTTGCTGTCAATAGAGTTGGTCAAGAAGGACATTTAAAATTTTGGGGACATTCCTTTTTAGTGGATCCTTATGGAAGTATACTTAAAGAAAATAGTGAAGAGGAAGAAATCTCTAGCATTGAAACGGATTTTTCTAAAAAAGAAGAGTCCAGAAAAGTATGGCCTTTCTTTAGAGATAGAAGAGTGGACAAGTACGAACCACTTTTAAAAGTATGGGATACCTAACTAAAAAGGAGTCAGGAATTAGGATTCAGGAGTCAGATTCTAAGCTCTATGCGCGAAGGTGTCCTGGTGAATGGGAAAGGCAGTCTGCTGTGTGGCTTGCATGGCCACATAATGAGAAAGAATGGAAAAGCAAATTACCAAAAATTAAAGAGTTCTATGTTAAATTAATTAATTTAATTTTGCAGTTTCAAGATGTAAAACTAGTTTTGCATAATGAAGAATTGTTGAATGAGGTTGTTGAACTGGAAGCCAGTGTTAGGAAGCCAGAGGCTAAACGCCAATGTCACAAAATTGTTATTCCGAATAATGATATTTGGATTAGGGATTATGGACCATTTTTTTTACAGGTCATTGCGAGTGAACAAAGTGAGCGAAGCAATCCCGATCGAGATTGCTTCGTCGCTAAAGCTCCTCGCAATGACAAACTAATAGCTAATTTCGAGTTCAATGCATGGGGTGGGAAGTTTCCTCCGTTTGATTTTGATAACCAAGTACCTAAAAACATTGCTTTGTATTTAGGTGAGATATGTGAGTCATATCCGATTATTTTAGAGGGGGGAGCAATTGATTTTAATGGAAATGGCATAGCTGTTACCACCGAAGAATGCTTGTTAAATAAAAATAGAAATCCTAATTTAGATAAAGAACAATTTGAAAACATTTTAAAATCAGTATTTAATCTTCAAAAAATTATTTGGCTTGAATGTGGTTTGAAAAATGATCATACTGATGGTCATGTTGATAATGTTGCGAGGTTTATAAATGGTGGGAAATTGCTTATTAATGAGCCTGTTACAAAAGAACTTAAGGTTATAGAAAAAATAATTGCTAAATATGAATTGGAAGCATGTGAACTTCCTTTCCCTGATGTGGACAGGAAAAAAATGCCTTCAGCTTCTTATTTGAATTTTATATTTGTAAATGGAGGGGTGATTATACCTACTTTTAACTCTCCAACAGATGAAATAGCTATAGACATTTTTCAAAAGATATTTCCAAAAAGGAAAATTTTAGGAATTGATTGTTCTTTATTAATTCAGGAAGGTGGAGGATTGCACTGTATATCTAAGCAAGAGCCTTTTTTATAATGCTCGTTTCGCGGGAACGCTTAACTCGCTTGTAAAGTAACGGCGTTTTTCAACCCCTATATTTCTTAATCTATGTATTGAATCTCTTGCAATATTGTTGCCGATTAATTGCTGTAAGTAGGTTTATTATATT
>JACOTS010000012.1 GCA_016178265.1 Candidatus Melainabacteria bacterium
GAAAATATTGCTTATCCTCTTTTTGCTATTGGGATGGATGGGTTTGAGATTAAAAAAAGAGTTCATGGAGCTTTAAAAGTAGTAGGGCTCGCTCATAAATCAAATGAATTTCCACCGAATTTGTCAGGAGGTGAACAACAAAGAATTGGAATTGCAAGAGCAATTGTACAAGGACCAACACTGTTAATTGCTGATGAACCAACTGGTAATTTAGATCAAGTCACTTCAATGGAAATATTTATGCTTTTAGAAAAAATTAATCAGCGTGGTACTACTGTTCTTGTTGCAACTCATAATCAATATGTAGTTAACCAAATGAGAAAGAGAGTGTTAAGCATAGATAGCGGAAGGATTATTAGTGATACTCCTGCTGGCAATCTAAGCACTAAAATACAACTATGAAATTTTCAGCCAGACACTTTAGGATATTTTTTAGAATGATCTATGAAACCTTTCTGGATATATGGAGAGGGGGTTGGTCAAACTATGTTGTAGTTAGTATTTTAACTGCAGTGCTTGCTATCTTTGGTTTTGTCTTGCAGGTGTCTTTCGGTTTAAATTTTATTGGTCAAAAATTAAATGATCAGCTTGAGTTTTCTATTTACCTGTCAGATAATATTGATTTGACTGAACATGCACTTGAACTTAAAAAGATACCGCATGTAAGAAGGATAGAGGTTGTTGAAAAGGATGTTGCGTGGCATGAATTCAAAAAGAACTTTTCTGTAGATGATGATTTTAAAAATCCACTGCCTAACACTGTCCATGTAAGAGTATCTAGCCCTGAATATTTAAAGCCAATAATTACAAGAGTTAGGGATTTGCCTGGAGTGGTTGATATTAATTATGCTCCTGGTGTCCTTGGATTTATTAATAAGCTCAAGGTCATGCTGCATGTTTTGGGATTTCTATTTACATTGTTATTAGGATTTGTGACTATAATAATTACCGGGAATACTATTCAACTTGTTATTCATTCCAGGTATAAGGAAATTGAGGTTTTACGATTAATGGGTGTAGATGATTGGTATATCAAAATGCCACTTATATTTCAAGGGGTTTTTTATGCTGTTGTAGCTGCTACACTAGCTCTTTTTCCGCTCTTTTTCTTAAAAAGATTTTTGTGGGAAACAGCTCAAAATTTAATAGGTGGTGTTTTACCTACAGGACTTCCTGAATATTATTTTGGCAATATTCCTCAGATATATTTAATATTATTGATTACTGGCATCATAGTTACGGGGGCAGGATGCTTTTGGTCAACAAGAAAGTATCTTAAAATATAATTTCATTAATCCATGAATATTAGCCACACATCACAAGCAGCAAAGAACAAAATAAAACTTAAATCTTATAGCAAAATCAATCTTGCTCTCTGGATTAAAAATAAGAGAAAGGATGGTTTTCATGAAATAGAAAGTATATTTTATGAATATAAAGGATTGTACGATGATCTGGAAATAATCTTTGTGCCAGGTGATGTTCTTAAAATAGAAGTTTCTTTTTTGCAAAATAAATTAAACGAAGCAATCATGGAAAAAGATAACTTAGCTTATAAAGCAGTAAAAGCCTATTTAAACAAGATTGGTGTAAACGGTACGTGCAAAGTTAAAATAAATAAAAAAATTCCTATGATGGCTGGTCTCGGCGGGGGCAGCTCTAATGCTGCTTTTGTGCTAATAGGGTTAAATAAGTTGTTTGATTATCAGTTGCATGAAAGTGAATTGTTGTTGCTGGCAAAAGAAATTGGTTCGGATGTTCCATTCTTTATATTAGGAGGTATATGTTTGGTTTCTGGGAAGGGTGAGATCTTAAAGAAACTAGATAGTAAATTAAATTTTAATATTCAAGTAATCAAACCTGCTGATGTTTCTATATCTACAAAATGGGCATATGATGAATTTGATTTATTTGGGAAAAAGTTTGATCGTGATAAGCGAATGAAAGCTTTGTTGAATGCACTACAAGCAAGTAATCATGAATTATTTTTTAGTAATATGTTTAATGATTTTGAAGATGTCGTTTTTAATAAATATCCGCAAATATTGGATTTGAGAAATAAGCTTTTAAGTGAAGGGTTTAAAAAAGTAATGCTATGTGGCTCAGGCTCAGCTGTTTTTGGTATAAAAGAAGCGTAGAGTATATAGTTGAAAAACACATAAGTTTCATTGAATTCTGGTTAATGGTAGGTTAATTGTTCTATATTTCTAAAGTTTCGGGCTTTTAATGCATTGTATATATAGACAACTAAAACTTATTTTACATTATTAATCAATCTTTAATTCTAGTGTGAAAAGATTTTAGATGGAGTAAATAAATGTTCATCCTGGATATAACTATAGAAAATGTAGCAAGGTTAGCAAAAGCTTTTTTATATGACTTTGTAAGTGATAAAAAAGGTGACAAAACTAAAAATAAGAATGATAAGGATGGATATGTAGCAAATGATGGTACATCTTCTAATTTGAAGTCAGATAGAGATTTGTATTTATTGTTTTTAGGCTTTATTTTTAACTCAGAGAAACAAAGAAAACAATTTAATGATTATATTTCCATTCTAGAAAAAAATCTCAAGGGATCTGATTCTGATAATAATGAAAAAGCTGCTCAGTATCTCTCTGGTACACTTTCAGAATATAAAAATTTATTTAAGAATGAAGATCATTCTAAGAAAAATAATTCGAGACAATATGCACAAGCAGCACTTGCATCTATAGATGCTTCGCATCCTATGACAGCACTTAGCAAGCTAATTCAAATTGCAAAAAATTCTGATTTTCCGTCTGATATAAGAGCATTTGCAATGGCTCTTGTAAATGATGCTTTAAGCCATATGAAAAATCAGGATGTCGATAACAAATCAGCTCAAACGTTGGTCAAGCTTTTAAATAATACTCCACCTCAGGTCCGTGAGATTCTGTTTTCTGCTTTAAAAGATGCTAAAAAGATTGAAGAAGAATCTAAAAAGAAAAAACATTGGGATGTTGATAAAAGAGTTAACCGAAACTTAACGCTTGCCTAAATTATTAGGCTACTAGCTTTATTTTTATCATGTATAACCCTATTTTTTAACTTTAATTTAATTGTTTTTGTTCATTATCTAAGTTAACGTTTTAGACGTTTAGCATTAATTATTTATGGATAAAAACAAATGGTAGGTTCAGTACAACAACCAGGTGATTCTGGCCACGTAAAAGATGTTTCGAGGAAACAAAACGTAACCCGTACAGAGGATAATGAATATTCTTTAGAGACATCTACATCCAGACCGGATGAATTTAGCGGTGGCACAATGGCAAAGCTTTCTCAGATGGTATCAAGTGCTTTGCCTGATATTGTTCCTTCTGAAAAGCGTGTACCTCCTCAACCTAATAATCAAGCACTTAGAATGAGACTAATAGAGTTAGGAAGATCAGACGAAGAAATTGATCAAATCATGCAACAAACAAGATCAAGGGATATTGCTGGTTTGCCTAGTTTAGGCGATTATGCAAGTAATGATAGATATGAACTTCGTGAACGTAGCTTTGAGCATCACCATAGAGTAAATGGTGGGATGGACTTGCAAGCATTGCATGCTGATCAGGAACTTTCTGAGATGTTTCAGAAAATGCAAGAAAGAAATATGCTGGATATGCAAGAAGATCAAGAACTAGCTAAAGTTTTTCTAGCAATGTCTGCAATTGCTTATAATCCCAAATATGCTGTCAGGCAACTTGCATCACTTGCTGGTTCACTTCATACTCCTGCAGCTGTTCAATTTGCTAGTGGTCAATTATCCAATGCTACTTCTTTTGCCATTAAGTGGGCAATGAAAGTAGCAAAGCAAGATCCTGAGTTTGCTAAAGACTTGGCAAAAGCATTACAAGGTATTGTGGTTTCTGCTACAAATCATACAAATGATTTTGCTCATATACATATAGGTGCTGCACATGAAGGTGATGCAGGGGCTCATGTACCTGATCATCCTCACACAGAAGCTGTTACTGAAGAAAGTGTTGTAGAAGTTGTAGATAGGCACACAGGTGATGTAGTTGACTCATTTGTTGTTGAAGTGCATACTCATGAAGTTAGTGAAGCTTATCAACAGGCACATGCTGATTCACATGTTGATGCAGGTACTGCTTTGGATGATGCAGCAGATGCAGCAGACAGTACAGCAAGAGACGCACAGCGTATTCATGATGAGCATGTAGATATACAGTTTACAGAAGTTCAAAATGCAAATAAAGTAAGAGATTTAGATCGCCAATTAGTACAATCCAAAAATGATCCTGAAGAGGTAAGCAACTTAGCACAAGAAAAATCTGACACCCTAAGCCAGGGTAGATTTATAGCTAGTGCTTAAAACAGCAGCTTTTTTAACCGGATATTTTTGCCATCTCTTATGCCAAAGTAAAATGGCTCTTGCAAGTAAATTGGGATCATGCCTTACCAGGTTTTCTTCTTTAATTAAGGATCTTGCAATTAATCTTATTCCAAGTTTTTGTACAACGTCTGCATCAATGAAAACAGGTTCTTGTCCTTTTTTTTCGTACTTAGCAAGTAGTTTTTCTGGGTGCCTGTCATTAACCAGTATGCCATCAATTAGTCTTGTATTTCCTGAGTGTTGTTGGAGAGCAGCAATATGATCGCTAACAGCATATCCTGATGTTTCTCCAGGCTGAGTCATAATATTGCAGATGTAAATCTTATGGGCGTTTGATTTTTTGATTGCTTCATTGATTTCTGGTACCAATAAATTTGGGATTATTGAGGTGTATAAACTTCCAGGTCCCAAAACAATTAATTCTGCTGAAAGTATTGCTTCAACAGCTTCTTTTTGGACTTGTGGTTCTTTGGGCTCAGAATAAATTCGCTTTATTCTTCCTTTTGCTTCAGGTATTTTAGATTCTCCTTCTATTATTCTTCCATCTTCAAGCTCTGCAATTATTTTCATAGGTTCAGGAGAAGAAGGTAGTACTACACCCCTGCTTTTTAAAATAAAACTTGCAGCCTTAATTGCTTGAACAAAATCACCATGCATTACTTCTTTGAGTGCAAATAAAAATAAATTACCGAAGCTGTGCCCTTCTAAATTTTGACCAGAGGTGAATCTATACTTGAATAACTCGGTGATTAATTTGTCATCATCTGCAAGTGCTGCAATACAGTTTCTGATATCACCAGGTGGAATAATTCCCAACTCTTCCCTTAATCTTCCAGAGCTGCCGCCGTCATCTGCTACAGTTACAATAGCTGTAATGTTTGTTGTATAGTGTTTTAATCCTGAAAGAAGTGTATTAAGCCCGGTACCTCCTCCAACAGCAACAATTTTAATTCCTCTACTTAGTGAATGCACTCTTTGCAGTTCTTCAAGTACTGAACCTTCTCCAAACTCAGGTGCTATTGCCCTAACTACTGCTCTGTTACCTCTGATAATCGCATATACGAGTAAGGAAACTCCTATTGTAATTGCAATTGAACCAGATATTACATTAGGGACAAACTTGGCAAACTCTGAAATAGAAAAAAGTGCTAAATCCCTGATTTTTGAAATTGGCCTTAACTCTAGTAGTAACGCAATACCTAAGCTAATAAAAACAAGTGAAATTATTCCAATTGATATCCAGCGCTTAAGTCCTGGCAGGAAATATCTTCTGAATTTTAAACCTAATCTCATATGTCGTTTCTACCTACCACTGGCTTGCTTTATAAATAACATTACACTATCTAGCTAGGCGTAATAACAAACAGTACCATTACTATATGAAGTTTATCAATATATTTGAGCTTATAATGTATTTGTCTTTGAAATTTGCAATTATTTATGTAAATTGAAAAATATGTCTGATACCTCGAAAATTAGAAATTTTTGCATTATTGCTCATATTGATCATGGTAAATCAACTCTTGCAGACAGATTACTTGAGTTGACTGCAACCATTGCGAAAAGGGATATGAAGGCGCAAGTACTTGACAATATGGACCTTGAAAGAGAAAGAGGAATAACTATTAAGCTTCAAACAGTAAGAATGAAATATAAAGCTAAAGATGGCAGTGCATATATTTTGAATTTGATTGATACGCCAGGTCATGTTGATTTTAATTATGAGGTTTCAAGAAGTCTTGCTGCTTGCGAAGGTGCACTGCTTGTAGTTGATGCTAGTCAGGGAGTAGAGGCTCAAACCCTTGCCAACGTTTATCTTGCAATTGAACACAATCTTGAGATTATACCGGTAATTAATAAAATTGATTTACCAGGTTCAGAGCCAGAAAGAGTGAAAGATGAAATTGAAGACATCATAGGAATAGATGCAAGCAAAGCATTGTTGATTAGTGCAAAAACTGGTAAAAATGTTGATGCTGTGCTGGAAGAAATAATTGCAAGGGTGCCTCCACCACCAGATACTCAAAAAAGTCCGTTTAGGGGACTCGTTTTTGATAGTTATTTTGAAAGTTACAGAGGAATAATAGTTTACCTTAGAGTGGTAGATGGAGAAGTAAATGTTGGTGATGAAATTTTATTTATGGCAAATAAACAAAAGTTTGTGGTTGCAGAATTAGGGTATTTAACTCCTAAACAAAATTCTGTTCAAAAGCTAAATACCGGTGAAGTGGGTTACCTTGCTGCGTTTATTAAAGATGTCAGTTCCCTTGTTGGTGATACCATTACTTGTACTAAATTTCCTGCTTCTAAACCACTTCTTGGTTATAGGAAAGCAGTCCCCATGGTGTTTTGCGGTTTGTATCCTACTGACTCTGACGAATATCCTGATTTAAAAGATGCACTTGACAAATTAAGATTAAATGACAGTTCTATTCATTTTGAGCCGGAGACTTCTCTTGCCCTTGGTTTTGGTTTTAGATGTGGTTTTTTAGGGCTTCTGCATATGGAAGTTATTCAGGAAAGATTAGAAAGAGAATATAGTCTTACTTTAATTACAACTGCTCCAAGTGTAGTTTATAAAGTAACAGTCCAAGGTGGTAAAGTTCTTGAAGTGGATAATCCTGCACTTCTTCCGGATCCTAGTAAAAGAGAAAAAATTGAAGAACCATATGTAAAATTAGATATTTTGCTTCCAAATGAATTTGTAGGTGCAGTTATGGAATTATGTCAGGCAAGAAGAGGTATTTATATAAATATGAAATATCTTGATAAAAGAAGAGTAAAGCTTACTTATGATTTACCTCTTGCGGAAATTATTACTGATTTTTTTGATAATTTAAAATCCAGATCAAAAGGATATGCAAGTATGGATTATGCATTAATTGGATATAGAGAATCTAAGCTGGCTAAGCTTGATATCTTAGTTGGTGGAGATCCTGTTGATGCATTATCTACAATTGTGCACAAGGATAAAGCATATTATTACGGACGGCAATTAGCTGCAAAGCTTAGGGAAATTATACCCAGGCAAATGTTTGAGGTACCTATTCAAGCAGCTATTGGTGGCAAAATAATAGCCAGAGAAACAGTAAGTGCTATGAGGAAAAATGTCCTTTCAAAGTGCTATGGTGGAGATATTACCCGAAAGAAAAAGTTACTTGAGAAACAAAAAGAAGGCAAGAAACGAATGAAGTCAGTAGGAAAAGTTGAGATTCCACAAGAAGCTTTTATGGCGGTCTTAAAGCTTGAGAGTAAATAAAAAAGATGAATCATGGTAATCGATCTATTGATTTGGATGAAGTTGGTTCACTTGTTAAAACACTCTTTGTGTTTTTGATCTTGTTCGTTTTTTTATACTTCTTTAAACTTGGAGGATATGGTCTTATTGATGTAGATGAACCACGCTATGCGGAAGCTGCACGTGAGATGATTGAATCGAAAAATTGGACTGTACCGTATTTCAATTATGTTGTTAGATATGATAAGCCAATTCTTTTTTATTGGTTAGAAGCAATTGCAATGTTAGTTTTTGGTATCAATGAATTTAGTGCAAGATTGCCATCTGTTTTAATGTCTTTTTTTTGTTTATATTTTGTTTATTTGTTTATAAGGAAATTCTCAAGTCTTACTATTGCGCTTTTAGGTGTCTTAGTTTTAATGACAAGTTTTGAGTTTGCCGCACTGTCTAGATTTTCAATTCCTGATATGACATTATCTGCATTTATTACTGCTTCGATAATTTGTTTTTATTTGGGGTATTGTGAGCTTTTAGAATCAGGTAGATTTTATAAAAATCAAATCGTGACATTTAGTTTTTGGTATATACTGGGATTTATTTTTACAGCACTTGCGTTTTTAACAAAGGGGCCTGTGGTCCTTGTGCTTGAGTTTCTGATTTTCTTTCCTTTTTTTTGGTGGATTAGAAAATTAGATTATTTTTTTAAAAATAAATCATTCTGGATTGGATTTATTGGTTTTATTGTTTTAACTTTACCTTGGTATATTTCTGTCCATAATGCTACAGGTGGAGAATTTACTAAAGTTTTTTTTGGGCTTCATAATTTCGCAAGATTTACTACTGTTGTTTCAGGGCATAATTTATGCCGTGGATATTTTTTCTTCCACAGTCAATATATTGTGTTGTCAAAAAAGGGCTGACTAGCTTGCTTAAAGGATCTCAGGAGCAGGTAGCTTGGTTTTGTTTGTGGTGGTTTCTAGTGGTTTTTTTATTTTTTAGTTTTAGCAGAACACAATTGTTAACTTATATTCTTTCTTCTTTTCCTGCACTTGCAATTATTGTAACTCTTTGGTTTGAGCGACTACTCTTGAAAAAGTCTGGTACGGGTGGTTTAGTAATTGGATTTGGAGCATTTTTTGCTTTTTCACTTCTTATGTTTTATATATGCTTATTTCATTTAGATTGGATGTTACCACGTGAAGTAAAAGGGTTGAATATAGATATTTATATTATGTTTTTTGCTTTTTTGATTGTAGTAGGAGTAAGTATGGCATGGGCAAGCAGCAATAAGGATTTTATGCTTACTGTATCAATACTTCTAGCTACATTTTTTATTTTATATGTTGGTCTTGTTGGTAACGTTTTGCCCAAGATTGATAAACATGCACAATATACCCTAAGAAAGTTTTCTAAATCAATTCCCGTTGATGTTGAGATTGCAACTTATAAAACTATTAAACCAAGCACAACTTTTTATGCTAAAAGACGTGTATCTGAAATACCGAAGTATAAAAAACTAGAAAAGAAAATCGCACAAAGTAGCCAATTTGCTTTTATAGCTAAAAAAAATGACCTAAAAAATAAACCACTGTCAAATGTATATAAGTGGGGTGAAGATTACAGATATGTGTTTTATACAAACTATCTGGTAGAGAAATAGTTTATCGTATACCGTTACTTATACTAAACCGGCAAATTAAACTTACATTTAATTTGCCTTTGCACCAGCCGCTCGGCTTTGCCAAATAAATTGGACAAAGCCTTACTTTATGTAGTCTCTAGAGTTTCACGGTAGTTTAATCTTTAGTTATGTTATGAGCTATCTATCAAGTGGCTGTTTCACCGGCAAGGTATGTTTTTTGAGCTTCAGGTCCTCGCTACGCTGCGGAAAGCTCAAAAAACACACCTTGCCTGACGCGCCACTTGTTAGAAA
>JACOTS010000044.1 GCA_016178265.1 Candidatus Melainabacteria bacterium
AAGCTCAGCCGCAAGTTTAACTGTTTTATTTCTAACATCATATACTGGGCTTACTTCCATGAGGTTAAATAGTCTTACATCAATATTTTTCCCTGCAAGATATGCTGATCTTAAAATTTGGCTTTTAGTAAATCCATGAACACTTGGAGCACTGCAACCAGGTGCAAATCTTTTTTGCACACCATCAATATCTATATCAAATACTATTGCATTGGTATTCTTTCCTGCAACTAAAAAAGCCTTTTTCATAGCTTTATCTATTCCTGTTTTATGAATAGAATCCATTTTAATTAATGTAGCTCTTTGATCAAGAAGATACTGGTAATGTTCTTTTAAATTTTTAGGAGAATGTAATCCAAGTTCAACAAATTGGTTTCCAATTAAATATTTTCCTTCCAGAAGTCTTCTAAAAGGAGTACCTGAATTAATTTTGCCATTAATCACTGGTCTTACATCATAATGTGCATCAATATTTATTTGTCCAATTCTTCTATACAACACAGAAGCTGCTTTTCCAGAGCCAAAAGAGATATCATGCCCTCCACCTATTACAATAGGAATACAGCCATCTTTTATTATTTTTTTTACAGCTTTTGTAACTTTTTCATGTGTTGCTTTTACGTTTCCATAAGCAGGCACTATATTACCGTAATCAACAATTTCAAGTATTTTATATTTTGTACGGTTTCGCTTTTTTTCAGATATAAGCTTATAAAATTTTTCTTTAATTTTTTTAGGTGCAAATCTGGCTCCTGGTCTCCCTTTATTTAATTTAATCCCAAGATCAAAAGGTACACCTAAAATACCTATTCTTGGATTTTTCATTTCAATGCACCAATTTTTTCTTCTATTTTTTGTAAAAAACTTCCATCACTAACAATATCTTTTAACAAGTTAATTTCCGGTGCTAATATTCTATCTTTTTCCAAAAAAGGTACTTTACTGCGAACCAATTCATATGCAACCTTTACACCACTACCAGGCTTCAAATCACTTAAAAAATCCAATGCTTGCACTGCACACATCAGTTCAATAGCCAAGACATATTCAACATTGGAAAGTATTTGTTTTGCTTTCCTAGCTGCAATAGTACCCATACTTACATGATCCTCCTGATTTGCAGAAGTTGGTATTGAATCTACCGTCCAAGATAATCCATTGCAAAAGCTATAGGTTGACCATGAAAATTTCCACCAGAAAGTGATTCTTCTGTTTGAGGAAAAAGTATTGGATTGTCTGTCACTGAATTAATTTCAATATTAGTTACATTTTTTACATAATCAATAGTATCTCGTGTTGCACCGTGTACCTGAGGTACACACCTAATAGAATAAGCATCCTGTACATGATCACAGTTGCGATGAGATTCTCTAATCTCACTACCAGCCATTGCTAAACAAATATTGCTTGCACTTTTAAGCTGACCTGGATGAGGGCGAAGTTCATGCAATCTTTTGTCAAATGGCACATCCGATCCTTTTAAAGCATCAATTGTACAAGAAGCAATAACATCAGCAGTCTTTACTGCTCTTTCAGCTTCACAAACAGTTAGGGCAGCAACTGCAGTCATAACTTGTGTACCATTAGTTATAGACAAACCTTCTTTAGCTTCCACTTCTATAGTTTGTATTTTTGCAAGCTTCATTGCTTCTTTACCAGGATACAATTTGCTTTTATAATAAGCTTCTCCTTCTCCAATCAAAACCAATCCCAAATGAGCTAGCGGAGCTAAATCACCGGATGCACCAAGTGATCCTTTTTGAGGTATATATGGATGGACACCAGAATTTAACATATTAATTAAAGTCTGAACAAGCTCAAGTCTCACACCACAATTACCACTTGCAAAGGTATTAATTCTAAGTAGCATAACTCCCCTCACAACATCTTCTGAAAATGGTTCATCCACACCAACTGCATGACTCATTAAAAAGTTTTTTTGCAGTTGCTTTATATTTTCTTTGGAAATAGTTCTTCTACAAAGTGCACCAAAACCAGTGTTAATCCCATAAACTACTTTGCCATTATTTATAAATTTTTCGACAAGTTCCCTACCTTTTTTGATATTCTCAATAGCTTCTTCGGACAAAGATACACAATAACCATATTTTGCAACATTAAAAACATCAGCAATTGTTAAAGATTTTGAATCAATAACAACAGTATTTTTACTGTCAATTGAAGAACTCCTATTTATAGATCCTGTTGTCATGTGATATAGTAAACCAATAAAGTTTCGTAACTGCAATATGTCCACAAGAATTATAGGTAGTAACAACTTGTCTCACTTTGTATCATACAATCTTGTTACATTAGCCTTAAAGTTAAGCTTATTAAGTAAGAATAATTGACATAGATTTTCTAAACTTGTACGATAACTGTAATGTTATAGTAAGGGATCAAGTTATATTTGGGGGTTGAAAGCCAAAAACCTAAGTTCAATGATAATCTTTGATCCCTAACCTACAGGAGGAATTATGAGTCAAAAAAAAGCTGTAACTATGACTCCAAAATTAGAAGATAAGTTAACCGAAGGTGAAAATAATGGAAGAGTTATAGTAACCAAAAACTATATAAATGGTAAGTGGGTAGAATCTTCCGGAAAAGATACTGTTAATATCATTAATCCTGCTTATAACAAAGTTATTGCCAAATGTCCTTTAGGCACAAAAAAAGATGTAGATGATGCAGTTAAAGCAGCAAAAGAAGCTTTTAAAACCTGGAGAGAAACCCCAGTTATAGACAGAGTTCAAATTCTATTTAAACTCAAGACTCTACTTGAAGATAATTTTGAAGAAATAGCAAAAATCTGCACACAAGAAAATGGAAAAATACTAGCTGAGGCAAGGGGTGATGTTAGACGCGGTATCCAAATGGTCGAAACTGCTTGTGGAATGCCTACTCTACTTATGGGGAAAGGCTTGGAAGATATTGCATCCGGCATTGATTGCATAGCAATGAGACGTCCGCTAGGAGTATTTGCTTGTATTACACCATTTAATTTTCCTCCAATGGTTCCATTTTGGTTTTGGCCTTTTGCTGTTGCTTGTGGAAATACTTTTATTTTAAAGCCTAGTGAAAGAGTTCCTTTATCACAAGTAAAAATATTGGAACTTGTAGAAAAAGCCGGTATGCCAAAAGGTGTATTAAATATGGTGCACGGCAGTAAAGAAATAGTAAATGCTCTTTGTACACATAAAGATATAAAAGGAATATCATTTGTAGGCTCTACACCTGTTGCAAAACATGTATACAAAACAGCCACTGAAACTGGAAAACGTGTTCAAGCACTAGGCGGTGCAAAAAACTTTATGGTTGTACTACCTGATGCAGTAATGGATCAAGCTATAAGAACTATTTTTGAATCTTGTACCGGCTGTGCAGGACAAAGATGCCTTGCAGGATCAGTTGTACTTGGGGTTGGAAAAGCTTATACAGAACTAAAAGAAGGCATTGTTAAAAAAGCAAAAGAAGCTACTATAGGAGATGGGTTAGATCCAAAATCCAACATCGGTCCTGTAATTTCTAAGGAAGCAAAAGAACGAATAATAAGCCTCATTCAATCAGCAGAGGATGAAGGAGCAAAAATACTCGTAGATGGAAGAAAAGGAGTTGATAATCTTCCTGGATATTTCTTAAAGCCAACTGTTATTTCTGGTGTTACAAAAGACATGAAAGTTGCAAAAGAAGAAATTTTTGGTCCTGTAATTTGTTTATCAGAGGTAGACAATTTAAATACAGCAATCGAATGGCTAAACAGTACAAGTTATGGAAATACAACCTCATTGTTTACAACTTCTGGAGCTGCTGCAAGAAAGTTTTGCTATGAAGCAGATCCAAGTATGATAGGAATAAATATTGGTGTTCCAGCACCAATGTCATTTTTCTCATTCGGAGGAAGTAAAGAATCATTTTTTGGTGATGTCAAAGTACATGGTCAGGCATGCATAGACTTCTTTACTGATACCAAGGTAGCTATTCAAAGATGGTATAAAGAATCAAGCATTTGGTAGTGTAATGGCAGGTCTTGCACCTGCCAAAAAGGACAAGAAAATGAATAAATTAATAAAAAACGGTGAGATTGTAACTGCAACCGACAAATACAAGGCTGATATTTACATAGAAAATGAAAAAGTTCATACGATAGGAAAAGATTTAAAACATAAAGCTGATGAAACAATAGATGCAAAAGGCTGTTATGTTTTTCCAGGAGGAATCGATGCTCATACTCATATGGAACTTCCTTTTATGGGCACGTTTGCAAGTGACACCTTTGAAAGCGGGACACTTGCAGGGCTTTATGGCGGAACAACCACAATTATTGATTTTGCAATTCAATCCAAAGGCGAAACATTTAATGAGACCGTAGACAAATGGCACAAAAAAGCTGATGGAAATGCTGTATCTGACTATGCTTTTCATTTAGGTGTAACTGACTTCAATGAAAAAACAAGAAAAGAAATAAAAGACATAGTGAAAAAAAGAGGAATAACTTCATTTAAAACATTTATGGCTTACAAGGGCGCTCTTATGGTTGATGACAGACAAATCATTGGACTTATGAATGAAATTAAACCTTTTGGTGGCATGGTAACAACTCATGCTGAAAATGGTGATTTAATTGATGAGTTAATTCAAGAACACAAAGAAAAAGGAAATTTATCCCCTAAATATCATGAAATAACAAGACCAGATATAGCTGAAGCCGAAGCTAGCGGAAGAATAATTGACCTAGCTCATAGTGGAAACCATCCTTTATATATAGTTCATATGACTTGTGAAGCTGCACTTAATCGAGTTAGAGAAGCCACAAAAAGAAATCAGAAAATACATATCGAAACATGTATTCAATATCTTTTGTTGGATACATCACTTTATGAATCACCAGGTAGATCACTGCCCATTTTGCATGGATCAAAAAAAAATGGGAGAAAAAGATTTTTCAAAAATTCCAAATGGTATGCCCGGCATAGAACATAGGATGGAGCTTTTATACTCAGAGGGCATAAACAAAGGAAAAATAACATTAAATAAATTTGTTGAGCTTACTTCAACAGCCCCAGCAAAAATATTTGGTATGTTTCCAAAGAAAGGCACTATTGCAGTAGGATCTGATGCAGATATATTAATTTTTGATCCAAATCAAAAACATAAGATATCAGTTAAAACCCACCACATGAATTGTGATTACTCTGCATTTGAAGGCTGGGAAGTAACAGGAAAATGCAGAACTGTGCTACTTCGAGGAAATATAGCAATCAACAATGGAAAAGTATTAGTTGGAAAAGGCTTTGGAAAGTATATTAAAAGAGCTCCCCATAATAAGGAGCTTTCAGAAGAAAGAGAGTTAGCAGGTGCACTATGAGCAGTAACAATGGAAAAATTCAAGAAAGAAAAGTAAAAGTTGGCTTAATCCAATTAGCAAACAAATTACCTACAGAAAAACCATGTGAAGAGCATAGAAAGGCAATGCTTGAAGCTCATATACCATTTATTGAAAAAGCAGGTAAAGAAAAAGTACAAATGCTTTGTTTTCAGGAAATATTTACAGGACCATATTTTTGTCCTTCGCAAGATACTAAATGGTATGACCTTGCAGAAGAAATCCCAAATGGTCCAACTACAAAAAAGATGTGCGAATATGCAAAGAAATATAATATGGTTATAGTAGTACCAATCTACGAGATTGATATGACAGGCGTCTATTACAATACAGCTGCAGTAATTGATGCCGATGGAACTTACCTCGGAAAATACAGAAAAAATCATATCCCTCAAGTAAAAGGTTTTTGGGAAAAATTTTTCTTTAAGCCAGGAAATTTAGGCTATCCGGTATTCAAAACAACATATGGCAATGTAGGAGTGTATATTTGCTACGACAGACATTTTCCTGACGGAGCAAGATGTCTTGGTTTAAATGGTGCAGAAATAGTGTTTAATCCTTCAGCAACAGTAGCAGGTCTTTCCGAATACCTTTGG
>JACOTS010000045.1 GCA_016178265.1 Candidatus Melainabacteria bacterium
TACAGGAAGAAGAATTGCCATAAGGAGTATCATAGAAGCACTAAGTCCATCAGTACCGAGCTTAAATCTAATAGTATCTCCAAACCACTTATAGTTTTCTACATACTGAAGAGACGTAAGGGTAGGATCAAATCTGTAAAAAATCATAAACAAGCTTACAAGTAAAATAAGACCAGAAAATAAAAGAGAAACATTTCTACAACCTTTTTCCACATTTGGCATAAGGGCTACAAACAATGCCCCTAACAAAGAAAGAGTCAGTATTGTGCTAAGAGCATGTTTTACAAAAAAATCAATCATTCAAATCACCTCAATAAATAAAAGAGAAGTAAAAATAGCATAGCTCCAAATATAACCAGAACATAAAGCTGTGCTCTTCCGGTCTCTATATAACGCATTCTTTCGCCAACAATTGAAGTTAAAATCGCTGAACCATTTACAAACACGCCATCAACAATTAACTTATCAATTGTATCCCAAAGGAATTTATAAAATGGCATTATGACATTATCAATAACACCAAAATAAATTTCATCAATATACCATTTATTAAAAGATATATTGTACAGTGGGGTTAATTTCTCCTTTATAAAATTATTCAAAGGTACTTTTTGAACATAAATCATCCAAGAAAGTAAAAATCCAACCACAAATAGTGCAAGTGGTATTAAACTTTGAATTAAAGTTAGCTCGTGAAGAAAAACTTTCCATCCCCACTCATGATGAGCAACGTGATGAGAACCGTAATGAATAAAAGCAGAAAATTTATCCCCGCCAGGAATAAGTGGTGAACCAACAAATCCAATAAAAATTGAAGGAATAGCCAAACATAAAAGTGGAAGCGTTATCCACCAAGTGGTTTCATGAGGCTTTGCATGTCCTCTATATTCTCCTTCAAATGTTTTGAAATATAACCTAAACATATAAAATGTAGTAAGAAGTGCAGTAAATGCACCAATAGAATATAGAAACTTATTTGTTTCCCAAGCTGAAAGTAAAATCATATCTTTGGACCAAAAGCCACTTAAAAGCGGAAATCCGGATATAGCTAAAACTCCAATCAAACAAGTAAGTGATGTAATAGGCATAAATTTTCTAAGTCCACCCATATGCCTCATATCTTGTTCATGATGACAACCAATAATTACGGAGCCTGAACACAAAAATAGCATTGCTTTAAAAAACGCATGTGTAGTTAAGTGAAATAGCCCTGCTGAATATGCGCCAAGCCCTAAAGCCATAACCATATAGCCTAGCTGTGAACAGGTCGAATAAGCAAGTGTACGTTTTATATCATTTTGACTTAGCGCAATTATTGCTGCAAAAATTGCAGTAATACCACCAACCCATGCTACTGTTTCCATCGCAACCGGACTAGCAACATATAGAGGATATGTTCTTGCTATCAAATAAACACCAGCAGCAACCATGGTAGCTGCATGTATTAAAGCTGAGATTGGCGTCGGACCTTCCATTGCATCAGGCAGCCAAACATGAAGTGGAAATTGTGCCGATTTTGCAATTGGACCCATAAGAACAAAAAGCGCAACTGTTGTAACACTAATCACTCCTACCACCGGTAAGATCCCTGAGCTTACTCCAAAATCTATTGCATTTTTTAATTCACCAAATGCAAGTGTAGTTTTATCAGTCCAGAATTCAGTTGTTGAAAAATAAAGCATGAGAAGCCCTACAAGAAGCCCAGCATCACCAACTCTATTTACCACAAAAGCTTTTGTACATGCATGCGCTGCTGCTTTTTTATAAAACCAAAACCCAATTAACAAATAACTGCAAACTCCAACCAATTCCCAAAAAATATAACTTTGAAATAAATTTGTAGAAAAGACCAAACCAAGCATTGAAAAAGTAAAGAGTGAAAGATAAGCATAAAACTTACTATAACCATCATCTTCTTCCATATAAAGCCAAGAACTTTTAATTACTTCATCAAGCATTGTTTAGTTGATTATAGCTTCTAAAAAAAAGATAAGCTCCAAAAATAAAGAGCAAATGAGCACTTAGATTTTTTCATATTTTGAAAAATTAGCTTACACATCTATATCTACATACTTTAAAATTTTCTAAGGAATAATTTGTCTATAGCAATTAGACTATTTAGAATTACAAAATACGCACAAATTTAACTATATACACAATGAAACGAAGATTAAATTATTATTAGCTTTTAAAAAATCATTGATTATGGAGTTAACCTATTTAACTGGGTAAAGATTATTCAACATAGCGAAGTAAAGACACAGTTTAATTAAAAACAATGCAAGCACTTAAATTATATCCAGCAACCTTTGATACTCCTTTGAGAACTTCTCATAGGCCACAACATTTTAGGCTTTGTTCAAACTCACCAAGAAAAGAAATAGTCCCAATTCGTGAAGGAGAAAGTGAGTCTGATACAAAAGATGTAAGCAGCATCAAAGACAAGACTCCACAATTTGGTTCAGGTGAACCACCACGTGGAGGAAGATTTCCTAGACCAGAATTTGCAAGTGAACCAAATAAAATCAGCGGACAAAAAACTCTTTGGGCATGCGGAGTTGGAGCTTTAGCTAGCACCGGTTTAGCTTTAGTAACTCACTTTTCAAATAGAGAAGTTTTTGGACCTGCAAATGAAATTTTAAAACCAGTGTTTACTTTTATGGCAATTTTACTTGCAACAATTTTTGGTGCAGGGTGGTTAACAGAACCGAATCTTCAATCAATTGATTCAACATCAATTGCACATAGCACAGGAAGCATTGGATAAAGTTATTTTCTAAGCAATGAAGTAATTGTTTCAGAAGGCTTTGCACCTTTTTTAATCCACTCTTCAATTTTTTGTTTGTCAAGTTTTAATTCTTTTGTAAGAGGATTATAAGTTCCTAATTCATCAATAGGAGCACCATCTCTCTTTTTTCTTATATCAGTTACTACTACTCTATAAAAAGGACTTTTCTTTTTACCTCTTCTTGATAATCTAATTCGAACCATAAAACTCTCTCCTAAAACTATATAATTCTAACACTTATACAAGTTGCTTTTCATAAATCCACTTATGTATATCACAATCCCAACTTAATATTTCATCTTCACTAAAGAAAATACTTATCTCTCTTGTAGCACTATTTAAGCTATCAGAACCATGCACTACATTTCTACCAATATCTATCCCAAAATCACCACGAATAGTTCCCAAATCCGCATCCATTGGATTCGTTTTACCCATCATTTTTCTAATTGAATTAACTGCATCCTTACCTTCCCAAACCATGGCAACAACAGGCCCTGAGGTAATAAAATCTTTTAAAGCTTTAAAAAAGGGCTTATTTACATGCTCTTTATAGTGTTCTTTTGCAATTTCATCAGTTACGTGTATAAGTTTCATGGCCACTAATTTGTACCCTTTTAACTCAAAGCGAGAAATTATCTTGCCTATAAGTCCCCTTTGCATCCCATCTGGTTTAATTACAACAAAAGTTTTTTCCATAAATTTACTTCCTTAATTTCCTTAATTTCCTTTAAAATCTTCCCTAACTATTGTATTCCTAAAAATTTAATGTTAGGTTAGAATATTAAGTGCATTAGTATTATATCTAAGGAAAAAGGGGAATTAAAAATGAAATTAGTTAGAAGTGAAAAAGGATTTACTCTTATTGAATTATTAGTTGTTGTTGTAATTATAGGTATACTTATTACATTGGCTGTACCTAACTTAATAGGTGCTCAAGACAGAGCCAAAAATGCATCCATCAATGCAAGCGTACAAGCACTCAGAGCAAATATTGCTATTGCAACTGTTGATATGGGCGGGGTAGTACCAAGAGACGCTGCAGAAATTGAAGAGCTTGGCATTGCAAAAAATCTTGTAAATCCATTTACAAATGAACCAATTACAGTTGTTGATGGAACAGAAGGAGAAAATGCAGGGGAAATAGCTTACTTAGCTGATGCTACCCTTTCTGAACCTTTTGTTCTTGGAAAAAGCAAAGAAGTTAAAGCTCAAGAAACAATTGGAGGTTTTGTTCTTACAGGTTTTGGCATTGTAATGGGCGGGCCAGATGTTATCATAGCTCTTGATAACGGAGGAGCTCAGTAAATGCCAAGACTAAAGTCAGCAATAAAAAGAGCCAGAGTCAACAAAAGATATAGGGCTTACAATCTAAGCTATAAAACTGCCATTAAAACAATTATGAAAAAAATTGCAGAATGTGTAGCAAAAAATGACTATGATGAAGCTTCAAAAGTTAAAAACCAAGCTTTTTCCTTAATTGATAAAGCAAAGTGTAAGGGTATAATTCACTTAAATTTTGCAGCAAAGAAAAAAAGCACAATAGCTAAGTGGTTAAAGAAGATTGAACCAAGCACAAAACAATCATCAAAGTCAGAAGCAAAATCTTAAAGCAAAAAAACTCCATTTCATAGGAATTGGTGGCATTGGAATGAGTGCTTTAGCAAGATACTTTAACTTGCTTGGCAAGGACATTTCAGGCTCAGACAAAGAACTATCTGCCACAATTTGTGCTTTAAAAGAAGAAGGCATTAATAACATATGGACTCCTCATGCTGATAAAGAACTATCAAAAATAAATCCAGACTACATTATCTATTCTACTGCCGTAAATGAAACCAATCCGGAAATAAAATGGGCTAAAGAAAATAATAAAATTATCTTACACAGATCCGAATTATTAGAACTTGCAACGAAAGAAAAGAAATTAATTGCAGTATCAGGAACACATGGAAAAACATCAACAACTGCCTTAATTTATGATACTTTAGAAAAAAATGGCTACAGTCCTTCCTGTATTATAGGAGGTATCCTTAACTCAAAACGTTCAAACTCAGTTTTAGG
>JACOTS010000063.1 GCA_016178265.1 Candidatus Melainabacteria bacterium
CTCTTGTTTTTGAATAAAATCAAGCCATAAAATAGTCTTTGCAGCAAACACACTAAGCCATCCTTGCAACTCAAAAAAATTTTTAAAATAAGTTTCAATTTTATTCTTGTTTATTTTATGAGACGAATCTATAATTGCCCTGGTTAATAAATTATTCCCATTACTATGTAACAAATTATTAGAAAAAATAGATTTAATGAGTGTTTTTAATTCAAAAGATTGTTTCACAACATTTAAATTATATAGTATTGGGTTTTCAATAGTTGTTAAGCAATGCCACTATTGTTTAAAAACCCCACTCATATTAAATAAACTATATAAGTTAGATGCACTAACTGTAAAAGTTATAAGGGTAAAAAGAATTAAGCTTACTGCACATGTACCCTTATCAAGTTTTTCATTAAAATTACTTAGCATTTTTTAGGTCCTGTTTTTTGGCATCATTGCCACGCTTAAACAATCTTCCTCAAATTAGAAATAGTTAAACCTAAAAAAATTAAATGATTATTAAAACTGAAATACAAAATCTAAGCACTAAACATAAGCACATACGCACATAGGCACATACACACAATTAAAATGTCATATATATCATGATAATTCCTAAAATTGGATTTAAAAGAAAAATAGGTGAAAAATTAGACTCCTTTGGTGTAACTAAAATTAGGGGAACTGAAGGCGGGCTTCCTAATTTAGATGATGGATATTTTGTTGGCATGCCTCTTGGTGGATTTGGTGCGGGTACATTTTCTCAAACGTATAGAGGAGATTTTACTGTTTGGCACCTTGAGGTTGGCAAGCATGTTTATAAAACACTTGATGCATGTCAATTTGGAATCTTTGAAAATGGAGAGGCTTTTATATTAAACGATCTAAAGCCAAAAAATAGAAATTTATCTTCCTGGAAATTCAAAAAACAAAATGGCACTTACCATGCATTATATCCCAGAGCATATTTTCACTATGAGGATTTAAATATTATTCAAGAACAATTTTCTCCAATTATTCCTCATAACTATAAAGAGACAAGTTACCCTGTAGCAGTTTTTAAATGGCACATTTTTAATCCAACAAAGAAAAAAAGAGAACTTTCACTCCTTTGGACATGGGAAAGTTTTTTTGGATCAAGTGAAAATACAATTTTTAGACAAAAAGGATTAAGTGGAATAGTTTTTAGCAATTTAAACGAGAACACTGGAAGCAAATATGGACAAATGGGAATGTTTGTAGGAACCAAAGATACCAATGAAGTTTACTTTGATATGTTTAATCCAACAGGTGATGGAAGCGAAATTTGGGAACAATTTTCTAAAGACGGCACTCTAAATCTAATTCCTAGCTCCTCCCTCCTAACTCCTAATTTATGCGGTGCCATCTCTGCAAAAGTAAGATTACAACCAAATGAAAATAGAACAATAACTTGTGTGCTTGCATGGGATTATCCAATTGTTGAATTTGGAGGTGGCACTAAGTGGTGTAAACGTTACACAAAGTTTTTTGGAAATGGTGGAAATAATGCCGTTAAAATAGGAGAAGAGGGAGTAAGAAATAATGATAAGTGGCTCACTGAAATCAAGACTTGGCAAGAGGAATATTTGAAATTAGACAAACCAGACTGGTTTAAAACACTTCTTATAAATGAACTTTATTATGTAGCACATGGTGGTACTGTTTGGACTGCAAGCAGACAGCAAGAAGAGGTTTTGTCCAATTCACTTGGCAAAACCGATCAATCGTTTGGACATGAAAGAAGGAAGCGCGAAGGGCTTGTGCCCGGAGTGCATAATAACAAAGAACATTTTGGTACTTTAGAATGTTTCGATTACCCATTTTATGAAACCCTCGATGTCAGGTTTTACGGATCGTTCCCTCTTCTTAAATTGTGGCCTGAGCTTGAAAAAATTGTGCTTGAAGATTATTGCAAATCAGTAGATTTAGAAATTAAAGAAGAGGTGTTTTTTGATCATCCTTTGATTCAGAAAAAAGGGCAAAGAAAATTAAAAGGAGCTTTACCGCATGATTTAGGATCACCTTACGAAGATCCTTTTTTAAAAATAAATGCATACAAGCATGGAGATATTAATAGGTGGAAAGATTTAAACTCTAAGTTCGTGCTTATGATTTACAGATATTTTTATTTAACCGGCAAAAAAGATATTGAGTTTTTGAAAAATAGTTTTGATGCCATTGAGCAAGCTATAAACTATTTGAAAAAATTTGATAGGGATGGTGACTATCTTATTGAAAACGATAATTTTCCGGATCAAACATACGACAACTGGGTTATGCATGGTCCAAGCACTTACTGTAATGGGCTTTGGCTTGCTGCACTTGCATCTTTAATTGAAATTGCAAAAGTTTTAGGAAAAAACTCAAAGCCTTATGAAGACTGGCTAATTGAAGGTAAAAAAAATCTTGAAGAGAAGCTTTGGAATAGAAATTATTATTTATATGACATGTTAAGTGATTACAAAAACAGCATTATGGCTGATGCCCTTTGTGGTCAGTGGTATACAGATCTTTTAGGATTAGGTGATATTTTTACTCCTAAAAGAACAAATGAAATGTTAAAAAAGATCTTTAGTTTAAATGTCATGAAAGTCAAAGATGGAAACATTGGCGCACTAAATGGAATCAATCCTGATGGAAGCCTACTTCCTGACAGTAAGGTTTGGAGATTAAATACTCAATGTAATGAAGTTTGGTCTGGAGTAACCTTAGGACTCTCATCACTTATGGAGCTTAGAGGACTTAAAGAAGAAGCTTTAAAAATTACAGAAGGAGTTTATAAAGTTATATATGAAGATAAAGGTTACTGGTTTAGAACTCCTGAAGCATGGGATATCAATGGAAACTTTCGGGCATCTATGTATCATAGACCGGGAGCTATTTGGGCATTTACATTTCATAGTGCTGTATAATTAGGTTCGTGATGCTTCCTTTTAACATAGGCGTACCTGAAGTCGTTGTAATTCTTGGAATTGCCCTTCTTGTGTTTGGCCCAAAGAAATTACCTGAATTAGGCAGAAATTTAGGTAAAGGGCTTAAAAATTTTAAAGAGTCATTATCTTCTGCAGCTCATGAAGTAAAATCAGGGTTTAACGAAGAGGAAGAAAAAGATAATAAAACTGAAGAGAATAAATCTTAGACGCCCGATCTTTATTTTTATTTAATTATTACAAGTCAAAAGCTATTGCAGGTTAAGAAATCTCTTTCATAAGATAGATGTATAGGTTATTGCTCAGCTAGTGTAGTGCTTTAAGATTAACTACTCAAGAAGTAAGATTTTATCCGATTTATTCGGTAAAATCTGGAGAAGGGTAGTAAGAAGTGTCAAAAAGTGTACTTTGCAAAACCGGCGCATTACTTGTAAGCAAGCCGGTGGTAAGTAGAAATAATTTTATGAAGCCAACTGGTGTAAATTCTTTAGAAAATATATTTTTCCTCTTGTAACTTTTGTTTTAGGTTCTATCGGAATTAAGGCATCATCTCCTCCAAAAGATTCATATATTGCAAATATGCTTCGTACAGGGGTTACTGACTTTATAAAACGGGCTCAACAGTTCTTAAAAGGCAAAAATATTTTCCAAGCAGCAAAAGAGCTTTTTTCTAAAACAAATGATGAGAAAAGAGGTAATTTAATAAAAGCTGCTAATTGGACACTTGAGTCTGCTTGGCCTGCACTTCTACGTTCTTTGCCTGGTGATTATACAGACGATCCTTTTATCAATGAACTAAGAAGCATAGATCCCGAGGACGCAAATATTGAAACCATTAAGAGAATAATTTCAGAACATGGAGAAGATGCGTTTTATAACTTTATAAAATCTAATCCTACTCTCCTTAAAGAAGTACTAAAGGAATTAGCAAGCGAAAAAAGCTTTAGAGAAAATCTAAATGATTTGGTTTCAGGTCTTAATGAAATTATAGAGCCCTCAGGACTTGCATTTGATGTAAGCTACAATACTGAAGAAAATTTAATTAATGTTTGCCTTAGATCTACCAGCTCTTATGCAAGACCTGGGGAGAAAGAGGTTTATACACCATTATTTGTAACTTCAATAAGACCAGAATTTATACTTACTGCAATGAAATTTCTTCAACAATCGCTAAAGGATGAGAATACGCTCAAGCATAAAGTTGACGAACTGCGTGAGTTAACTGGCGGCAAAATTGATCAAAAACTTGTTAAAGAGCTTTCTTCTGCACATGCTGCAAATGAACTTACTGCAGCAATTGGAATTAGCGTATCTCTTTTGCTTGCAATGGCAGATTCAAGTGGTAAAGCAAGAGCAGGATTTTTTAAAGTTAATCCAAAAACAGGAGAAAGAACGTCTGGTAAACCAGATTTAATTGAACTGACTTTAGATGGATTGTTTGGAAACGGGTATTTGCCACATCCAATTACATTAATGAAAATGTGGAAAAAAGGAAATGAAAACGGAGGAGTTTCTAATAATCATGAATATGAATTTCCTGGTGGAAATAGTCAAAGCAGCAAGAATGGATCTTCAAGAACTCTTCGAGCACCAACAACTTTAGATGTTGAATTTCCAGCTAATGATACGGCGGATGGACCTGTAGAGCTTAAACTCGCTCAGGGTGGATTTCTACTCCCACAAGCAAAAGACATAAAAAAGATTGGGTTTCCGCACAGTGAAAAAGAGTCAAAACTTCCACGATACTTGAGTTTTCTCGGATTTGATTTTGATCAAGGTGACAGCAACGAGGTAGCAAGGCTAAAAATATGTCTTATAGAAGCACTTGTCAAGTCTCATGTCGAAACTAAAAGATGGACAAATGAAGAAGACAAAACAAATTATTTTATAGACGTTATGACTGAAATAGGAAAAAGGCTTGGAAAAAGAATTAGTGATTTTGGGGATGTTGGAATTGAAAAGGGAGAAGAAGGATATAAGATACCGCAAGATTTAGTTAAATTAGATTATTTCTTAAAAGCATTACAAAGCAATACTGAAACCAATTTAGAAGATTCCGACATTAATGCAGTCTTACAAGCACTTTATCTTCTAGATGAAAATCAATATTCTACTGTTGTTAATGAGCTTGAAAAAGTAACAAGCCTAAGCTTTTCATAACTGCTTATGATTTTACAGTCTGTTTTTCTTTATCTTTTGGGTTTTGCTGCCCAGTTTTATTTTCCGAGTCTTTGTCTACTTCCACATTGCCAGTTCTCTTCTTTTTAGGACCTGCCCACCATTCAGCACCACCTTTGCCTTTGCCGTAAACATGAGTTGAAACTGCACCTGCTGCACTTGCGGCTTCTCCAAATTCCATTACCATAAGATGTCTTTTACCTGTATATTCGGTAGCATCTCCAATAGCAAATATCCCAGGAAGACTTGTTTTGCAGATCTCATGAGTTTTGATCATACCTTTTTCATTTAGATCCAATCCCCACTTTTTAAGTGCTTCAGTAGTTGGTCTAAAGCCAGCACAAAGAATTACGCTTTGAACAGGAAATGATTTTTCTTCTTGAGTTTGATTATTGAATATAGTGACCTTTTCTACTTTATCTTTTCCTTCTATTTTTCTTATTTCATATGGGATAAACATATTAATTTCACCAGATTCGGCAAGTGCTTTTACCTGGTTTACTGCACCAGCATGTGCTTTAAAACCATCTCTTCTATGAATGAGTGTGATACTTTTTGCAATATCTTTCAATGTATTTGTCCAGTCCATTGCACTGTCACCACCACCAACAATTAAAACATCTTGTCCCTTAAACGCAGCAAGTTGTTTTACCGTATAAGTAACTCCCTTACCAAGGTATTCACTCTCACCAGGAAATCCAAGTTTAATTGGGGAAAATGCTCCTTTGCCTGTAGCAACAACAATAGCTTTGCACTTAAATACTTTCCCGGATTTACAGTGGATGTTCCAGATATTGTCTACTTGTTTTAATTCTTCAACACTTTGGTTATATTCAATCATTGGTTCAATTTGCATAACCTGATCAGTTAAACTATCTGCAAGTTCTTGTCCTGTACACTCAATAATTCCAGGGATATCATAAACAGGTTTCTCGGGATATAGTGCTGCTGATTGTCCACCTAAAAAATCAAGTGCTTCTAAAATCATCGGCTTCATTCCAGCAGTACCACAATAAAATGCACACATAAGCCCTGCTGGGCCACCGCCGATAATTATTACATCAAGTATTTTTTCGGTTTTTTCCATTTTTTCTCCTCTGATAAGTTAAAAACCCATGATTATCTTATTCCATAAGCTATGACGTACAAATCTTACTTTTTTCATTAACTATAGAATTTTACTTTCATTTTGGGTAAAAATGCAATAAATACTATTTATAATCAAGCATAAATTGATTTGTGTAAAGCAATTAAACGTGGGGATTATTTTGCGAGTATAGACCTAATATAATTTACTAATGGCTAGAAACTAGAGAATTAAAAGGAGATAGGAAATGATTAACGTAGCAATTTTAGGTTGTGGTGGACTAGGACAAAATATGGCTCTTTTAATTGAGCAAAAAAAGAATTATAAACTTGTAGCCGTATGTGACAGAAGCGGTTATGTATTTAGTGAAAATGGTCTTGATGGAGTAAGTATAAAAAGAGCGAAAGAAGTTGTAGAAATAAAAGGTGCTACCCCATCAGAAAATTCAATAATCGATCTTTTAGTAAAACATAAAGATAAACTTGATGCAATATTTATTGCTCTTCCCAATCTTCCCAATGAATTTATTCCAAATGTTGCAAAGGAAATTATTAAAACTGGATTTAAAGGTGTAATAGTAGATGCTCTAAAAAGAACAAGAGCAGTTGAAATGATAAAATCCCTTGACAGTGAGTTTCAAGCAAATGGGATTTTATATCTTACAGGCTGCGGAGCAACCCCAGGTCTTCTTACAACCGCTGCAGCACTTGCAGCACAATCGTTTGTTGAAGTACTTGATATAACCATTACTTTTGGTGTTGGAATCAGTACTTGGGATACTTACAAAGCAACAATTAGAGAAGATATTGCACATCTTCCTGGATTTAATCCTGAAATAGTTTCTAAGATGACAGATGAAGAAATAGAAGCTGAATTAAATAAAAGAAATGGAATACTTGAGCTTGAGCATATGGAGCACGCAGATGACATCATGCTTGAGTTTGCAAATGTTTGTTCTCGTGAAAGAGTTACAACCGGTGGCATTGTAGACACAAGAAATTCTAAAAAACCCATCTCTACAAATGTAAAAATTACAGGCAGGACCTTTGAAGGAAAGGTTTCTACTCACACATTTGTTTTAGGAGATGAAACTACAATGGCATGTAATGTCAACGGACCAGTGCTTGGTTTTATGAAAACAGGTATGTGGCTTTACGGGCTTGGAGTGAGGGGAACGCTTACATCAGCTGATTTAACGGCACGTTTTGATCCTGCAAAAGAAAATTATTTAGAGATTCAAAAGAGACAACAAGAAGCACTTAAAAAAGTGACTGTTATGCAATAACAGTCATTGCGAGCGAAGCGAAGCAATCCCGATCGGGATCCTTCGTTGCTTATGCTCCTCGGGATGACACTTCATACCAAACAAAAAACGGTGCTTTTCAGCACCGTCGTATTTACTTGTTGGTTAACCCTTATGTATAATAATTATCTCAAATTAGGTGGCATCTTGTCAAGATACATGAAGAAGCTATTACGTATTGTTCCTAATGTTTAAAATATAGTTAACCATAAGTAAATAAAAGGTTATAAGTTTAAATACATGAGTTCAGAAATCATAGAAAAGATAGATTTTTCAAAAATCAAGTGGAATGAAATAGGTCTTGTTCCTGCTGTAGTTCAGGACTACAAAGACGGGGCAGTTCTTATGGTTGCATTTATGAATAAGACATCTTTAGGACTTACTGTAGAAAGAAAAGAAACTTATTTTTACAGCCGCTCTCGTAATGAGCTTTGGCACAAAGGACATAAATCTGGTGAAGTACAAAAAGTAAAAGAGCTTTACTATGACTGTGATAATGACACCATTCTAGTAAAAGTAGAACAAGTGGGGGATGTGGCGTGTCATACTGGGAAAAGAAGTTGTTTTTTTAATAGAGTGATTTGAATGTCAAGGAACCATGGAAACAATCTTTACAATATTTTTTGCTTTATACACAATTTTTATTTTATATCTTGGAATCACTTTGTTTAAAAATCTTCCAAATACACAAGAAAGATTAAAGTTTGTTATTCCTCTTTTAATTGCCTTTGGTATAGGTGTTTATGTTTATTTAAATAGGGTTTGTTTTTGTAATTTGCCATAAGTTATGTTACATCGTAGTTAAACCAAAACTGAAGGTGCCCTTTGAATTCTTGCTTTTACTTTGTCTTTTCCAAGAAGTGAAATTATAAGCCCAAGATCTGGTCCTTTGTTTGAGCCTGAAAGTGCTACACGTAAAGGCCAGTAAAGATCCTTTCCTTTTAAGCCAAGCTCTTTTCCAATAACATCAACTGTTTTTTTGCATTCTTTAGGATCGTTAAAATTCATTAAATCCAAAGAAGCTAGTATTTTTTCAAGCACTTTTTTTGAACTATCAGAAGAAAGTATTTTTTGATTTTCTTCGCTATCAAATTCAAACTTATCATCAAAGAAAAACTTAATTAATCCCGGAAGCTCATCTAATTTGTTTAACCCAGCTTTTACTGCATCAATCATAAGTAAAATTTTATCTTTTGAATATTTAGATAAATCTAGGTCTTTTCCCAAAAATCTCTTTGAGAGCTCGAGGATTTCTTCTGTGCTTTTTTCCTTTATGTAATGATTATTAAACCAGTTTAGCTTAATTAAATCGTAAACAGCAGGATTTTTACTTATTCTATCCAGATCAAATACACTTGCAATCTCATCTAAGCTAAATACTTCTTCTTCAGATTTATCTGGCTTAGTCCAGCTCATATGAACCAAATAGTTTTTAAGCGCCTCTGGTAAATATCCTTCCTTTTGATATTTATCAATGTTTGCAATATCACCATGTTTCCTTTTGCTTAGTTTTTCCTTGTCATGAGTAAAAATAAGTGGTGCATGTGCAAAATCTGGTACTTTATACCCTAGGGCTTCATAAATTGGAATTTGTTTTGCAGTATTGTGCAGGTGATCATCCCCGCGAAGTATAAGTGTAATTCCCATATCCCCATCATCAACTACAACTGCAAAATTATAAAGTGGGATTCCATCAGCCCGCATGATAACTAGATCTCCACCAAGATCATTTGTGTTTATGCAAATATCTCCTCTTATCCCATCATGCCACTTAATATCCTGGTTATCCGGAAGTTTAAACCTTAAAACAGGCTTTCTCCCTTCATCTAAAAATTTTTTCTTTTCTTCTTCTGTTAGATTTCTGTGCCTGTTATCATATTTTTCTGGCATTCTTGCTGTACGCTGCACTTTTCTTAGATCCTCTAATTCTTGTTGTGTACAAAAACAATGATATGCTTTGCCTTCATCTAAAAGTTTTTGAGCAAGCTTTTTATATAGATCCAATCTTTCACTTTGATAATAAGGTCCTTCATCAAATTCAATGCCAAGCCATTTAAACCCATCCAATATTTCTTTTGTATATTCACCTTTATTCCTTGCTGCATCAGTGTCTTCTATACGAAGGATAAACTTTCCTTTGTGTTTTTTTACAAGTACGTAATTATATAAGGCAGTTCTTACTGTCCCAAGATGTAAACTTCCTGTTGGACTGGGGGCTATACGAACTCTAAGTTCTTTTTCTGGCATATAAGACCTATGTCACTTAGCTAAATAAACTATCTCTGAATTTTTCTAGTGCTTTTTTAAGTTCTTCTTTTTCACTATCCTCAAGTTTCGCACCAGAGTTTAGTTTATCTTCTAGCTTTTTGTTGTTTGCAGCAAAGTACTTAACCCATTCTTCTTTAAATTTTGCAATTTGGTTATTTGGAACTGAATCTATAATTCCCTCATTTGCAGCAAATAGAATTGACACTTGCTTAGCCACTGTTAAAGGGGTGTACTGAGGCTGTTTCAATACTTCTCTTATTTTTTGTCCTCTTTGGATTTGTTTTTGTGTTGCAGGATCCAAATCAGATGCAAATTGAGCAAATGCTTCCAGTTCCCTAAACTGTGCAAGATCAAGTCTTAGTCTGCCTGCTACCATCTTCATGGCTTTTGTTTGTGCTGCACCGCCAACACGACTAACTGATATACCAGCATTGATTGCAGGACGAATTCCAGCATTAAACAAATTAGTTTCAAGGAAAATTTGCCCGTCAGTAATTGAAATTACATTGGTTGGAACATATGCAGAAACATCACCTGCTTGAGTTTCAATGATTGGAAGTGCAGTCATTGAACCACCACCCAATTTATCACTTAGCTTTGCAGCACGTTCAAGAAGCCTGCTATGTAAGTAAAATACATCTCCAGGATAAGCTTCACGTCCAGGAGGCCTTCTTAAAAGTAAACTCATCGCTCTATAAGCCCAAGCATGTTTTGTAAGATCATCATAAATAATGAGTACATGTTTACCACGAGTCATCAACTCTTCACCAATTGCAGCACCAGCAAAAGGAGCAATAAACTGAAGCGCTGGTGAATCAGTTGATGCAGCATTGACAATTATTGAATATTCCATTGCACCGCTATCTTCTAAAGTTTTTCTAATTTGTGCAACCTGACCTTGTCTTTGTCCAATTGCGACATAAATGCAAATTGGTCTATTCGGTTCATTTTTTTGGTTTATTATTGTATCTATTGCAATTGCGGTTTTCCCTGTTTGTCTATCTCCAATAATAAGTTCTCTTTGTCCGCGCCCGATAGGAATCATAGAATCAATAGCAGCAATTCCTGTTTGAAGTGGTTCACAAACTGATTTTCTTTTTACAATTCCTGGAGCAACTGTATCTACAGGACTAGACTTACTTGATTTAATCTCACCTTTTCCATCAAGTGGTACACCAATAGGACTTACAACTCTCCCTATGAGCTCTTCTCCAACGGGGATAGAAGCGATTTTTCCTGTTGATCTAACAACTGTTCCTTCTTGAATTCCTTTTCCTTCACCAAGTAAAACAACACCTACTGCATCCTCTTCAAGATTTAAAATCATTCCAACAGTCTTTTCTTTATTATCAAACTCAACAAGTTCACTTGACATGGCATGTTCTAAACCGTGGATCTTTGAAATCCCGTCACCAACCGAGATTACAGAACCTACATTACTTACCTGTAGTTTCTCTTCATATTTGCTTATTTGTTCCTTTAATATGCTTACTATTTCATCTGTCTTAATTGCCATATCAACCTAACCTCCGTTTTAGTTCTTCTAACCTACCTTTTATACTCCCGTCATAAACCAAATCATTGACCTTTACTTTTAATCCACCTATTAAAGTAGGTTCTGTCTTTTGCTCAACCTTTAAACTTTCATTTTGCTTTAAAAGGGTTGCTTCAAGGGTTTGTTTAATTATTGCTACAGCCTCATCTTTAAGCGGAGCCGCAGATATTACCTCTGCATGTACAATCCCTTTTAATTTATCGAGCAAATTGTCTATTTCCTCTTCTATTTCAGGAAGTAAACTAAATCTATGGTTATCAATTAAAAGAAAAATGAAATTAACTAATGTTTTATTTGAGTTAGTTATATCTTTGGAGAAAATTTTCTTTACTAGCTCCTTTTTCTCTGCCTTTGACACTACAGGACTATAAAATACCTCAGATGCATTTTTCACCTGATAAAGTGCATTATTAAACTCTCTTATTTGGATTAGTATATTTTCTTTTTCTTGTATGTTGCCTATAAGCTCCAATAAAGCTTGTGCATAATTTCTTGCTATTTGCCTTTTTGCTTTCATTAGTTTTTACCTGGCTCCTTTAAGTCAGATACAAAATCATTGATGAGCTTCTTTTGCACTTCTTCATTTTGAGACACTTTTATCAATGTTTCTTCTGCAAGCTTAATTGCAGCATTGGTTGCTGATTTTTGTATACTATGCACAGCTTCATCTTCTGCATTGCTTATTTCTTTTCTTATTCTATTTTTTAACAGCTCGATTTCTTTTCCTGTATCTTCCTCGATACCTGCTTTAATTGCACTTGCAGTCTTTTTAGCTTCCGTTTTAATTTCTTCTATTTCAAGAGATAATTTTTGTGTTTTTTCTCTTGCGATTTCCAGTTCTTTTTCTGCTTCTTCTTTAGCTTCTTTAGCCTTTGTAAGTTCTCTGCTTATTTGATCTTTCCTTGTAGTTAAAATTTTAGGGATGTATTTGTTTGCAAGGTAAATAACTACTGCCGCAAGAATGATCATATTTAAAAGATTGGATTCAAAAAGAATTTGCCAAACCCCTACTTCATGATGACTATCGTGAGCCTCTGTACTAGCATGAGTAGAATCAATTGTGGTCTGAGTTCCAAGCTCTGATTTAGTGTGTTCCGACAAGAGTTTTATCTCCTTCTCTACCTAAAACTTTATTAGTAATCAAATCTTTTAGTTCGTTAATTTTTCCTTGAAGTTCTTTTTCTCTTTCTTGCCTTTCTTTATTTATCCTATGAACTGCTGCTTGCTTCTCTTCATTTAAAGTTTTTAATACGCCTGCAATGCTGCTTGATTTGTTTAATTTTGCTTCTGCTACTGCTTCGTCAACAATTTGTTTAGCTTCAAATCTTGCTGCTTTGATTTTTTGTTCGTAGCCACTTAAAATTGAACTTATTTCACCTGATATATTTTTAGCTTTTGTATAAGAGCCCCCAACTACGTTTTTTCTTTCTTCAACAACTTTTCCTACAGGTTTAAATAATGTCAGATTAAGCAAATAAATAAATATCAGAAAACTGACAGCAAAAATAATCATTGTAAGGTTAACTTCTAGAAGCATAACTCTCCTTATTTAAGTGTTAAGGAGGCATGCAAAAACATGCCTCTGATTTATAACTGAAGAAAAAGAAGGATTGCAATAAGAAATGCAAACAAACCTAATGCTTCACTAAGTGCAGCAAAAATCAGAGTATTTGCAAGAAGTCTGCCTGTTGCTTCAGGTTGGCGAGCCATTCCTTCAAGAGACTTACTTGCTGCAAGTCCTACCCCAATAGCCGGACCGCCTACTCCTGTTACTGCTAGGCCTGCACCAATAGCTAGTCCCATTTTTACTAAATCAGCACTGCCTGCTACATCTGCTTGAGCAATTAATGTTGGATCCATTGATTTCCTCCTATAAATTGTGTTTTTTTTGATAAATCTTAGATTTCCCTAAGGATTATAACATTTTAAGATTTAAGATTGAGGAGTGAGGGTTGATATCTAGTGTTTACATTTTTTAGCCAGTAGATTTGTGACACCAAATAGGCGGGAGAACATCGTTATGTTTTCCAGGCTGAATTTCTTGCGGTGGTTTAACTTCTGAAATTATTAGTCTTGGGAAGTCATCTATCTTATGTGATTTGTATAGAGGGACATATAAAATTACTTGCTTTCTATCCTTTAGTATTTCCATCTGAAAATCATCATTAGTTTCTCTTTTTACTTCTTCGAATGCTTCAAAATACTTATTATGTTTAGCTTTTACATAAGGGAGTGTAAGTGTAAACAATCTATCCAGTAACTTATTTTTGCCATGTTCATTATCAGCTGTAGGAATACCTAAACCATATTTAGAAAAAATCTCTTGAGCTTTTGATATTAGTTCTCTTTCCAGTGTTGCTTGTAATTTAAATATTTGAGGTTTTTTTGGTCTAACTAAAACTTCACCAAGTAGGTTTGGTGGTTTGATATTACTTAGATTTATACTGTTTGGTTTCATTGCTTCCTCATTTAATATTTTTATTGAATCTTACAATTTAAAACAAGAATCATAAAGCAGCTAAATGTAAGACGAGTTCAGATCCTTGTGTAATACACAGTGTAATCCTTAAATTTGAGTATTTTTGAGCCAAGTTAAAATATAACCGTTACTGCCTAGCTAGTGTAGTATTTCAAGATTAACTACTCAAGAGGTAAGATTTTATCCGATTTATTCGGTAAAATCTGGAC
>JACOTS010000064.1 GCA_016178265.1 Candidatus Melainabacteria bacterium
CAAGATGGAAAGTGGAAAGAACTATTGCTTGGCTTTCTAACTTTCGTCGGGTAAATGTTTGTTTTGATAGAATAACCTATGTTTATAAAGCTTTCTGTGTGCTAGCTTCAATAGTTATTGCTTTGAGGTATTTTTGAGATGCCTTCCTTCGGCGTCACCCACGCGTTTGTTTATAACAGGTGAGCAGTCAGTGTCTGTAATATCAAGTCTAGATTTTACACCTTAGTCGTTGTAGTAATTTAAATCTACTTCATTATCACAAGCAAGTTGACTTGCAAGTGCTATTCTTTGTTCATCTATTTCTTCTTCTATGCTTGCATTACCGTCAGAGTTTAAAATGTTTGTTAGTGGTTTTAGCCTGATTGCTCTGTGTCCTGAATAAAGTAATATTTCTTTTTTAGGATGTGTTTTAAGTTTTAAATACTCAAATCCATTTACATTTATATGCAGCCTGTTGTTAAAAACAAGTGTTGAATCATTACTATTTGCATAAACTTCAATTACATAACCTTCTCCTTGAGCAACAATTGAATCATCAATTAAATCAAAATATTCAACACGATCTAAATCTCTAAGTACTCTTATCATGTCTCTTTTTGAGTAAATTGTTCCGTACTCTACAAGACATGGAATTTGATTTTCTTCACCAGCATTTTTCATACATATATCTCCCTCAAAAAAGTCTCATAACATTGTACAATCTTTTTTAAGATATTGAAGAATAAAGGATAATTGTTTACGTGAATATCAAAACGCAAAATACAAGTTTAAAGTTAGAAAATTTATTATCAAAACACTCCCAAATAATGCAAAGGGAAACAGGGTTTTCTTTGCACATTTGTGATGAAAGCAAAAAAGAAGAGTTGTATAAACTCTTTCTTGAAGTTATTAAAGAAGGTAATTCTTATCCACAAATTGTACCCTTTTCTTATACAGAATTTCAAGAATACTTTTTTCCAAAAAAGTCAATTGTTCTTATCTGTAAGGCAAAGGGTGGAGAGATAGCAGGAGGATTCTTTCTTAAACCAAATTTTCCGGGCAGATGCTCACATATTGCAAATGCAGGATATTTAGTTAAGAAAAAATTCAGGGGTAAAAAATTGGGGTTTTATCTTGGTAAATGTTCCATTGACACAGCAAAAGAATTAAGCTATAGGGGAATTATGTTTAATTTAGTATTTGAAGAAAACACTCCCTGGTTCCAAATGCTGTAAAAAAAGATGATGGAAACTTTCAAAATGCACTTATTATGTTTTTAGATCTTAGTTAAAGTCTTTAGTTTCTACTTACCAATAGTAGCAGCCTTTACTCAATCTTAAGCATTTCTAAGATACTTGTAATTTGCTTAACATAGGGTTATTCCTTGGTATTTTTAGTCTTTACTCCCCTGATCTATCTACCAATCATTAGAAAAATTTTAAATTTCAAGCAATTATCTTAGGGCCCTCCCCGTCAAACAATTTCTTAAAAGTGAATATCTACCTTAGAAAAGAGTCTGTTATGTTAAATGAAGAAAATCAAATTTTAACTGATTCCAATGACGCAGCATTCTTTGATGCAAGCGGGGCTAATGAGTTTATTACTAATTCATTAAGTAATCAAGTAGAAAGTAGCCAAAAAGCACATAACACTCTTGCTGCTTATTTAAAAGAAATATCGAAAAACCCATTATTAAAGAACAATGAAGATTTTGGGCTCGCAAAAGCCTATCACAAAGGAAAAAAAGTCCATGCAACCCTTAAAGACAAGAAGGAAGCACAGGAAGCAAAACAAAAATTAATTAGATCAAACTTAAGGCTTGTAGTAAGTATTGCAAGAAAATATAACTCTAAGGGGTTAGACCTTCTTGATTTAATTCAAGAAGGTAATGTCGGTTTAATAAGAGCAGTAGAAAAATATGATTATAATCTTGGGTTTAGATTTTCAACCTATGCAACATGGTGGATAAGGCAAGCAATAACTAAAGCTATTACGGATAAAAGTAGAATAATAAGACTTCCTAGTTCAGTTCAGGATGTAATGCAAAAAATTAAAAAAGCAAGAGAAGCACTTCCTTTAAAACTTGGCAGAGATCCTACGATTGATGAGCTATCTGACGCAACAGGGATCCCCAAGAAGAAAATCACTAAGGTTTCCGGGACAGACTCTATACCTATATCGCTCGATCTGGAAGTTGGAAATGATTTGGATTCAAATTTAGGAGAGTTAGTAGAAAATAATAATAACGGTGTTACCCCAGAAGAAATGTCAGATCAAAAGTTCTTATCCAAGATAGTAAATGAAGCAATTGATAACCTTCTAACTGATAGAGAAAAAGAAGTTATAAGATTAAGATTTAGAATCAATGAAGAGTCCTGTGAACAAGGAGAAAGAAGTTTAAATGAAGTAGCAGAAATGATGGGTGTAAGCCCTGAAAGAGTAAGGCAAATTGAATCTCGTGTAATGTATAAGCTAAGAAATAATAAAGATGTAAGAAAATCATTGTTAAATTTAATTAGAGAGTAAACAAGTATACCGTATTCAGTATTTCGTATACCGTTTTTTGTACTGGGGACTAAAATTAGTATAATCTAACCTGTTATGCTTTTTTTTCCTTTATTTGTTACGCTTCCTCCTGACAATACTTACCCAGTATCATGTCAGGAAAGCAATTATCAAAACGAACAATCTACAGGTAACTTTGGCAATCTTAGCTTTAGGCTTATCTTCAGTAAGCCTGATTCAAAAATAAAGATTAAAGAAACTTACAAGGATTATTCTATAGGTCAGGATCCTGATATTAATTCCAAAATCAGGTCAATTAAAGAATTAAAAAAGGGAGAAAATTTAGAATTAGAATATTTTATAAACTCTTTTACAGAAAAAGCTTTTTCCCAAAATATTGCTTCTTTTCCTATATCAGACATTAAAAAAATCCTGGATCCAAAAACTAACGAAGTTCCTAAAATATTAATCCCAAAAGATACAAAAGAAGATGAGGCAGTTACAAACAAGCTTGCACAAGTTGAATACTTGCCAAATGTTTCTAAGGATGAAGATGGTATAAAAAGAATCACATCACATGTAAGTCCAAATGCTATCATCTGGCTTCCAAAGCCATATTTGATTGCAGGAAGTTTTCATACCGAGACTTATCCGCACGATACATCTTTTACTTTATGGGGAATCTTAGAGCTAATTAAAACAAGCTCTATAAAAGACAAAACAAAGTTTATTGATATAGTTAAAGATCAACTTGAAAATTTTATTTTTCAAATAAATACTTTGGGATTCCCATTAAACGGAAATAGGGGATATTTTATTACCAGAAGCCAGACAAACATCATCCCATCAAATGTACTTGAGTTTTACAAAGCAACAAATGATAAAAAATGGCTGGAAGAAAAAGGTGTTTTGCTTGCAGAATCAATATTTAACTACTGGACAAATAAAATTGCTGAGATCAAAACAAAAGGAGAAGTTGGCTATAGATGGATTGCACATGGAAATGGACCTTGCAGTGAAGTACTTGATAGTCACGGGGCACATAATTTTTATTATTTTAAGGTACTAAAAGTCCTGGCAGAATATTTATTTATTCATGATCTTGAAAAACCAGATTTCGCAAAAGGTTTTAATTACACAAGAGTCATAGAAGCCATGCCAGAAGACAAAATCGAAGCATCCAAGCTAAAAAAAGCAAAAGAATACACAGATAACAATGACAAAAACAGTGAGTTTTTTTATTATGAAAATGAGCCTATTATAAAGCTTATGGGGAGTTACTACAGACTAACATCATTTTATTACTTAAATGACAGAGCAAGTAGGGTATCGGGATATGATACAAACCATCTTTATGGTCCTTTTAATTCATTTACTTATGATTTTATTCCTGTTGATCACAATCTTATTTTATATAAAAGTGCAAATGATCTTTCAGAGATGTTTCATATAACAGAAAATAAAGACAAAGCAAAAGAGTATGCAAAAAAAGCAAATGAGTTAAAAAAAATGATACTAAAAGTCTTGTGGAGTGAAAATCAAAAAATGTTTTTTGAATATGACTCTAAAACTAAAACAAATAGAACGGGCTATCCTTTTGCCAGTGCAGGATATGCTTTTTGGGCACATTTTTTTGATATAAACAAAAAATCAGAAAAAGATATGTTAATAGAAATGGTAAAATATATGGAAAAAAATTTAGAAGGTCCTCTTGGTTTTTATGCAAGCGGCATAGAAACAGGGCTTCACTGGGATAAGCCATATACATGGCCAATTCAGCAAGGCTATATTATAGGTGGACTTAGAGCATACGCTAAAGAACTTCAGGATAAACAAGATTTTGAACATTCAAGATATTTAGCTAATGTTGCAGATAGGATTTCACTTAAATACTTGCTTGCAAATTATTCTGACTGGCTTAAGAATCAAGGAAAAGAAATTGGAGAAAAAGTAATCCAAGGGAAAGAAAATTTACTTACAGGTTATGCAACGGGAAGCAACTACACGTGGAATTTAATTGCAGTTATGTACTTATATAACAATCTGTCTGAAGAAGCAAAGCGGTTTCTCTATTTAAGTCTCCGTGAAGATAAAATTCCAACTAAAAAATTATAAGCTACTGTGCCCTATATAACTTCTGTCCTTTTCCCAACAAAAGCCTGCTTAAAAAGAATGAATTTATTTTTTCTTCTTCTGCTACTCCTAAGTAATAAAGTCCATTAAATATATCATAAACAGATGCTACGTATTTATTTGCAAGCGGTCCTAAGGAAATTCCACCAAGTCCAAGTGCAGCAACAATTTGTCTAAGCCCGGCTTGTCTTGGACTATAAGTTACATCACTTCCATGTAATCCTTTAAATACCATTGGAAATCCTTCTGGATTTTCCATGATTTCTTTTCCGTTAGCTATAAGTCCAAGTGCTGGAATTGCACTTGTAATTGATATTGCCCATCTGCCAAGCGGATTAAATCCACTTTCCGCAATTTCACCAAATTTACCTATTCGTCCCAGTGTTCCAGCAAGAATAGCACCAAGCCCGCTGATTGCACCTACTAGTGTAAAAAGGTGTCCTGAACTTGGAATGGATTTATATGGCTTGCCGCTAACACCTGATACTCTTTCTACACCTTTAAATATTAAACCAGGGTTTTTAACTACATCCATTAACATCTTAGTTGTTGCAGCCGCTGTACTTGATATGCTTCCAAGAATATCAGCAGCTATTGGACTTACTCCTTTTTCTTTTAAGTGCTTGCTTACTTTTAATAAAGTCTCATTGCTAAGCCTAGTTACTTCCCTTGCAGGAATATCTACTTCACCTGCTTGCCCATTTGTTGTTTCTTCATTCCAAAAGCCTACTTGTTGTGCTTGTGCTCTTTGCTGCCCTCTTCCTGCAAAAAGAAAAATATTTCCCAACCCAAATGCACCATGCTTAATACCATTTGGAGCAAAAGCAGCAATGAAATTAATGACTTCTCCAATCATTATGTTATGGTACCTGTTAACATTTATTTCCCCTCTAAGTGCACCACCCAAAGCACATAATGCTCTTATTCCATTTGAAAGAGAAAAACCAATGTTATAAATTGCACCGCTATTAGAATCTAAAAATTTACTTCCAAGCCTAAGTACCCCACCCAGTGCCATAATTTTTCCTGAGTAATTTAATAAGTAATTAAAAAGCCTAGGAAGGTTATAGATAAGTGAGTTAAGTCTATCTTTTCCTAAAAGATTAATTAATTTTTTATTTGAAAGAATACCCTCAATTTTTAAACCCAGTGGCAAGTAATCTTTAGCTGCTTCAACAGGAAGTGAAAATGTTAAAGGTGATCCGTCGTGCTCATGATTCTCTTTGTATTCAATATCCCTTCCAGATAAAAGACTATAAATCTCTGCCTCTTTTCGTCTATAAGCTTCAGGAGATACATTAAATATTATTCTCTTTCCATATTGTTTTTCTAACTCTAATATAAGATCCTTTTCCCTAAATAATTCATCTTCGCTTGTCATTTTATTTTTTACAAATATTGGATTTCCTAACGTATCAATCTCTTTTACTTTCTTATAAACCCCTTTGCCTACTTTAGCTAAAGCTGTTATCCCTAATGCCTCATGGCATCTTTTGTACAGATGACTATTCTCTTTGAAACTTGTTAAGTAATTTTCTCTTTGCCTGATGATTTCTTCATATATATCTTTTTTTGAAATTTTACTTCCTATAACATCCACATATCCTTCTTCGTTTCTATTTCTCTCTAAGACCCCTGCCAGTATATTTACCTCATACTCATTTTTTGCTGCTGCATGTAAAACAACCTTCTTATCAATTAAGTTTTCAAACTTAGGCAAAAATAATGTTCTATCTACTTTTGGTCTAATGCGAACAAATCCATTTCCCTCACTGCTTCCTACAAGGGTAAGATTATCGTCTCTACCATATTCATCAGTAAGTCTTCTTTCAAGTTTCTCCAGTGGAGTACCATGATGATTTACATTACTTACATCAGAAAAAATAAGTGCACTTTCTCTTGCTCTTTTAAAAAACTCTTTTGGATCATTTTTTAACAATTCATAATAGTCTGTAAAATCACAAGATGCAGATTTATCCGCTCCCAGTAGTCTTACATATTTATAAGCTGTTTTTCTTGCTTCTTGCAAGTCTCCAATCACACTACCACTTTTTATAGCATCAACGAGCTTCCAATATTTAATTCCTTCTTCAACATTTGCAACAAGTTCATTTTTGAAATCTTGCCAGCATTCTTCTTCGGCTTTCTTGCCAAATTTGTCATAGACATTTCTTTTATAAATTTCAATTATTTTTAATTCTTGCGGCAAATAAACTTCTCCTGTTCCCACATGTGTTTCTAAAAGATACTTTGAAATTGAATAAGGTTTAAATTGAGTGGCTCCTTCTTCACTTGCGACTTTAAAAGCTTGTAGACTAAGATTAGCTTCTCCAAAATTTGTTTTTTGTCCCATGCTTATTACGGTATCAGCTAATTCTGTTGGATTTCCAGGGATATGATTAATAGCACCATCTAAAATATTTATGCCAACTTCTTCAAGTGATCTTATTTGCTTGTTTAGATCTGATCCAAATGTTTCACAAGTGGTGCCATCGTATACTCCATAAGTCACACTCTTTACTAAGGCTTGGGGAATTACACTGCTTATTACAGATAAATGACTTCCCCCTGCAAAAATTACTTCTTCTATGCCTAGCTCCCTTGCCATCTTGCGGCTGGTTTCTCCCCAAAACCTAGTTTCACTGGACTCAAATCTGCTGGTGTCATAAGGTGCTAGATTTGTATTAATTCCTGAGTCTGCGCCTACATAGCTTAATATCCTTGAACCGCTTGCAACTGCACTTGCTAAATAATTAACTGTTTTGCTATACCTCTCAAAATCACTATCAGACTCTCCTGTTAAGCGTTGATAAGCACTTGAAGGAGGAATACTAGGGTCAATAGCAAGTAAACTTGCCCTGGATGAGATGACATCTGGGACTTTTTCTGTCATTTGTCCAAGTCTTTTCCCATACTCCACATAAGGTTTATTGTCAGAAAAATCCAGTCCTGAAATTACACGTGCAATGTCAACAAAGGACCTGCCTCTTTGACCATTTTGACTATTTTGACTATTAGTTACAGTCCTATTAACAACCTTATACCTATTAATAGAACCTGCTTGTGCTGCATTTAAAGTACTTACTTGTCTTACCAATGCTTATTCCTCATTGAATAAACTTCTTACCCTTTTTTAAATAAACTCACTAAATACTATTTCTTAAATTATCGGCCATTTTAACATGACATTTATTTACACTAAGCTCCTACGGCCATATACATAATATCTCCACTATACTTTGCATTTACTTGGCCAGGAAGGCAATTTTACTCTATACTATTAAGAGATGATCTAAAATTATAGAAAGTGTAGTATATACATGTCAGGATTTTGCAAAGTTTGTGGAGTTAAGCTGAAAGCTGGTAATACCGTAGATTATAGGCCAGGCTCATGCAGGGACTGTGAGCTTGAAAGAAAAAAACTATATAGTGGCATAAGTTTTGATGCTTCAGCAAGAAGAAGTACAAAAAAAGTCAAAAAGGCCAAGAAAGTTAAATCACAAAAGCTTTCAAAATCAAAAAAGAAAACAAAAAAGGCCAAGTTAGATAAAGTTAAGCTAAGAAAGCAAAAGCTATTAAAAGCTAAGAAACTAGCTAAATTTAAAAAGCTCAGCAAAATTAGAGCACAAAGAGACAAAAAGAAAAAGAAGTTAAGAGTTCAACTTGAAAGACTAAGAAAACAAAGAGCTAAAAAGCTACAAAGACTAAAGCTTTTAAAGAAAAAACAAAAAGAAAGGGATCGTAAAGAGCGAGATAGATTAAAGAAAAGACTAAGAAAAGCCCGTGAAATTGAAAGAAGGCTTTTAAAGAAAGAGCGCGAAAGGCTTAGAAAAGAAAAAGAAAAACTTCGTCAGCTTGCAAGACAAGAAAAAGAAAGAATTCGTGGAGCCAAGCGTGCCGAGAAAGAAAGAATCCGCGCAGAAAAACAAAGAGTAAGGCTTGAGAAACAAAAAGAAAAAGAAAGGCTTAAGAAAGCAAAGGAAGCTGCTAAGCTTGCTATTATTCAGGCTAGAGAGTCAGCAAGAAAAGCTGCTCAAGAAGCAAGAAGGCTTAGGGAAGAAGCTAAAAAGCCACCGATGTTTAGTGTAGTAACTAGGTTAAAAGAAATGCAGCCTCCTCCCGATGTTAAGGTAATAGGTGCTACACCAAAAGAGCATCTTACTAAAACGCCTCAACCAACAAAGAAACAAGATCCAAAAAGATTAACTATTGCTGATGCTGCACTCTTAGATTCAGCAACTGTAATCTCTGCAACAGGAAAAGAAGAAAAAGGCGAAGCAAAACAAGCTCCACCATTAAAACCAAATGAGCCAACAAAAAAAGCAGCTTCAAAATTCCAAAAGGATCCTGATCCAATTATAGACAGGTACAATCCTTATACTAAAAAAGAAGTAGATCCAAATGTCCCTAGACCACCTTCTCCAACCCCTTGGTTAGCTTCAAATTTTTCAGTGGTAAAAGGAGACTTTAAAGAAACAAAAGCTGAAGAAGGCGCTGGTGGACAATCAGGGCTTTCCGAAGAACAAGTAAAAGACATAATCGAAAAAGTAAAGAATGAGCACAAGCGTAAGTCTACTTAGCATATATCCTCTCTAGATAATTATTCAAGATAATGTTTTCTGCCTCAAGATAACAAAGCATTTATATGGAACCTTGCTGACTATGGGTTGTCTATCAATTTGTTAAATACTTTCAGATAACTAATGAAAAAGATAATAAAACACTTTCTTATACTTTTATTTTTTATATCAGGTCTTACCTGCTCAGCTTTTGCACAAGATTTATTTGGTGATGATTTTGATCCTGAACTTGAACCATCTATTGAAAGTGATCTTGCTAAAGATATTTTAGGTACAAGCAAAAAAGATAGTAAGCCTACTGTTACTTCAAAAAAAGCTCAAGCTCTGCCAAAGAAAGAAGAGTTAATAACTTTTTCTGCTAGAAACATTTCTGTAAAAGATGCCTTTGCCACACTTGCGAGAATAAGCGGCATGAGCATTTCAGTTGGAAGCGATATAAGAGATGATGAAACTATTGCTGTTGTAGAAATTAAAGAACAGGCTTTTGAAGAAGCTTTTTTTACTTTGATTGATGCTTCAATGGTAAATTACTCAGCTACTGGTACCAGCTTTACTGTTGTAAAAGGTGGAACAGCAAATCCAATTATGATTTTTGGTCTAGGTGCAACTGCTGTAGATAAAAGTCTTCCTTTGCTTGAGAGAAGATCTGATATTTCATATGACAATCAGGATCTTTCAACCTTACTTAAAGATCTTGCAAATAAATATGGGATTGATATTGTTCTAACCGCAACTCCAACCGAAAGAGTAAGCGTAAGGGTAAGAGATGTAAATATTGATGAGTCCCTGCAATTAGTTTTAAGCGGGACTTCTTTTGACTATACAAAAGTAGGTGACAATTCTGAAACATATGTTATATACAACAGGCTAAATAAAAATTATATTATTGGTCAAACATCCAGGCTCTTTGCTTTAATGAATCTTGAAGCAATGGACATACAAAATCTCTTGCCTGTACAAATAAGAGCAAACGTAAGAGTAAGCAATGATCAAAATGCAATTATTGCAGATGGTTCTCCGAATGATTTAGATCAAATAGCAGCTTTCTTAAAGCAAATTGATCAGCCTTTGCCCCAAGTAGAATTGGAAGTAAAGCTAATTGAGGTTTCACGAAGAGCTTCAACCGATCTTAAATTTTTAAGAGATAGCGGATTTATCATAGGTAATATTGGAATGGGGCTTACTGTTTTTGATTTCAGCAAAGATCTTTGGAATATTTTTGATACTCAGGTTAGCTACCTTGAAAAGCTTGGTCTTGCAGAGGTAAGAGCCTATCCGAAATTAGTTTCTCTTTCAGGTAGAACTGCAATGATAAATATTGACACTGATACAAACCTTGTTCTTGGTGCTGCAACTGGTCAAGGACAACAAATAGGTGTTGTAGCCACCCAGCAGCTTCAACGTATAACTGCAGGCACCGCTCTTAGCATTACACCAACTGTAGGTACTGGCGGGTTAATAAGTGCAATGGTTCAAATAGAAGTTTCAGACAACTCTGGAACTACAACCCAAAACGGGGTAACCGTGCCAGCAACAACCACGCGTAGAAGAATAACTGCTGATGTACAAGTAAGAGACGGAGAAACAGTTGCAATAGGTGGATTAATTGTTGATAACAATTCAGTGGATAGGGTAGGATTTCCTTTAATTACCAGAATCCCTATAGTCGGAGACTTTTTAAGCAATAGAAACAGGCAAAGAACACAAAGTGAGTTAATTGTTCTGATAACACCCAAAATTAGAAACCTGCCAAGTGCATCAATTGCAGAAGAAGGTCCAACTGTAACAGATTCACCATATAGTGGTTAGAAATTTAGGAAGGATTTGGGTAAAAAAGCAATATGAGAAACTTAAAAAAAGAGTTGATTTTAATTTGTGCGAGCTCGCTTCTTTTTTCTTTACCAAATCCTGCATTAACTCAGGAAGAAATACCACAGGAAGAAACTTCTGAGAGGTTCCCTTTATTCCAATTTATTGAGGATAGTGACGAAAGAAGACAAGAAAGAGAAGGGCTTAAGAAAAAACAATATCAAGAAAGAGAAGAGCTTAATAAACAGAAAGCAGAAGACAAGAAAACTCTAAAGGAAAAACAAGAATTTGAAATGAAGGCTCTTGTTGAGAAGCAAAAACAAGAAAGGGCTCAAGAAGTCGAAGAAAGAAAACAACAAAAGGTTGAAGAAGCAGAAAAAAAAGCACTTAAGCTGGATGTTAAAGGAAGACTAAAAGAACAAGAAGAATATATTGAAAAAGTTCAAAACTCAAAAAGATCAATTAAGGTAATAAGTGGCGAAGAAGATCCGATTTTAATAGTTGATGCAATAATAAAAGACGGGAAAACTGCTTTTTTAAAGATGAATGGCGTTGAGCTTAACTACAAAATAAAAATTAAAAATCAAACCCCAAAAATAATTGACAGATTTTCATTTACATGGCAAAGAAAGCTTCCCTTTGATGAATCTTTGAATTTCGATAAAGAGACAAGTGTCTCTAAGCCACTTATTCCTTATGAAGATAGAATTGTTGAATATAATGAACTGAATTATGAAAGAGAAGGAGAAATATACCTTGTAAAAGTAAACAAGATAGTATTTCAAGATGGTACTCAATGGGTAAATCCAGAGAAGTTTTAGATCTTTTTGTGATATAAAAAGGTTATGTTCTATTTTAGAAACTTTTATGGAATGACTCTGCCCTTTGCACTGATTCTAACCTTCATTTTCTCTTCGTTGGTTGGAGTCTCATACCTTTTTGTTTCTTTAAACCTGAAGCAAATGCAAAGCAGCTTACATGTTTCACAAGCAATTGCCGCGGCAGAAGGAATTAACGAGAGAATTAAAGCAAGGCTTAATACAAAATCTAAAATACAACCTTCCCCACAGCAAGAAGAAAAGCTTGAAGCAGGTGATGGGTTTGAAGATGAGTTTGATGAAGATGATGAATTTTTTGAAGAAGAAATGTTTGATGAAGCAACTGATATTTATGATGAGTATTATGCTGATGAAGTACTTAAAATTTCAAGATACATAACCTTTAGAGAGCCCCCTCCATCTGTTGGACCAAGTGTAGAAGGTGCTGGAGCTACTGCTGAAGAAAAACCTGAGGCAAATGTAAAAGCAATTGGCAGTATTAGTATCCCAAGAGGGACAGTACTGCAAAAAGGTGTGAAGCTGGTTGTATTTAAAGATGAGATGATTGATCTGGATCTTGAAGATATAGTCCCCGAAGATTCACAGTTTGTTAGAGGTAAGCTTCCTGCACCCATTGTAAAAACCTTATCCCCTAATTTTGCAGAAATTAACTCAAGGGCAAATTTTACAGTTATTGGCGAAAATCTAAGTTACGATCAAAAAGCTAGATTTAACAACAAAAATATCCAAATTGAAGATATTAAAGCTGGTCCATTTGTAGAAGTCTTAATTGGAGATAAAGTCAAATCAGGGCTTACTTCTTTTTACTGGGAAAGCGCAAAAGGAGAGTTTTATATAATTCCATCTTTTGATGGAAGCGTAGCTCCTGTCATAACTGAGGTTAAAAATACTCAAGGTGAACAATTATTAGATTTAAAAGCAGGTCAAAGGGGTGTAGTTCTTATGATTTATGGAATTGATCTGTTTTTAAATAAAAGCCTTCCTGTGATTATTCCAGATGCTTGTGGAGTTATTCCAAAGGTTAAAGATCAGTTGCCAAATGGAAAAGAAGTTACTATAACACTTGACATAGAGCCTAAGGTTGAACCTGGAATTCATACTTTGTCAGTAGCTACAGAAGGTGGATTATCAAACACTTGGCTATTTAATATTTTACCTGCTGATGAAACCACTGCTCAGTTTTCAACAAATTCGGCAACCTTTACATCAAGTCTAACTCTTTTAGATGTAATGGTTATACAAAATTTGCTTCCTCTAATTGATGAAGATGAAGAGCTTGAAAATCAAGCTGATCCTGATGAACTTGCTGATGAGGAAGATGAGGAAGAGGATGAAACAGATCCATTTGCAGAAGAAATTCCCGAAAAAGAAAAGCTTAGTCCTTTTGCTAATACTGATTTAGAGACAGTTTGGCTGCTTGAAACTTCCACAAAAGTTGGAATGACAATTAGAACAGTAAGTGAGACCATACGCAGAACTACCCCGGATATTATGGCTGCTTTAATAACAAACGGAAAAATTACATTTAATGGTGGTGGTTATAACATTATTGGACAAACTACTGCAATGACCATACTGAGGGAAGCAACTTATGTTTCAAATACTGCTTTAGCTGTTCCTGGTCCTCCTGAAGAAGGAGAAGAAGTTGATGAATCACAGCCTCCACCGCAATCACCTGGTGAACTTGGGTTTACTCCTGGCTCTTATGTGGCTGTATACAAAGCAGGAGAAGACATTGATGAGCTTGACTATGCAGTAATAAAGTCTGTGGGTAGAGATACAATTGAACTGGTCCCACCTGGTTTTATGGATTTTCATTATCAAGGTGATGGTGTATTCCAATTTACCCCCGGAGCAATTTTAAATGCAGGTGTTATTGATGAAGAAACCAAAAAGCATATTGTCCCTCCGGGCTTTTTACTAAAAATTCCAAAATCTGCTGTATTTAGAAATATTTTTATGGCAAACTTAGAACAATTTAGCGAGCTTGCAGACTATTATTCAAAGGATAGCCAAGTACCAAAAGATGAATACGGCATTCCACTTGGGTTTGTAGGTTTATCATATATTGAAAGTACACCTGTTTTTGATGCAACAAATGTTTTAACCGGAAAAGGTGTTTTAGTTATTGATACAAGGGGTGATAACTTAGGTGAACCCACTGGCAGTGTTGAAATAACAGGTGACAGTCGAAATCAAGTGGATTTTACAGGTGTCTTATACGTGCATGGTAATTTACGTATTGAAGGAAATGTAAATATTACTGGGGCTGTAATTGTAGATAACGATTCAAGAGGAGAAATTGAGATTGGAAGCAATGCTCTTGGAATGATTGCATACGATGAAAGAGCAATTACACAGGTATTACTTAGCACCCCATTTACAACCTCACCAGGCACTGTAATGATTACAAGTAAGCCACTTAATTTAGGTGATTATGTACAAAGTGGATCAGAAGCAATTGCACTTGGTGCTGCTCCAAGTGTTCCTGGTACTGAAGGGGCTCCGCCGGAAATCCCGCCAGAAACAATGGTTGCTGCATCTGAGGTAGAACTTGTTGAAGCGGAGGTAAAACCTAAAGCACCTGAAAAATCTATAGGCACCTACGATTTATTTGACAAAGAAGAAATTAAAGATATTGGTGGTGGGAAAAAAGAAAAGTCACCTGAAGAAGAATTAATAGATCTGTTTTAGTACCGCTCGTGTCGCACGTAGGATGAAAACCAATTATAATGCTCCACTCGCTCTTTAGGCACGGCGCTTTTTGCCAAATGAATTGGACAAAAAGCTTATCTGTCTATTTCCCCAACATAATTGGTTTTCATCCTATCTACTATTTCATAATTTGATCCATATGCAGTCATCCAAAGTTTTGCAAGCGCGACATTTCTTCTCATATTTAATCCTCTAAGCCCTGCCTTGCCAAGCTTCACAGAGGTTTCATAAGCAGTTGGTGTTAAATTAACAGGCTCTCCATTCTCATTTACTGCAAAGGTAAGCACTCCATCATCTTCAAAATCCCGGACCAATTTTGCAACTGAAACATTATCATCATCTATAGTATTTGCAGTGCTGGAGTGATAAAGAGTAAATAGTACTGCTCTTATTGAATTAGAGTTTACATACCCTCTAATAAACTTATGATTCTCTCTAATTACATTTACTGAATATGTTACAACACTCCTTGCTGCTTTATCTCTTATACCTAATTTCCACCAAAGCTTTCTAATAATATTTATATCACTTAGATTACTCTTTAAAACCGCTGACCAATATTTAGGATCTTTCTTTGAAATATAGTTCATTTCAATACCATTGAAAGGCTCTTTTGCAACAAGTTCTGCAGGAATAAGCCTATTATGAAATGCAACATATACACCAGAAATAATATCTTCTCTAAATCCAGATTCAAATGCAAACTCTAAGTTATCCCAAATGTCAGTATCTGGTTTTGTTAAGTCTCTATTTGCTCCTGTAAGAATAACTTTTACACCCTTAGCTCGTATTAGATCGCCAAGCTTGTCATTTACATATTTTGCTACTTGTTCCATTGCATCAGTTCCAGAGGTAATCACAAAAACTTCAGGTGGTTTATGACACTCAAGTTGTTCTTGAATTCTATCTACAATTTCATCTAGATCTTTAATAGTTAAGTTTTCACTTAACCCCATGTAAGCAGGAAGTTCAAGATTGTGACATAAAAGCTCATAAAATCTTTTATTTTTAATTGCTTCACATGTAAGATACGGAGGATCTTCCCCTGCATCATAGGCATAAAGCATCTCTGAAAGTGCTGATGAACTGCCACCTTTTATTCCATCATTTGTTGCATGACCAGTACCAGTTCCACCTGCTGGAATTATTGTTGCTCTTTCCCAATGAGAAATAGATGTTGATATAGAGCCTACGTGCATTGTCTAAAAAGTATACCTAATGGGATTCTAAGAATATATAAAATTAAGGAGATTTTAGAAATCAAGAAGGTTAAGAAAAAAACTGTCTTAAATTGTGCCTATTAAGCCACCAGCAACCGTTAATACTTGTCCTGTTACAAAAGAAGATAAGGGTGATGCAAAAAACAAGATTGCATTTGCAATATCTTCTGGTTTTCCAGGATCTCTAGCTAGTCCTGTACTTTTTTGCATTTGCATAACCATATCTCTTTGTTTTTCAGGAATTCCAAAATCACCTTCCGATTTTTTTGCTTGCGTAAGCCTTGTTTCTATATAGCCTGGTGCAACTGCATTACAGGTGATATTGAACCTTGCCCATTCTTTTGCAACGGTTTTAGTAAGACCAACCAAACCCATTTTGCTTGCAGCATAATTTGCTTGTCCTGTATTTCCTGTTGTCCCAGATATAGATGAAACATTGATAATGGATCTCATTTTTATTGTTCCAGCTTCACTTTCTTTTTTTGCTACATCTCTCATATACGGAGATGCTGCTTTTATACAGTTAAATGTACCTGTAAGGTTTATGTTTATTATGAAGTTCCATTCTTCTAAAGTCATTTTATGAATTACATTATCCTTAGTAATGCCAGCAATATTTGCAAGTATATCAATGGAACCTCCTCTTAGTTTTTCAGAAGCTTCTTTCATTACTTTCTTACAATCAGCTTCAGAGGTTACATCTCCTTGAACAATATGCGCAATTCCCTTAAATGAATTTATTTCTTTTAAAACATCTTCTAAAGGTTCTTTATCAATGTCTGTAAGTAAAACTTTTGCACCTTCTTTTGCAAATAAAAGTGCTGTTGCTTTTCCTATGCCGCGCCCAGCTCCGGTTATTACTGCTATTTTGTTTTCAAGTAATTTATTCACAATATTCAATTATATCTCTATATCTTTGTAAAAAGTAGATACATTGATATCTCATTAATTTATTTAACCCAATAATATAGAGTCTATTCTAAAATATAGAGTAATAAGCGAGGTCTCAAAAATGTCACCAAAAAAATCAATAGAAGAAGTAGAACAAGAAATAAATAATAACATTGCAAATAGAATTATTGAGCCAATTTCCCCATCAGTTGAGCTTATTCAAAGAACAGAAAATATGAAATATCTTATTTGGCGTGCAGCAAGAGTATGTTATTCAATTAAGAGTCTTCCAGAATTAGAACAAGAATGGGGTGAGTCTCCTGAAGAAAAAAAGACTGGTCTTGTAATAGGACTAATCGACAGAGGACATAGAACAACTTATAGCCACCCAACTTTTAGTTATGTAATTGTTTCATCAAGAGTAGTTAGCCATCAAATGGTTAGACACCAGGTAGGAGTAACAATTGATCAAGAATCACAAAGATATGTCCCTTATGAAACAGGATTTAGATATATAGAACCTGAAGGTGTAAATAGAACTGATTTCAAAAAACTTATGGAGCAAGCATACGATCAATACATGACCTTATATAAAGATTTCAGATTAAAAGGTTTTGGAAAAAGAGAATCTGCTGAACTTGCACGTTATGTACTTCCTTCATCTATATCCACCAGGTATGTACTTACTTGTTCACTTGCAGCACTTATCCATTTAAATCATGTAAGGGTTAAAGGTGCTACAGGTAGACCCCAAGAGGAAACCAGAGTTGTATGCTCTGAAATGTCCAGATTAGCACTTGAAGCAGAACCTTGGTTAAAACCTGTGTTTCTAGGGAAAAATGAGAAAGAAACAACAGAAGTTAAGGCTTCGTCAACTAAAAATTAGATAATATGACAATTTCTTCCTCCGTAATAAATAGAATATCCCAAGTATCACTTTTTCAGGAGCTAGGGCCTGCTGAATTAGAAGAGGTAGCTCTTTTGTGTACCAGAAAAACATATCCCCCTGGAGCACAAATAATCATGACCGATGAAGAAGAACATTCTTTTTATGTCATAAACAACGGAAAAGCAATTGTAAAAGCTATTGATCCTCTTGAACAAGAAAAGGTGCTTGCATATTTAGAACCTGGTGATTTTTTTGGCGAGATGTCTGCTATTGATGCAGAACCAAGATCTGCAGATGTTGTAGCTGGAAATGAAGAAACAGAAGTGCTTATTTTTACACAAAAAGATTTTCTTGAGCTATTACACAACTATCCATCAGTTCATATGGCACTAAGTAGGGAATTTTGCAGAAGACTAAGATTAACAAACCACAGATTAAGCAGTGTATCTCTTCCTGCAAGTGCCAGGGTAGCCAGAGCACTTATAACCATTGCAAATGAACATGGGAAAATGACAAAAGAAGGACTTCTTCTTCCAAAACTTACTCAAAGCGATATAGGAAAAATGTCAGATTCACCAAGAGAAACAGTAAACAGGGCATTTAGTGAGCTTAAAGAACTCGGGCTTATTTTACCCACAGAATCAAAACAAGTGTTAATTCCAAGTGTTCAAAAATTAGATGAGTGGATTGCTAGAAGTGCAAGTTAATATTAATATACCGCTCGCCTCGTACGAACACTCGGCTCGCTTTTCTACAACGACGCAAAAAATATTCTTCGCCAGAACATTTTTTTGCTTATCTTCTAATTTTCCAATTTTCTAATTTCGATATATTATTCTAGTTGCTGTAATTTCTTGTTGGTTTTAAGTTTTTTGCTTGGTCCCTTTTTTATATACCAAATACCCTGGGCTTTCGTTATCTTTACCTTGCTTTTTGTTTCAATGCCACCTTCTACAAATGCAAGTGTTCTTCCTGCTCTAATTAATTTTCCGTAGCCAAATAAAGGCTCACCTAGAAATGCTGGATTCATATACTCGATTTGAAGCTGTACAGTAACACACCACTGGCCTTCTCTCATTGCTGTTGCTACTGCTCCTGCAAGTGCTACATCACACAAAGTTGCAAGAACACCTCCATGTACTATTCCACCTCTGTTTAAATATTTAGGTTTTACATCCAGTCTAATTTTGCAATAGCCTTTTTTACGCTTTACAACTTTTAAACCAAGGTGTTTATCGAAATCAATGGAAGACATAGTTTCATTGTACGCAATTTTGTAAATAATGAAGAAATATGTAACAACTTTCTAGTAACGAGTGACTGGTTACTGTACTTTATACTCGCTACTCGCTACTAAAAATTAGCTTTTTCAGGTATCATAGTGTATCAGGATTCTGCCTCTTAGTTAGCACATCGCTCCAACTGTTAAGGCAAGCTTTTTGTGTGATTCATTCACCAAAAAGCATCGTGTCTGAAAAGCGAGTTGAGTGTTCGCACGAAACGAGCGGTAAATAAAAAAGGAGGTAATTCATTATGGGAAGAAGATTATTTACATCAGAATCTGTTACAGAAGGTCATCCAGATAAACTATGTGATCAAGTCTCTGATGCTGTATTAGATGCAGCACTTAGTGTAGATCCAGAGAGTCGTGTTGCATGTGAAACTTATGCAACTACAGGACTTTTAATTATTGGTGGTGAAATTACTTCAAAAGCTGTTCTTGATTATGAAGGAATTGCAAGAAAAACTGTTGAAGAAATTGGATATCATGGCCCTTATGCAGGTGGATTTGATGCTCACACATGTGGCGTATTAGTCTGTGTCAAAGGGCAATCCCCTGATATTTACTACGGCGTATCACAAGCCAAAGAACACAGAGATAAAAATTCAACCGATGATTTTGATAAGTTAGGGGCAGGTGATCAAGGCTTAATGTTTGGCTATGCTTGCAATGAAACACCAGAACTAATGCCGCTTCCTATTAGCTTGGCTCAAAGGCTTGCACTTAAATTATCTGAAGTAAGAAAGAAAGGTATTCTTTCGTATTTAAGACCAGATGGAAAAACACAGGTCACAATTGAATATGATGAAAAGGGATCACCAAAAAGGGTAGATACTCTTGTTATTTCTACTCAACATGATTCAAAAATTGATGGAAAAACAGATAATGAAAGCATCCATAAAATTATTGATGGGGATATCAAGAGACATGTAATAAAACCTATATTAGATGTTCTTGATATACCGACTGACAAAGATACAAAATACTTTATTAATCCCTCTGGAAGGTTTGTAATCGGTGGTCCTCAAGGTGATGCAGGACTTACAGGAAGAAAAATAATTGTAGACACTTACGGCGGCTATGCAAGACATGGTGGCGGTGCATTTTCTGGTAAAGATCCTACAAAGGTAGATAGATCTGCATCATACGCTGCAAGATATATTGCAAAAAACATTGTTGCAGCAGGGCTTGCAACTCAGTGCGAGGTTCAGGTTTCATATGCAATTGGAGTAGCAAAACCAATTTCAATTAGCGTTTCCTCTTTTGGAACAGGAAAAATTAAGGATGAGGTTTTAGGAGATATAGTAAATAAAGTTTTTGATCTTAGACCTTATGCTATTATCCAAAAATTTAATATGCAAAATCTTCCTAAATTAAACAGTGGTGTTTTCTATAGAAGAATTGCAGCTTATGGACATTTTGGAAGAGTAGATTTAAAGCTCCCTTGGGAAGAATTAGACAAAGTAAACGAATTAAAAAAAGCTGCTAATGGTACGGTAGCTGCTGTATAAAACAACAAAGGTATCATAGTTATCAGGGCATTAAGGCTTCAGTGTGTCTATGTGTATAAGTACATAGCTTTGTTTTGTAATAAAAATATTACAAACAATTACCAACCTCTAACGAAACCCCTACGAAGCTTACTGTATTTGAACTATTTTCATACATTTTCTTTGCTAACATGAGAATAAGTGCTTACAAAATCGATTTCTTGCTTATTTATACATCAATAGTAGTGAAGATAAGCTTTTTGTGTGATTTATTCACCAAAAAGCGTCGAGGGTGAAGAGCGAGCTGAGCATTCGTGCGAAGCGAGCGTTATATAAAAGGCTACAATTATGCGTCCTGAGCGCATTACTTCGTATACAGATCTTAGAGGAAGGGAAATTCACGATCTTAGAGGTCTTCCTTCTGATCAGGCTAGTCAGCTGCCACCAGAAACTTCTGTATCTGCTACAGAAAGCAAAAGTCCTGCAGAAACTGCAACGCAGTTAAGACAAGCAACTGTATTTAAAAGAAATTATTCTCGCTTATTTATACTTCCTGAAAAATACAACTATGAAATGTTTGAAGGAAGCGGTGAGCTGGATTCAAAAGGAAATCCAGTTGTTCTTGTTGTAGGTCCTTTTGGTGGAGGGAAAAACTCACTGGTTGATGCAGCCGCTAAAGTTGCAAATCATATAGCCCGGCAGGTAGTAGAACATACCTCTAGAGAAAGAAGGCCTCATGAAACTGAAGGGAAAGAATATTACTTTGTAACACTCGATGAGTTTCAAAGAATGGCTCATGACAATGAGCTTTTAGTCTGGGGAGATTTAACTGGAAATTACTATGGCTATGCAATAAAGCCTATACAAGATGCTCTAGACAGTAAGAAAGTCCCTATCTTGGTTCAAGGTCCAAATAATGTTGGTCCTCTAAAAAATGCTCTGGAAGCAAGAAATATTCCTACTATTACTACTTTTGTTTCACCTCTTTCAAAAGAAGAATTAAGCCAAGAAGGCGGGATAGATAAAGCCCTTGCGATTTTAGAAAAAAGAATGGAAGGAACCCAAAGAAATAGGCTTCAAGAAAGACAAGAAATCAATAGAGCAATGTTTGAAAGCCTGCCAGATTGTGTACATGTAATTGACAATTCAAACGGAAATTTAGAACAAGCAACGGTAGATTTTTTAAGCTTAATTCAAGCTAAAAAAGATGAGTTAAGTGCACAAAGAATAACAGATAAATTTGGAGATGCTCATCCGGCACTTGCCCTGTTTAAGCAAACAGGACAAATCAGTGATGTTTATCTAAAAGATATAAAACTTGATCCAAAAGGAAGTTTTGCAATCATTGTCTGTGGTCCATCCGGTGCAGGCAAGAGCACTATACTAAAACAAGCTTTTCAAGACACTTCCTTAAAACTAGAAAAAGTAATAACCAACACAACCAGAGATTCCCGCCCTGGTGAAAAAGATGGGGTTGATTATAATTTTCTTTCAAATGGAGAGTTTGAAGAAAAAATTGAAAGCAAGGATCTTTTAGAGTGGTTACAGGTTGTAAACGCTGATTTTTACGGATCTTCCTCCTCAACTATTCAAGGCATATTTAATAGTGGGCAGGTACCTGTTTTTGACTTAGACCCTGAAGGAAGCAATTATTATAGGTATATCTTTGATAAGCTTGGGATTCCTTATGTAGATGTTTTTGTTTCTCCTATTTCAAAAGAAGAACTACAGAACCCAACAAACTTTGAAAAAGGAAAGGACATACTAAGAGAAAGAATTAAAAATAGAGGAAGCGGTGAGTCTCCTGAAAAAGTAGAAGGAAGGGTTCAAAAAGCTGATAAATACTTTAAAGCAGCACATACTTTTACACATGTTCTTCACAGTGTAGATGGGGATATAGAAGGTTCTGTAAAAAACTTAAAAGGCTTAGTGTATGCTAAAAAGGAAGAATTAATTGCAAAAAGAATTGAAGAAAAGTATGGGGAAAAACATCCTTCACTTATTGAATTTGAACAAACAGGACAAATCAGTGATGATTTTTTAGTCAAGCATAAGTTAGATTCTAAAGGCCAAATTGCAATTATACTTTCAGGACCTTCGGGTGTAGGAAAAGGAACCATACTAGAAGATGCTTTTAGTGATTCAAATCTTAGGCTTGGAAAAGCTTTGACCTCTACTACAAGAGCACAAAGACCAAGCGAAACTGACGGTGTTGAGTATACTTTTATTACTATTGATGATTTCGAGAAAATGCTTGAAAACAATGAGTTTTTCGAGTGGCTCACAATTGTAAGTGGTAAATATTATGCATATTCACAAAGTCAAATACAAGGGATCTTTGATGCTAAAAAAGATGCTGTATTTGATGTGGTTCCAAGTGTAGCAAGCTTTTTAAAGCATGCTTTTGATAAAACCGGTGTTCCTTATGTTGATGTTTTTATTTCTCCTGTTGTAAAAGATGTTTTACTCAGTAAAGATGGTTTAGAAAAAGCTCTTCCAATACTAGAAGAAAGAATAAGAAATAGAGGAAGCGGTGAAAGTGAAGCGCAAATACAAGATAGATTAAAAATGACAAGAGAGTTTCTTAAAGCTGCTCCTACATTTACACATATAATTGAAAATACCGCCGGGCGTTTACCTGAATCAATAGATAATTTTAAAGCATTAATTGCTCTTAAAAAACAAGGTGCTTTCTAATTTCTGTACTTGAAATATCTATTGGCTTGGTTTTAAGCAGATGCCATTTTAGGTCTTTTATTTTTGGATTTTGGGTTTTTGAACTACTACTTCTACTACTTCGCGGTAGAACAATAAATGTCACAAGCTTTGCAAGTTCACTTGCTTTATTCCACGTGTGAAGTTTTTCGAATTCATCTTGACCGATAAGAAAAAACAGGAGTGAGGAGTTAGGAATGAGGAGTGAGTATTTTCTACTCCTTAATTTTTTTATTGTATCAAGAGTATAAGATGGTTTCTTGCTTTTAATTTCAAGATCTAATATGCCAAATGGCTTATTCTTTGTCCCTTGTCCCTTGTCCCTTGTCCCTTTGTTTAGCTTGCTTACCCCTTTTTCAACAAGCTTATAACGCAATTTTGCAGGTAGTAAGCCTTTATTTGGTTTGTGTGGCGGTATACCATTTGGAATAAAATAAATTTTGTCCAGCTCAAATTGTTTTCTTGCAGCTTCTGCCATTTTAATGTGTCCAATATGAATTGGATTAAAGGTGCCGCCGAATAAACCAACTCTAGCTTTGAGCTTTGAGGTTTGAGCTTTGAGTGTTCTTTTACTTACCACTTACTGCTAATTTCTTATTTGTCCTTTGCCGGTTACCAAATACTTATATGTTACAAGTCCTTCAAGTGCAATAGGACCCCTTGCATGAAGTTTTTGTGTAGAGATTCCTATTTCTGATCCAAACCCAAATTCTTCCCCATCGGTAAACCTTGTGCTTGCATTTACATAAACACAAGCAGCATCAACTTCATCTTGAAATTTTTTGGCGTTTTCATCCTTTTTAGTAATAATTGCTTCTGAATGTTTGGTTCCATACTTATTTATGTGATCAATTGCTTCATCTAAAGAATCAACTACCTTAACTGCAACCTTTAAATCTAAATATTCTTTATACCAATCTTCTTCAGTAGCTTTTTTTGCTTGTTCTATTAGCTTTTGTGCAGCACTATCAGCATAAATCTCTACGCTTTTTTTAGAAAGAGCGTCCCCAAGTTTTGGAAGAAGTGTATTAGAAATATTTTTATGCACTAATATCGTTTCAATTGCATTACAAACACCTGGTCTTTGTGTTTTAGCGTTAATAGCAATATCAAGTGCCATTTTTTCATCAGCAGATTCATCTATAAATAAATGACAAGTTCCTCCACCAGCTCCAATTACAGGAATCTTAGAGTGCTCTAAAATAAATTTTTTCAGATCCTCTCCTCCTCTTGGAATGACCAGATCAATATATTCTTCTCTTTCCAGAATCTTTATAGTTTCTTCTCTTTCCTTAGAAGCAACAAATTGGACACAGTTGGGATCAATATTG
>JACOTS010000065.1 GCA_016178265.1 Candidatus Melainabacteria bacterium
TTAAGCTTGGCATTGATCCAACCAGCACTGATTTACATCTTGGGCATACTGTTTGTTTGTATTTGCTAAGGAGATTTCAGGAGCATGGACATAAAGTTGTATTAATTATTGGTGGTTTTACAGCTATGGTAGGAGATCCTAGCGGAAGAAATGAAGCAAGACCTCCATTAACAAAAGAAGAGGTTGCAAATAATTCAAAAACTTACCTGGAGCAAGTCAAAAAAATACTTAGCACTGAAAAAAAATTGTTTGAGGTTGTTAACAACTATGATTGGCTAAGTAAGTTAGACTTAAAGAATGTTCTGGAACTGGCACATTTAGTTACTGTTAATCAACTGATTGGAAAGGAAGCTTTTGGGAATAGGATAGACAGTAAAGAGCCACTTTATTTGCATGAGATGTTATATCCAATACTTCAAGGCTATGATTCTGTTCAGGTAAAAGCAGATATTGAAATTGGCGGAATTGATCAAACATTTAATGTTTTATTTGGTCGCCATGTTCAAAAACATTTTAAACAAAAACCTCAACTTGTTATATTAAATCCACTACTTATTGGTCTGGATGGTAAGAAAAAAATGTCAAAGACATTCAATAATTACATATCACTTACAGATCCTCCTAATGAGATATTTGGAAAAGCAATGAGCATTCCTGATGATCTTATCCTAAGCTATATGAATCTTACTGATACACAGGTTGAAGAAATGCACTCTTTTTCCAAACAATTGCAAGATGGTGTAAATCCTAGAGATATAAAGTTGGAATTAGCGTTTAGGCTGGTACAACAATTGCATAATTTGTCAGAGGCAGAAAAAGCAAAAAAGAATTTCATTACACAATTTCAAAAAAACGATATTCCAGATGATATTGAGCTATATTGCCTTCAAGAACCCATGAAAATAATTGATGTTATGCATCAAGCTAATTTGGTACCCTCTAAATCAGAGGCAAAGCGACTGATTGATGGCGGAGGGGTTAAACTAAATTCTGTTAAAATCAGTGATCCTAATTATGTAATAGAAGAAAAACATAAAGGTGTTGTGTTGCAAATCGGTAAGAGAAAATTTGTTCGCATTAATTAATCTATGGCTAAAGAACTTAAAGATGGTAAATATACTCTTAAAGTCCGAGAGATTTGTACTAAGAGTTCCACGTTAAATGAAGAAGAAATTGGAAGACTGGAAAGCATCATGGATAACTTTCAGTTTATTAGTGATTTGCTTGCTACTGATTTGATGGTTTACACAGAGGCAAAAGAACAAGGACACTATGTGTTGGTTGATATCAAAAAGCCGCATGGACATCCTACATTATTTATGGAAAGCACGGTTGGCAGCATAATTAGTAAACAAGCAGAGCCTTTTGTTGAAAAAGCTTTTGCTCTTGGCAAGAAAGCACTTGGAATCTATGGTGTGATGATTGCCGGAAGACCTACGCAACAAATCGTTTACCCTATATACCACTATGAAAAAATTATTGCGGTCATTGCATTTGAAAAAGATTTATATCTTACTGAAAGCTTGCTTGGAAAATACTGGAACAAAGTAGCAGATGATTTTGTCGGGGCATTAAATCAAAAAAGACACAGGCTAAAACATTGGCCAAAACTTACCGGACAAGAAGGTTTTATACTGACCGATCATCAGGATGAAATTATTTATATAAGTTATATGGCTCATAATCTTTTGGTTTCTGTATTGGGGATCAGGGAGAAGCTTTCTGGTCGTAAACTTTCAAGCATCTTTAAAGATTTTCACCCTGAAATAGTTGAGACTATTTCGGTTATCAATTTAGTGAAAAAAAGATATGGAGGTATTGGCGGCACACTGCAAATTACAAGTTTTGATTTATCTGAACACAACCAAATTCATGTGCTTAGAGATATTTCTGAACTGTCGCTGAAAGAAAAAGAAATTAAAGTAAAAGGAGCATTGGTTAAAGAAATTCATCATAGGGTGAAAAATAATTTAAGTGCTGTAGCAGCTTTACTTCGAATGCAGCTTAGGCGTTCAGATGATGAAGCAGTAAAAGAAGCTTTTAGACAGGCAATCTTAAGGCTAGATAGTATTACCCTTGTTCATGAATGTTTAGCGCAAGCTGATAATGTACAGATAGTTGAAATTGGTCAACTTGTCAGAGACATTGTTCGTAATTTGCAACACACATTGGGTATAGATGAAAAACTAATAGAAGTTGATATTCATTGTCCTCATGAAATTTATTTGGTTAGTGAACATGCAACAAGTGTTGCTTTAATTATTAATGAGCTTGTATCCAATTGTTATGAACATGCTTTTTATGGCATGACTAATGGAAAAATCTCTATAGATTTATCTCAAAAAGGAAATAATTTTAAGATTATTGTTAAAGATAATGGTAAAGGACTGCCTGATAATTTTAATAATCAAGACTTAAAGAGCTTAGGATGGCACATAATTAATACATTGGTAGTAGAAGACTTAAATGGTAAAATTTATATAAATAATTTGAGTGAATCTACTAATGCAAGTCAAAATAAAGGAACTGAAATTACCATAGAAGTTAAAATTGGTTCGGAGCGCGGAGATAA
>JACOTS010000010.1 GCA_016178265.1 Candidatus Melainabacteria bacterium
CCAGCACCAGTTAATACCACTACAGTTTTTTTTAGTTTTTTTAGGTGCGCTAATAACTTCAGGGATAGCAATACCTAAAATCTATCAAGATCTTAAACCTATCACAATAATAATATGTCTTATTTTCTTAGTTTATACTGGCTTAGGATATACAAAAAGAATAAACACTGATGACAAGCTAGAGAAATTAGTTACAGAACTAAAGAAATATATGGAAGAAGATGAAACATTTGTAACATTTGGTGCTACCCCATATCTATACTACAAACTCCATAGAACAATAAAGTATCCATTTATTAATAGTTTAACGATGTACGAAACAAGCAATCTTAATACAAAGAAAGAAATTATAGACGAGCTTATAAATGTCCTGCAAAACAAAAAAGTAAAATTTTTTATAGTACAAAATCAAGACACAGCACCATTTAATGGACAAAGTCAAAACACAAGAGCAATAGTTGGACAGTATATAGGATTAGGGAAATTAAGAGAACTAGGATTTATTAGAAACACTACCGTATTTGAACTTGATATTTTTGAAAGAATTCATTAGAACAATAACCTAAAAAGCAAAAATCTTTTATTGAACTTCTTAGACATCTTTTCAAGATTTTCACTTGTTTCTCTTGCTTTTTGAATAGTAACTTTTATATCTTCCTGAATCTTTTCATCCGATACAACTTGGGTTACTTCAGTAGTTAAACTATCTAACTTTTCTGCAAGAGAGTTTAAATTTGAGATTGTTTTTGGCAATTCAAGTTCATCATGCGTTTCTCTAAGTTCTTTAATAAATTCAGAAGCTTCTATAGAAGTATTTTTCGCAGTTGCCCCTATTTCAAGAATATCATTGGATAATCCACCTTCTCCAAGCAACTTAGATATTTCTACTGTAATTAAATTAATTGATGATGCTGTATTTTTTAAATCTGTGATTAACTGCTTATCACCAATTATCTTATTTACATTGTCACCTACCTGAACAACACTACGAGATAATTGATTTGAACTGGTTGCAAGTTCTTCAAGTTTTGATGAGGTAGTAGTCAACAAATTATGTGCATCATCTATAAGTAGGTTAACATCTTGAACAATAGCTCTAGCATCTAGAACAGTAGAGCGCAAAAGCTCTATATCATCTTTTTGCAATAGAGTATTAATCTTATTAACCACATCCCTAAATGCTTCAGAAGATTCTATATTAGCTTTTAATAATCTCTCAAATCTAATAGGTTCTCCCGTTACATACATCTGTTCAAATTTAACAGAGTTATTAATCCCTTTTCCAATTACAGGAGTAATTTCAACAGTATGTTCTCCAATAAGCCCAGTGGGCACAATACTTATACGTGACAAGGGTCCCAAAGGAACATCATCCCTAGTAATAACCAACGTTACTTCAACACAACTGCCTTGCTGAATTTTGTCTTGCTCGTCAAAAGCAATTGCCTGTTCTTTATAAATTTCATGGATTTCTTCAAAATCAAAAATCTCAGATCTTAATTTATCTTTTTCTTTTTGTTCCTTAGCGATACTTAGTTTCGATTTTAGCTCCTGTAATTTTTTTTGTTTTTCTTCAGCAAGCAAATCAAGTTTGTTTTTTCCCTTTTTTCCAATAGATTCTACAGTTGTGCTTTTTAGATTAGGTTTTATATTTTCTACAACACCAACTCTTAACCCGCTCCATCTGACAATTGCACCTTCTTCAAGCCCACTAACATCTTTAAAATAAACAACTATTTTATTATGTCCATTTAGCTTATATCCTTTAAGCCAAAACAATCCGAAAAGAAGTATTGCAACTCCTAAAACTGTGATTATTGTTACTTTAGTTAAATCTTGTCCTTTTACCATGACTATAATGTTTGACCTATAAAATAATTTATGTGTTCCTTAATTTATATTTCGACTTAATCAAAGAATCACGAATTATGTAACGCACTTACCAATTTATAAACTAACAAAAATGGGGTAAAATGTGTCATCCTGGGGTATGGATTTTACATAATTAGGTAGAAGTATGACAAATAACTCGAAAGAACTCATTAAACCGCATGGCGGCAGTTTAATTAATCTTTTTGCCCAAAATGGTGAGCTAAACAATTTAAATGAAAAAGTAAGTAAACTAAAGGCAATTTCTGTACCTAAAAAAGTTCTATGTGATATTGAAATGCTAGCTATTGGAGCATTTAGCCCTCTAACTGGTTTTACTAAAAAAAAGGACTTTAACTCAATAGTTCAAGATATGAGGCTAGCAAATGGCTTAATATGGCCTATCCCAATCACACTACCAATAAATAAAGAGATCTATGAGAATGTTAAAAAAGAAGAAAGTATTGCTTTAAAAGATGAAAACAATGATGTTGTTGCGACAGTTAACATTGAAGACATTTATCAGGTAGATCAAAAAAGGGAAGCAGAATTGGTTTATAAAACATCTGATACAAGTCACCCTGCTGTCAAATATTTATTTGATTCAGGTGAATATTATATTGCAGGTGATATCAAAGTTCTCAAGCACACTTATGATGAATTCCCAAATTACAATCTGGGGTGTAAAAAAACCAGAGAAATATTTGCTCAAAGGGGATGGGGCAAAATAGTAGCTTTTCAAACAAGAAATCCAGTACACAGAGCACATGAATATTTGCTAAAAGTTGCTTTAGAAACAGTTGATGGACTTATGCTACACCCAACAATGGGAGAAACCAAGGGAGATGACATTCCAGCCAGTATTAGAATGAAATGTTACAAAGTAATTCTTGAAAAATACTTCCCGGAAAACAGGACCCTGCTTTGCATAATGCCAGCTAGTATGCGCTATGCCGGTCCCAGAGAAGCTATTTTACATGCAATTATAAGAAAAAATTATGGTTGTACTCACTTTATAGTAGGAAGAGATCATGCAGGTGTAGGTAA
>JACOTS010000011.1 GCA_016178265.1 Candidatus Melainabacteria bacterium
GCTTGATTTTACTTAACCCTTGTTTTAAAGCAAACGGGTTTCCTGGAAAAAAGAATTCACATAAAGGTCTTTTTTGAATCTTGCCTATCAAGTCCCAAAAAGCCATTTCCAAACACACTCTTGCAGAATATGAAAATATACTTGATCGAAGTTGCTGGCTTATATTTAAATTAAAACTATCTAGATCTTCCTTTAAACTATTTATATTTGTTAAGTACTTATCAAAAGTACGGTTTTTTGAAAATGCTTTAATAAACTCTATTACCGACTTTTGATTTTCTCCATAAAAGCCAGAAGGAGCAGCCTCTCCATAAGCAATATAATCACCAAAATACAAAGTAACCAACACATTATTAGCTATATGCAAAGTGCCACGTGATATCCCAAATGGATAGCGCAATCTTAAATTAAAAGGCCTTGCTGTTAACGTTACATTTGACATGCTTTAAATAGTTTTTCTCCTGAATTTCGAATCACATCATCCACTGGTAAATTTAATTCACTTTCTAAGTTCCCTATAACATTATATGCCTCCCCTTCAGCAATCCCATTGGTATTAAGTGCTATACCTACAACCTTTGCTTTTCTTACAGGAAGTGCAAGATGCTCATAAATATCAATGAACTGTTTAAGCGATTCAATCTTAATTTTTGTATCTTTCAAATAACTTCTTCCTGCTTTATGACACAAAATCAATTTATGGGGTAAAGAACCATGCAATAAAGCAAGTGTTACCCCAGACCAGCCTGGATGCAAAATTGAACCTTGTCCCTCAACGAATATATAATCTTTTCTTTCTTTTCTTTCTTTTAATACCTCAATTATCTCAGCTTCAATAGCTCCTGCCATAAAATCAGAAGTAATAGCATCTACCGGTACACCTCGCCTGCTAATCATCATACCTGTTTGCCCCGTTGCTACAAACGCAGCATTACAACCATGCTTTTTTGCTGCTTGAGTAAGTTCTAATGCAACAGTCATTTTTCCTATTGCAGCATCAGTACCCACCGTAAGAATTATTGATGTATTATATTCAAGTAATCTTGTGTTAGCAATTGTTTTTTCTTTGACATACTTTCTAACATCCCAGATAAACAGATTATTTAAATCAGCGATTTTTTTTAATTCTTCATTATTACTCAAAAAATCATGCAGCCCATTAACAATATTCATTTTGCATGAAAGTGCTATTTTCATATCACTTATCCATTCACTGGGAAATTGCCCTCCAGGCGGTGCTATGCCTATCATTAATACATCTGCACCAGGAATTACACCTTTTGCCTCTTTTACAGAAGTAAAAATAGGCACAGGAGGAAGACCAGCACACACATCACTTACCTTCTTACCAGCAAGCTTTCTATCTATAACCCCAACAGTTTGATTACTATACCTTAAAAAACCAATTGCAGTCTTTGCATACTCGCTGCCAAATTTATCCTGTGCATAAATAATTACTTGATTTTTTTCACTCAGCATATACCTACGTGATTAGTTTAATAAAAGCATCAACTAAATCAGGATCCCATTGTTTTTCCTTACCTTCATTCAGTCTTTTAATTGCTTCTTTGTGCGGAAGTCTTGCCCTATAAGGCCTGTCGCTGGTCATTGCTTGGTAAGCATCTACAATACTAACTATGCGTGAGCCAATAGGAATTTCAGTTTTTGATAATCCATGAGGATAACCAAGACCATTCCAACTCTCATGATGATACAAGACATAATGTGCAACCTTTTCAAGAGGTTTTATAGGTTTTAATATTCTTGCTCCTATAACAGGATGTTTTTTCATTATTTCAAATTCTTCATTTGTTAATTTGTCAGGTTTACATAAAATACTTTCAGGTATTCCGATTTTACCAATATCATGCATTGCTGCAGCTAATCTAACCCATTCTTGCTCTTGCATCTCTAACCCAATATGTTTCGCTAGCATGTAAGCATATTCCGATACACGCTTACTGTGTCCTTCAGTATATGAATCTTTTGCATCCAGTGCAAGCGCTAAACTTTGAACAGAGTCTAATATATCTGGAGTAAAAGTTTTTTGTTTTTGCTGATTTTTAATTTGTTCACTGATAGATTCAATAAACTCAGGACCCGTTTTGAAGCTAGTTCTTTCTAAAAGGATTTCAGGCAATGAATCAGTAACAACTTCTTGCCACTTTTTAGGTTCATTTTTAATCTCATCAACTCCACAAAGACCGCCATAGCCCCTGGCTTTTGATATCTTCGATGCATGAGCTAACAGTGTTAAGAGATTTGAAATAGATTCTGCATGAGTTGGATATGTGACAAATGAAAAATTGTAATTTACCGGACCTATTCCAAGCACACAGACGTTACTTAAAGTCGTTTTTAATTCTTCAGTTTCACTCCTTGCTTCCTTTTCATTTAAACCTTGCATAATTAAAACAAGCTCATCATTGTTATACCTTGCAATTTCAATATGATTGTTATATTGTTTCCTTAAATTCCTTAGTGTTTGTGACAACACAAGATTACCAGCAACAAAACCCCATTTAAGATTAATTTCCTTAAGTTTATCTATTGCCACCAATATTAAACTAAACGGAGCACCTGCAGTTTGCGAATGGACCTGCACATGAGACAGTTCATGTAAAAACTCATCTTGATTTAGAAGTTTAGAGGTTTCATTTTGTAAAACACCACTGCCAGATCCGGATGTTTTTACTTCTTTGCCTAAAATAACACCTAACATAAATGCAACTTGCTTTAAATAAGATACTTCGTACTCTTGCCATCTCCTTCTATAATTACATTCATGTAAAACAATTACCCCTAATACCTTATTCTTATAGACAATAGGCACACCGCATATAGACCTAATTGCAAGAAGTTTTTCAATGTCCTTTCCTTCAATGGACTTATAAGTTTCAGGGATCAAATTTAAAATTTTGCACGTTTCATTTTTTAATTCCTTAATCCACATACTTTCATATTCAGGCACAACAGATATTGCATCCACAAAAACACTAGAAACATATTCACAGCTAAGATCAAGATCAAATAACACACCAGGATCCTGAGAAATTATCTTTATTTGACACCTGGAAATATTCAAGTGGTTTACCAAATAATAAGAAAGTTCTGACAATCTCTGCTTTAGTAAGTTAGTATTATTTAGTATTTTTTCAACATTTGATAAGCTCTCAAAAGATTTAAGATTTTCTTCCCTAGAAATAATATTTGCTCTTATTTGAAGTGCTTGGTCAAGCAGCAAAAAGAACTTAACAAAAACTTTTAAATCATTTTCCTGTGGTTTATTTTTCCATGCTACTTCGAGACAACCTTCCAAAGAAAGCGGAACAACATATTTATCCTCCACCCAAAACGGCTCTTCATTATAGACCGTTGTTTCATACCCAGTAGTAGCAAGCAAAAATTTATCTGTATCTAGAGCATCTAGTGATGATATTGTTAATCCTTCACTGTAAATTCGAAGCAAAATGCTTCTAGCATCTAAAAGCTCCTTTAGTAAATTAACAACTCCCTGCACCCAGCCTTTACTAGATGGAGAATCTAAAATTGCAGAAGTAAACTCTAAGATTAATGCTTGATTTATCTCACTATTAGTTGATGTCTTGAATTTTTCAACATTTTTTTCCATGTGATTAGTGTATTCTATCATTACTAGGGACTAGCGGTTAGAGACGGGTGTGTCAGAAATTTGAGGATAAAGTGGGTGGCACCGGTGGGGTAGGAGTCAAAAACTGAGGAACGAAGTTTTTGAAGGGGACCCCAGAGGTGACAGGACCCGCGTCGTTTGTTATCCTCGAAATCTTTACAGACCCGTTAGAGACTAATAGCTAGAAGAAAATACAGAACTTTAAAAACATTCTTAATTTTTACAAATACAATGCCTTAGGGAACAATTCAAAATTAAACCAATGTTTTCTGAGGACCTTCCCAGTAATTTTTAATGTCGTTATTAGATTCCGTAACTTCAAACATTCTTGTTATTGTTCTTGCAGCATTATCAAATATACCTGGATCTATCTCAATGTCATTTTTATTTTCTTTAAGTGCAGAAATAACCGTTTCAAGTTTGTGATATTTCATATTTGGGCAAAGCGGGAGCGGAAAAGTTGTTACTATGTTTTTATCCGGCATATCTTTTTGCATTCTTGAAACAAGTCCATGTTCGGAAAGTATAATAAACTCTTTTCCTTCAGAATGTGAAACAAATTTATATATCTGCGAGGTACTGCCTACAAAATCAGCTAGTCTCCACACAGCAGGATCACACTCAGGGTGAGCTACAATAACCCCACTTGGATATTTTTCCCTCATCATTTGTACTTCTTTAGGAGTAATCTGATAGTGAGTAGGACAAAAGCCATCATAAATATGTAATTTTTTCCATGGGACCTGCTCTTGTACCCACACCCCCAACCCCTTGTCAGGCACAAAAATTACTTCTTTTTCTTTTAATGAACTTACAACTTGTACTGCATTAGTGCTTGTACAACAAATATCAGACTCAGCCTTTACGCTTGCACTAGAGTTTACATAACATACAACTGGAGCACCTGGAAAATCGGCCTTATAAGCTCTTAAATCATCTACTGAAATCATATCTGCCATAGGACAACCTGACTGAAGATCAGGCAAAAGAACTGTTTTTTTTGGATTTAAAAGTTTAGCAGTCTCTGCCATAAAATGCACACCACAAAAAACAATTACACTTGCATTTGTTTTAGCCGCAGCTCTTGATAGTGCAAGACTATCACCAACATGATCTGCAATATCCTGTACTTCTAACCTTTGATAAATATGAGTCAAAATTACTGCATTTCTTTCCTTTGCAAGTCTTCGAACCTCATCTTTTAAAGATGAAACATCTCTGTTATTTTTTATTTGATTGTTAAATTGTATAGTCATAAATCCAGATTGTTGTTATTAATTATAGTAACCTATTTTAAAAATATTGGTGATCTTAAGTCAAAGTTATCGTTAATTAATGTATTTTTGATATTTTTTATATCTAAAAGACTATGGTTAATTACCACGCTTTTATCGACAGGTGAATCTTCCCTATAATGAACACCAATGCTGTAGTTTCTAGCATATGCTGCCTTAGCAATTAAATATGAAAGTAAAATCATATTCCTAAGTTCCATAGTATGAGTGCTTTGCGAATAACAAAAAACATTATGAAGATTAATCAGATTTTTAAGCCAAGCAATATGTTCTTTTAAACTTACACCATTTCTTATAAGCCCCAGATGTAGTAAGTTATTCCTTTGTAATTCAGCTTTAATACTTAAAACTGTTTTGTCATCATATTCACAATCATCTACTCCAATTTCCACAAAATCAGCTTTCCTGGAAGAACAAGAAGATTCTGCAAGAATACTTTGAACCAAAAAATGAGGTGTAACAATGCATTCTAATAAGGAGTTACTAGCTAGCCTGTTAGCACCATGAAAACCGTTACATGAACATTCACCAATAGCCCAAAGAGAACTAATACTGGTCCTACAATATAAGTCAGTTTTAATACCACCTATATAATAGTGAGCCGCAGGAGATACAGGAATACCCTCACTAAACAAGTTTATTTTTCTTTCAACACATTCCTTAAATACAGTAGGAAAACGATTACCAAAATAATCAGCATCAAAATTAGATAAATCCAGATAAACAAACTTTGATTTTGTTTTTTCCATTTCTTTATAAATAGCCCGAGCAAGTACATCACGTGGAGCAAGTTCACCTAGCTCATGGTACTTACAAGCAAAATATTCCCCGTTGATATTTCTTAATTTCCCACCTTCACCCCTAATAGCCTCAGTAATTAAAAACGGATCCCCTTTTTCAGTACAAACCGTAGGATGGAACTGCATCATTTCCATATCCATAAGCTTGGCACCAATTCTAAAAGCAAGAGCAATGCCATCACCAGTACAAACCAGTGGATTGCTTGTAATGTTATACAATTGTCCTACACCACCGCTTGCTATTATTAAATCTTTTGCACTAATCACATAATTGTTTTTTGCAACATCTTCCAATAAAAGTGCAAAAATATTCTCTTCATTTACTATACTTAAAACTGATGTCCCCTGTGATATTGAAATTCGTGGTTCTCTGCATGCCGAATCAATCAAGGACTTAACAACAAATCTGCCAGTAGCATCCCCTCCAACATGACATACCCTGGAAAATGAATGTGCTGCTTCTTTCGTTTGATGAATACTACCAGTTTTATCCAAATCAAACCTTACTCCATAAGCCATTAATTTTTTTAATGCATCATGTGAACTGTTTATTATTTCAGTTGCAACATCTTTATCACACAAATTAGCACCTACTTTTAAAGTATCTTCTAAATGTTTGCTTATAGAATCACCTTCCTTCATAGGAACAGCTATACCTCCTTGTGCATACAAACTAGAACTTTCTGTAACTGCTTCCTTAGTAGCAATAAATACAGACTTTCCTTGTTTAGCTAATTCAAGAGCACAGATAAGTCCACTAATTCCAGACCCCATAACCACAACATCATAATGTGCAACTACATCAAATTTCATTTTTTTATACCGCTCGCTTCGTGCGAACACTCAGCTCGCTTTTTACCCCCGACGCATTTTGCTGAGTGAATCAGACAAAATGCTTATCTTATAATCCTCCGACTTTCAACTCTTTCATTCTCCTTTTTAACCTACCGCTTCCAATGAAAAATCAACCCACTTTCTTTCTTTAATCATATAGCTTGTGGAAATACTTTTAATCCCTGTCTTTGCATACGTTATCAAACATAATAATATCTGGGTTACAATTTATTGCTTCTTTTAACTCAGAAACATTTTCAACCTCTACTTCAATACGAATACCTGCTTGAAGATCTTTACGCACAAGTTCAATTGCATTTTTGATACCACCAGCTATTGTTTTATGATTATCTTTAATTAAAATCATTTCATTTAAATTAAATCTATGTGGCTTGGCACCGCCATCACATATTGCTTTCTTTTCAAAGATTCTTAAGCCAGGGGTTGTTTTTCTAGTATCCAACAAAACAACATTATATTCATCAATCAACTTTACTAATTCCCTAGTTGCTGTTGCCACCCCCGACAAATGAGCTAAAAAGTTTATCCCTGTTCTTTCTCCTTTTAAAATATTTTTCGCATTGCCATTTAAAGTACAAACTAAACCTTTTTCTTGAAGTTCATCACCATTTTCACAATGTGGTTTGCAACTAATCATTGGATCTAGAAGCTGAAATACTCTTTGAAAAACATTTAATCCTGAAATAATTGCTTTTTGATTAATAAATAAATTAAATTTTGAAATCTTATTTTCTAAAACTATGGAATCAGTAGTTATATCTCCTAAGCCAATGTCTTCAACTAAGGCATCACTTATAATTTTATCTTCCATAGCAGATCTATCTAATACAGCCATAGCAAGTTATTATACTCATTATTCAAGAGTTAAGCCTAATTGGTCTAGTAATTGTTGTTCTTTATTTCCTTCTTCTTCCATTTCAAGAACGATATCTTCAAATGTTATATCTTCAGGCAATAAGACTTTTTCACCAACTTTTAGATTAAATTGTTCCTGACCACGAACCAAAACAACATAAGGATCTTCAGTACGCGATTCACTTTTATGAATTGACTTTACAAACCAATCCTCAACAGGATCTAAAACAGATATCTCAATCCTATTAGGCACAGCCATGCTTAAAGCACTCTTTAATGCTGTATTCCTAGTCTCTTTATCATCATTTATTTTTACAGAGTATTCTACAGTATAAACATTTACTAAAGCCAGATTTCTTTCAGATGTACTTATTACACCAACCAGCTCTACCTGCCTGCGGCTTAATCCAACCTCTCCTGGTTCTTTAGGTTTTGTATCTGCTTTTTTAGCAGTTTCAAGCTTAGGTAAAAATGATTCAAATCCAAACGGATCTATTCTACTTTCTATAGCTTCCCTTGCCATTTGAATTAATGACAATCTTTGTGCTTCATTTATTGGTTTAAAAGCAAGCTTATCTTCAGATTCTAAAACCTCTGCTTCTCCTGCAACACCCAATGATTTCTTAAGTACATGTTTTTGTTTAAATAAGGTTCTTACGGTTTGTTCTCCTTGAGGAGGAACACCATATTGATTTGTAGAATTATCCACCCACATTAAATACCCTAATGTAGCTGCAGTACCACCAATCAAAATAATGCTTATTGGAGATAGTTTTAATTTTCCAAACATAGTTTTTGTCCTTCTTTTGAGTTTATCATCTTTACTTAAAACTTTAGTTTCTAGCTTATTCTCAATAACATTTGTTTTATTTGGAATATCAAATGGTATTATTCCTTCTTGAAATTGCGGAAATTCCAAGTCAGGCTCATTAGATATTTCTTGCTTTGACGGCAAGTTTTTTGGTATGCCTAATAATTCGGATTCCAAACCACCGCTAAACAAAGTATCTAATCCCTCGTAATTTTTACTCTCATCACCCCATGGAAGTCCAACAGGTGTTTCTTCTTTAGGCTGATTTTCTTTTTCAATACTTTTCTGTTCTTCAACTTCATCAGGAAGTGATAAAAAATATGGTTTTTTTTTCTTCTTTACTTCATCAGGTTCTTTTTCAGCCTCTTCTTTTTTTACCTCTTCCTTTTTTTCTTCAATCTTTTTTTCTTCTTTTTTCTCAGAAGCCTTTTCATCTGGTACAGGAGGCCAAGCAAGACTTTTAGGCTCTCCTGATGTACTTAAAACATCTTCTTTATAGGGAGGCATTGGAACATCAGAAGGAGAAAATATTACATTTTCTTCTTCTTGAGCTGCTTCCGCTTTCATGCTAAATGTGACTTGCTTTTCTTTTTTATCAACATCAGTTCTTTTTCTTAAAACACTTACCATTGGCTTTTCTGTAGCCAAAGCTTCTTTAGAAACAACCTCAAGACTATACAAAGTATCATCTAATAATACCCGTGTAATATTTTTTTCTTTCAACAATTTTTCTAAATTATTAGTTTTACCCAGTTTAATTTTTCTTAAATTAATTCTTGGGATTCTGGATTTAATATCCTCCAGTGAAACAGATAAGGAAATGTTTTGCGAATCGCTAGAATCATCAGAAGGAATATTTTTTTCAATATTTAATTTCATAACAAATAAAGTTTTTAGTACAGAATATACCCTCTAAAAAATCATATTTAAGTATTGGAGGTTACTATTTTAAAGGAATAACTCTAAGCAATTCTTCAAGAGTAGTTTTTCTTTTGCGAACTTTTTGTATTCCGGCATGAGCAAGTGAAGGAACACCAATGCGAACTAATTCTGCTTTTATATCATCCAATCTGGGATTTTCCTGTATGAGTGATCTAATCTTGTCATTCACAGGCATAATTTCAAATATCCCTTCTCGTCCTGCATATCCCATGCCATTACATTTTTCGCAACCAACAGCTCTTGCAAACTGCTCATCATTTGATGACGCTAAATGTAATAACTCAAGTTCCTCAACAGTAGGTTTATATACCTCATGACACGAACAAACACGTCTAATCAGCCTTTGAGCAACAACCCCTATTAAGGCATTTGCTATTAAATATGGTTGAATTCCCATATCTATAATACGTACAACCGTACTAGCAGCATCATTTGTATGCAAAGTACTTAAAACCAAGTGGCCTGTAAGAGCTGCCTGAACTGAAATTTCGGCAGTTTCCTGGTCTCTAATCTCACCAATCATTACAATATCCGGATCTTGCCTTAAAATGCTTCTAAGCCCGGCAGCAAAAGTCAGCCCAGCTTTTACGTTAACCTGAACCTGATTTACACGTGCAAGCTGATATTCAACAGGATCTTCCACCGTTACAACATTTTTTGTAGTATCAACCAATTTCGCAAGGCTGGTATAAAGTGTACTGGTTTTTCCGGAACCAGTAGGTCCAGTTATAAGAATCATTCCTTGACTTCTGCTTAACCATTCCTCATAAACTACAAGCCTGCCTTTTGGCATCCCAAGCTCTTGAAGATTGGTGTAGTTATTTTCATGAGGTAAAATTCTTATAACACATTTTTCTCCATGTAAAGTAGGTAATGTAGAAACACGAAGATCAACTCTTTGTCCATTTAAAATTTCAGTCACCCTACCATCTTGCGGTTGTCTTTGTTCAGCAATGTTTAAATCAGCAATGATTTTTATACGTGCTAAGACTACTTTTCTTAAATCCTGAACTGTTGAAAAATATCTACAAATGTCTTGCAAAATTCCATCAGTTCTAAACCTTACAATTAAACCTTTTGTAGTTGGCTCAAAATGAATATCACTTGCTCTGTGTGCAAGAGCCTCACCCATTAAAGCTCTTACATCATTAGCTATGGCACCTTCATCAGTTGCCATAATTTGTCTGATTGGGATTTTATCAATTGTAGCTTCAAGTTCAGCACCTAATTTAGTGTGTGTAGGAGCAGCAGTTACTTGCGGTGTTTGTTGAGCCTGAGAAGGTTGAGAAACCGGCTTTTGCATTTGTGCTCCAGGAAGTGAAGGAGTGCGAGCAGGAGCAAGAGTTGCACCAGATGTCTGAGGAACACTAGCAGGTGTTTTACCAATTAACGTATACCATTTATTCCAACTTTCTGACTTTACTTTTTGAAATTCAATTTGACATCCATTTAAAAACTCAGATAGTGACTTTTTCATTGCCGGATCATTGTTTTCCGGTACACCAACATATAAAGTATTTTTCCAGAAAATCAAAGGAATAGCTTGTTCTGCTGGCCATGCCGAAGGCATTGCTGAAAGCAAATTCTTATCCAAATATTCAAAATTTAAAGTACCGGCAGGATCAATAATAAGCTTTATTGCATCATTGATAGTAATATTATTGGTTTTTAGTCTTTGTGTTAAAGAAACTTTTGTAGGATTTGCTGTTGCCATATTATGGTTATTCCCTGTATAAACTGAAAGTATAGTAAATTATACGCTGATTAACTAAACTTGATAATTTTTTTATTTTAATTTCAGATTATCAATTTTAATTATATACAGCCAAAGAATTTACCATACTTATCTATTTTTAGCTTCAGATAAATCCAGAAATCAATTGGCAAAATACCTGATTCATAACTTAACATACCCTTAATTACTGACAATTTAAACAAAACAAATGATTTGATTATTATATATATGGGGATAGCCATATAGGAAACAAATAACAGGAACTTTTTATCAACATTCCTGAAATATTTCTTAAAATTTTAAATTTAAACACAAAAAACATGAAAGCACGGTGTAAATAAAATAATAGTTACCCTATAGCTAGTGTAATATTTCCAAGCAAGCTATTGAAAAGATAAGATTTTATCCGATTTATTCGGTAAAATCTTGATGGCGACTATAAGAAGCATACAAAAAATGCACTTTACAAAACCGGCGAAGCTCATTAGTGAGCAAGCCGGTGGATATAAATAACATGGAAGATATTCAATACTACTGTCTAAAAAGAAGAACAAAGTTTATACAAGAACTTCCGGATTATTCACTTGCAATAATTCCAAACAAAGCTCGAGAGTTAAGATCAAACGATGTTGAACATAAATTTAAACCTAATAGCGATTTTTATTACTTAACGGGAGTAGAAGAACCAGATTCTATTTGCATTATTAAAAAAGAAAAAAGACACGCTGTATATATCCTTTTTGTAGAAGAAAGAAACAAGGAAAAAGAAATCTGGGTTGGAAAAACCATTGGGACTGAAGGAGCAAAAAAAACCTATAAAGCACATGTTGCTTACAAAAGAGATGGATTCCTTAACAAATTAAATAGCTTCATGAAAGGTGTTGAGTATATTTATTATCCATTTGGAATTAATATTAATTTAGACCCAAAAATTACCAATATTTTTCAAGAACTTAGACAACTAAACAGAGCTGGTATTAAGCCTCCAAAAGCAATTTATGACCCAAGAGAAATTATTCATAAGCTAAGACTAATTAAAGATCCATTTGAAATTCAACTTATGAAAGAAGCTGCTGAAATTACAAAAGAAGCACACATCCTAACAATGTCATTTGCAAAATCCGGGATAGCAGAACATGAACTTGAAGCATTAATAGAATACAAATTCAGGTCTGCAGGAGCCATGGGTCCTTCTTATCCCAGTATTGTAGGATCAGGAAACAATAGTACAATTCTTCACTACACCCGCAATAATAAAACCATTCAAAAAAATGATTTGATTTTAATCGATGCAGGTTGCGAATATAAATATTACGCATCAGATGTTACACGAACATTCCCTGCAAATAAAAAATTTACATCTGCACAAAAAGATATTTATGAGATTGTATTAGAAGCCCAGCTTAAGGGAATTGAGGAAGTAAAACCAGGAAAAAGATTTATAGATTCTTATAATAAAGCTGTTTCTATTATTGTTGATGGACTAAAAGAATTAAAACTTCTTAAAGGAAGTAAGCAAGAAATAATAAAAAAAGGAAAGTATAAAAAATTTTTTATGCACAGATTAGGTCACTGGCTTGGATTAGATGTACATGATGCTGGCCCATATGTTGATAGAAACGGGCATTCAATAAAACTACAGCCAAATATGATAATGACAGTAGGGCCCGGTATTTACATCCACCCAAACAGTGATAGTGTTCCTAAAGCATTTAGAGGAATTGGAATAAGAATTGAAGATGACGTGCTTATTACAAAAAATGGAAATAAAGTTTTAACGGAAGGCATACCTAAACTTATTGAAGACATTGAGGCTCTTGCTTCGTAACTGACAATTACTCACCAAATGGATTAGAAGGTCTGCTTACATCTAAACCATTAGGAGAACTTGAATCTGGCTGTGAAGAATCACTTGCTGAGGAAGCTGCAGATGGCGCTGCACTTGGACTTGAAGAGGAATCAGAAGAAGGTTGAGGAGCTGCTGCTGCTGGTTGTTCTGAAGAAGCTGAAGGTGTTGAAGCAGTTATTGAAGTTGAAGCAGAAGATGAATCAGAAGAAGGTGCAGCAGTTGAGCTACTATCTGAAGTTGTTGTAGATGCAGTACTTGAAGATGGCGCGGGAGGTGGAGCACTACTTGCTGCAGATGATGAAGAACTAGAAGTGCTCTTTGAAGGTGATGAAGAATAAGTAGGAAATGCACTAGAACCAGCAATCTTACCCCCACCTCTAGAATTTGTTATATCAATCGTATAAGGTTTCATCAAATACGTTAGTCCTCGACTGTCAATGAGTTCAATGCGTGCAGTAGGGAGCATGGAGATTCTTGATATTGAAACCGTACGCCCTTCATCCAAATAATCACCTGTTTTATATTCCTTTGCTCCTTCTTCAGGCTCTAAATCGTTTTTAATTAATGCTCTCTGCTGCTTACCAATTAAGTAAACAGCAATTAATTTATAAACCTGAGTTGGATCTGCTTCGTTTTCCACTTCAGGATTATTTTCTTCACCGTCATTACTATTCTGGACAAGTCCTGAAGCTGACAGCTCTTCTGCCTGAGCAACAATACCGATATAGTTATTTCCAGATAAATTATTACCAGTAATAGCATGACTAATTACAATTGAATTAATAAATATTAGCTGCACTAAGACTAGATTTAGTAGCCATTTCAAACTCATAAATTTTTTACTTAATTTAGCCATCCTACTTTAAAATATAATATATAAAGAGTTAATTGCATAACTTTTAAGCAAAAGAAATGCATAAGACCTCTTAAAAGTCATATAATTTCAGCATAATGTTCCAATTAAATGACATCTTATCAACACTATACCCAGAACTAATGGTTCTTATCGCACTGGTAATTGCAATTTTTCTTAGTAATTCCAAACTTAAAAATTTTACATGGTTTACATCAATAATCTTTCTAATCATTGCATCTACTTACCTTATTACAAATCAATTTAATAAAGTCGAGCAATTTCAGATATTAGGAGGAATGTTCATTGCAGATAATTTAAGTATACTCTTTAGACTAATAACTTTAATAATTGCTATTTTCATAATCTTAGGTTCTGTCAAATACTCCGAAGGTTTTATACACAGAAGCGAATTTACAATTATTCTTTTAGGCGCAGTTCTTGGCATTATGTTTTTGGTAGGTGCAAATGATCTTATTACCTTGTTCGTTGCCCTTGAAACACTTGGCTTAAGTTCAATACTTTTGGCTGGTTTTGCAAAATATGATTTAAGAAGCAATGAGGCTGCAATTAAATATCTTTTAAATAGCGCAGGAGCTTCTGCAATTTTCCTTTTTGGGTTATCAATAATTTATGGACTAACAGGATCTACACAATTTTATGAAATAAAATTTCAACTCTCTCAACTATTTAATAGTGGTAGTTTGAATGAATCAATCATACTTGTTGTTATTACTTTGATCATTAGCGGACTTGCATTTA
>JACOTS010000023.1 GCA_016178265.1 Candidatus Melainabacteria bacterium
AATATTTTCATCTAGTTCTTGTAATTGAGCTGACAAAGATTTTATATCCGGGAGAACTAAGATATCATACCTGGTTGGCAGTTCCACATCTTTTTCCCATGCTAAAAACGTAGTAATTCCAAGGTTTTTAGCTCTTAAAAATATTTGTTTTTCATTTAATACTTGAATATCCGCTATATTTGGACCACTAATTGCTACACGCTTAAATGCATTATCACTGGAAATAATTTCTCCTTTTCCAACTGTTATTTTTTTCTCTTGTGTTTTATCTTGATAGTAATCAGCTTCTAAAAAAAATATTTTTGAGTTAACATTAACAAAACTAGTAGAAAACAATAATGAAAGAATTATAGTTCCATTAAAAAATTTTCTTAAAAATAAAATAAAGCTATTGCTTGTAATCACGATAATATGAGATTAAAGGATTATCTCGATTGTTCCTATAGATTGCACAGAAGATATAGCAAAACAAGCTCGAAACCATTTACTACATATATCATTTAAGATAAGAAAATATTATCTTTTAATGTTACGCCCTATTCCACTATGCCACCTTTAAAAGAGCTCATAAACTGAAGGATTACAGGAGCAATGATTACTGTCATGATACAAGGGAAAATAAACAACGCCATAGGAATCATCATTTTTACAGTTACCTTAGCAGCTTGTTCTTCAGCTTTCTGTCTTCTTTTTACTCGCAAAAATTCCGATTGACTTCTTAAAACATTTGCAATACTTGCACCAACTTTTTCTGATTGAGAGATTATTCTAGCTAAATTTTTTAATTCTTCTGTACCAGTACGTTCACCCAGATTATTCCAGCATTGAGACCTTTCTTGACCTAAATTCATTTCCCTATTTGTAAAAACTATTTCTTCAGATAAATCTTTTCCATTAGAACCAAGATTTGCTGCAACTCTAAGCAATGCTAAATCAATCCCCATCCCTGCCTCAGTACATATTACAAGCAAATCCAATGCATCAGGCAACACTCTATCTATATTATGTTTTCTTTCTTCTGCTTTTTTATCCAAAGTGATATTGGGCAATATAAATCCTAAAGCAGCTCCAATGAGTGCATAAAACATTCCTGCTTTGACCCCACCTAATAGGGATAAGAGAAACAAAGAAATAACAGCTGCTCCCCCAGCAAATGCTATCTTTATTGCATAGAAAAATATTAAAGCTCTCTTATCTCTATATCCTGCCGCAATGAGTTTTCTCCTAAGTTCAGATTGTTTATCCATAGGAGACTTTTCTGCCATCCATTTCCCAACTTGTTCCCCCATTGGAAGAAGAACTCTTTTAGTAAAACTCTCTTCTTGGCTGGTGGAATCTACTTGATAACTGCCTGCCTGTCCTCTTATAACACTTCTTTCAGAGAGCCAAAATTTCAATCTTTTATTTATCTCTTTAGACTCATTTTGCATTTCACGCATTCTAAATACAACAATAGAAGTAATGACCACTGCACCAAAGGCACACAAACTGATTAATATAAGTACAATACTAGTCAACTTATACCTCTACCTTTGTAAGTTGTTTCATCACTATATAACCAATCACCATAGACACAATACAACCGCCAAGTATGATTCTGCCAGTAGGATCAGTAAGAAAAACACCATAAATATCAGGCGACATAAGATTTAGCAGAAAAAATAATCCTATTGGAAGCGCAATTAGAAGTATAGCTGACATCTCATTTTCTGCCGTAAGTGCTTTAATCATTCCTTTCAATCTAAACCTCTCCCTTACTGTATTAGAAATATTCTGAATTAATTCAGAAAGATTTCCTCCAAGTTCCCTATTAATGATTATTCCTGTGCACAACATCTGAACATCCATTGTGTCAATTCTTCCAGAGAGATTATTTAACGCATTAGCAAGTGTTAAGCCTAGGTTGACCTCTACTACAACCTTTGCAAACTCTTCACCAATTGGAGCAGGAAATTCTTCTGAAATATGCTTTAATCCAGCCTGAATATCCAATCCAGCTCTTAGGTCACTGCTTAGAAGATCTAGTGCTTGCGGTAATTGTTTTGAGAACGCATCTCTTCGTTGAACCTTCAAAATATTTAATAAAATAAAAGGTACAATGACTGTGCCAAAACCAACTATAGGTATATGCAGAAACAAATCAACTATTAATAATCCAACAAAACCGATTAAAGCTGTAAATAATACAAACTCACTGACTTTAATTCTCAAACCTGTTTGTTCAATAAGAATTAATAGTTTTTTAGATCTCTCTTTTAATAACCTTGATAACAACTTATCAAGCCACTTTATAGAACTAATTCTGGTATCTCTTCTTAAAGAAACATTTTGTGTTCCACTTTCACCTGGCTCATATTGTTCTTGAGTTTCAATACTAACTGCCTGCTCAACTCTTTTACTTTGCATTTGAACACTTTGTTTATATTCCACAAGAAAATAAATTCCAGCTGTTAAAAATACAACCGCTAAGAAAACAGCTATTGCAATTAAAATTATTGAACTCATTATTTATCTACCACCGGCTCGCTCACGAATGAGCTTCGCCGGTTTTGTAAAGTGCACATATTATGTACTTTTTAACATTGCTACCAAGATTTTACCGAATAAATCGGATAAAATCTTACCTTTTAAACAGTTTACTTAGAAATATTACGGTAGCTAGATAGTAACCCATTATTCTTAAACAGGATTAAACATACTTGGAGGAAGCTTATACCCCATTGCTTCCACTTTCATTGAGAATTTCGGCCTAATCCCTGATGGTTTAAATATACCCTTCACTTTATTGTTTTCATCAACTCCTTTTTGTTCAAAAACAAACACATCTTGAGTTGAGATAACACCATTTTCCATTCCTGTAACCTCTGAGATCTGGGTAACCCTTCTGGAACCATCAGAAAATCTATTGAGCTGACATATAAGGTGAACTGCAGAAGAAATTTGTTCCCTAATAGCCCTTTGAGGAAGCTCTAGTCCAGACATTAAACACATGGTTTCTAGTCTACTGAAGGCATCTCGTGTTGTATTGGCGTGTAACGTTCCCATACTTCCATCATGCCCCGTATTCATTGCTTGTAATAAATCTAATGCTTCACCAGATCTAATTTCTCCTAAGATTATTCTTTCAGGTCTCATTCTAAGAGCATTCTTTACTAAATCTCTTTGTGTAACTTCTCCTTTACCTTCTAAATTCGGTGGTCTTGTTTCCAGCCTAACAACATGTTCTCCTTGGAGCTGCAACTCTGCTGCATCTTCAATAGTAACAACTCTTTCTGTACTAGGAATAAAATTAGACAGTGCATTTAAAAAAGTAGTTTTACCTGAACCGGTTCCACCGGAAACCACAATATTCATTCTGCACCTAACACACATTTTAAGCATTTCAGCCATATTCTCTGTAATAGCACCATACTTTACGAGATCATCCAGTATAAGTTTTTTAGCAGAAAATTTTCTTATTGAAAGAGCAGCACCATCTATTGATAAAGGTAAAATTATTGCATTTACCCTTGATCCATCTTTTAGCCGTGCATCTACCATGGGAGAAGATTCATCAACTCTGCGACCAACTCCGCTGACAATGCGGTTAATAACTCTCATCAAATGAGCATCATCATCAAATTTAATCTTTGTTAATTCTAGAACCCCCTTGCGCTCAACATATACTTTATTTGGTCCATTTACAAGCACATCATTTATCGAGGTATCTCTAAGAAGTGGTTCAATAGGTCCAAGTCCCAAAATATCATCAATAAGCTCCTCAATTAATCTGTTACGATCACTAAGTGCAAGTGGAATCCCATCTTCCTGAAGAAGTGTTTCAATTAAAGATACTATTTGCTTTCTTGTGCCTTCATTACTTACATCTTCATCAAGCTTAGACATATCAAGTTCATCTAACAATTTAGAATGTAACCTTTTTTTTAATTCTTTATATGAACCCTCAATATTTGAACTTGATGCACTGCTTGGCTTATGAGAAGCAGTCTGTTTTGCAGGTGAATCAGGAGATTCTAAGGCATCTTCTTTTTTAGAAAAAATATGTTTTGATAGATTGTGAGTTGACCCATCCATAATTCATTAGACAATATTTAAAACCAATGTAATATTCCTTTCTTTTTAGGATCCTTTGCTTCTGCCTTAACACCGTTTGCCATTTGATCAACCTGTGCTTCCGGCATAGCTATTTTCGAGATTTTACTTGCAAGAATTTTATATGCTGTTGCTAACTTTGAATTAGGTGCAAAATCTAAAATGGGTCTACCATAATTTGTTGCTTCAACACAAGCTTGCCAATCATTAGGTAGAGAATGAAAAATAGGATGGTTTATCTGTTTTTGAATCAGCTCTGGTTCCAAACTGCCTATATACCAATCTTGCCTGTTTACTATGGGTTTAATTCTATGTTCAAGCACCCCTTGTTCTTTTAACGTTTGAATATAAAATCTGTTATCTCTTATAGCCAAAAGATCAAAAGTTGTCATGAGTAATAAATCGTTTGCTTTTTGTATAAAAAACATAGTGAGTTCATCTAACATATGTGTAGAAGTATCAACTAAAATATAGTCATAAAGTTCAGTAGCTACATTTAATAAATGCTCTAATCCTTGAACAGAAATTTCACTAAAATCAGATGGCTTAATCATCCCACCTATAATTGAAAGATTATTCCCAACCTTACTAACCGCATTCATAAGGTATTGCTCATCCAAATTATTTCCTTGTTTACATATATCAGCCAGCGTACATTTAGGAATCACATTTAATAAGACGGTTACATGATTAGAAAAACCAGCAGTATCAATAAGCAACACTTTTTTACTAAATAAGCTAGCAAGAGCATATCCTAAATTTACAGTGGTTGTACTGACACCTGTCCCGCCTTTGTAACTTAAAAGCGTAACAATCCTAGCCGCACTTCTTACAGGTACATGCGTCTTAGGTGCAGTGTGTAATCTATCCAAGCAATTAATAAGCTCAAATCTTCTGAAAGGTTTCACTAAAAAGCCTATGGCTCCTAATTTTAATGCTTCGATTGCTATGTCAGCATCTTTGGTATCAGAAACAATTAGAAAATGTTTCCCAGACAAATGAGATGAAACATCTGAAAGAACATTTAACGCCCCACTGGTCCTGCCTGAAAAATCCAGGACAATTAAATCAAACTTGTCTGAAACTTGAAAATCTTTTTGAAAAGATATATCAACCGGCCCTTCCCAGACATTTGCAAATGTGTCCTGCCAGAATTTACTTTCATTTTCCTGTGTTAAAATTACAACTTTAAGCATACGTACACTTCCAAGAAGTGTTATTTATAATGTGCCCTTGGCAAATATCAAACAAACCAACATATTTACTGACACAGGATATATCACTAGTCTGATTTTTAGTGAGCTAAATCACACTTTGTAGGATATCCCTAAGTAAAATTAACCACACTTAACCTATAGGGATAAAAAGCCATTCTTTCTCGTCAAAACATTCATGCTTAAAGCAACCCTAATAATATTATTACTATTATCAACTGCAAGTGCAGTACTGGCAGAATCAGAAAAATTAAATAAAAATCTTTACAAAGGCATTATTACAAACAAAAAATTTGCACCTCTAAAACTAAAGATATCCCAAATTGACAAAAAATCTATACTCCTTATTAATAGAAATCTGGAGGACAATTCTTTTGTGCCTATAAAAGATTTAAATCTCACTGCTTCTATTACCGAAAACTATCTCTATGAAATAAATGACGCTACAATAAAGCTTCCTAAAGAAACAATTCTTACAGGTTATATAAGTAAAATCGAGCCTTCAAAAACATTTAATAGGGAAGGGGTTTTTGAGGTCACTTTTAATCAAGCCATATGTCCTGATGGGCACAAAATCAAACTTAAAAATATACTTAAGTCTCAATCTGAACTAAAAATATATCATCCTTTACATCATCTAGGCAAAACCACAGCTAGTATACTTGGTGGATCCATAGCAGGCTCAATATTATCACTGCAAATAGGTGGAATAGGAAGTGCATTATCTACACAAGGATATTCAATTGCAGCAGGAGCAGCAGCAGGCGGTTTTATCGGAATACTCAGTGGAGTCCTAAGCAAAGGCAAGGAAGCTTCTGTCCAGCCAGGAAGCGAGCTTGTTCTTGCACCAATAGATGAAACGAGTCTGGAGAAACTTAATCAAATTGCTTGTAATGATCACTTAACAACACCTTCGAACAATCATAATACTGAAGACATTAACTTAGAAGTTATTTCAATCAAAGAAAAAAAAGATATCTTAGGTGATACATCGGTAATGATAGATATAAGGTTCACAAATAATTCAGAGAAAAGTTACAAATTAAATAATTTCTTTCTAATAGATTCCCAAGGCAAAGAATACAGTCCATCAATTATAAATAGCAGTCAAGATTTATTTGCAATGTTCCCGGCATTTAAAACTACTAAAACAAGATTAGATTTCTTTGTCAATTATCCCAATGCTGATCATTGGCTTATTTTAAAAGATACAAAATTTACTAAGGAAGCAGGAAAATGGAAAATGGAAGTAAATTAACTAAGCATGTTTACAGACTTTCCATATAGAATCAGTAAAATACTTTTTTGAATCATAAAATTGATTTTCAATTAAAAATCCTGTTTCATTTGCCAGTGACTCAATATCCAACTGCAAATACTTATAGGAATATTCCGTATGTATTGGCTCCCATGCTTTAAATGAAAACACTTGTCCAATATGCTCTATTAAAACCTGCTGTTTTTCAGTACTTAATAAATAACTTTCAATTGCTCCTGAAGAAACATTATAATTTGCAAAAAATTGAAATTTGGAAATATCGAAATTCCCTTTTAGCTCCTGATTTATTCTCTTTAACAAATTTATATTAAATTCTTTTGTTATTCCCTCTGAATCATTATATGCATTTAAAAGCAAATTAATGTCTTTCTTAAGATCAAATCCTATAAGCACATAGTCACCATCATTTAATGAATTCCACAAACTTCTAAGGAAAACCTTTGAATTCCCCTTGCTAAAGTTACCAATATTAGATCCTAAAAATAAAACCAGATTTCTCTTATTGCTTGATTTTCCCAACCATTTTATTGCATTAAAGTATTCTGATACCAAACCATACATGCTTAGTTTAGGAAATTTTTGCTTTAATGAATTAGTAAGCCAGGACATAGCTGCTTCAGAAATATCAATAGGAACATAATTAAATCGTAAATTATTTTGTAAAAAGTGTTCAATTAAAATATTTGTTTTTTTACCATCGCCTGCACCAAGTTCTATCAAATTAAATTCACAAGTGTTCATATAATCAGATATAACATTTTTATATGTATTTAGGATTTCATATTCACACCTGGTTAAATAATATTCTTCAAGTTCGGTAATTCGCTGAAAATATTTACTTCCTTTATCATCATAAAAATATTTTGAGGAGATAGTTTTTGGTGTCTGCGACAAACCATGAAGCACATCTAATGCAAATACCTCTTTGGTCTCCAAAGAAGTTCCTAAATCTTTTTGATCTAAAACTTTATAAGCTACAGTCATAAATCTATCCTATTGCAAATCATTTGCAAGCCTGAATCCACTGAATTGCCACCTCTTATCACATTGAAGGAAATTCCTATAAGTACTTCTTATATGATTCTTAGGTGTAGCACATGAACCTCCTCTTAAAACCATTTGATTGCTCATAAATTTTCCATTATACTCCCCTATTGCTCCTTTAGGCTGTTTATAACCAGGATATGGAAGATATGCACTTCTTGTCCATTCCCATGCATCACCATAGAGTTGATTAACTTTACTCTTACCTGTACTTGGTAATGGATGAAACATTTCATTTCCCATAAAATTTCCGCTAATATCATTTGTACTGGATGCAACATACTCCCATTCATATTCCGTAGGTAGTCTTTTACCAGACCATTTAGCATAAGCATCTGCTTCAAAATAACTTACATGACATACAGGCTCACTCATAACTAATTTTTGAAGCCCGGATAGCGTCATAATAAACCACTCATTACCATACTTTTCCCAATAAAGAGGCGAGGTCCAATTTTCCTTGCATATTTTATCCCAACCATCCGAAAGCCAAAATCTATGATCCTTGTAACCACTATCATTAATAAAATCCAAGAACTCACCATTTGTAACCAGACGATTTTGAACTTCAAAATCATTTATGTAAACCTTGTGGCAGGGGCTTTCATTATCAAAGCTAAAATTATGACCCTCATTACCTATATTAATTAATCCACCTTGATATTTTATAAATTTGGCAGCTTTTGTTTTATCACTAATTTGAACATCAGTTTTAAGAGGCAAATAAACAGGTTTGAAAAGATTACTTGCAAAAATGTGCTTTATATCAGTAAGAATTAATTCCTGGTGCTGTTCTTCATGATTAAGTCCTAGAATAATCAGTGACATAAAATCATTAGCATAATGACCATTAAAATTTTCAATAAGATTTAATACTGCTTTATCTACATATTTCCTATAATCATAAATTTCCTCTACGGTTGGGCGATTTAAAAGTCCCCTTTTAGGTCTTTCTACCCTAGATCCAACTGTCTCATAATATGAGTTAAATATAAAAGAGTACTTTTCATTATAAGGTTTGTATTTCAGGTCAAATCTATTTAATATAAATGTTTCAAAAAACCAGGATGTATGTCCCAAATGCCACTTAGGCGGGCTGACATCTTCAATTGTCTGGATTACAAAATCCTCTGTTTGTAAAGGAGCACATAACCATTCTGTCTTATTCCGTATACTAGTATATTTATCAAACAGTGCTTCTTGTGAACACTGTAGAGGCTTTTTACTTTCTATTGTCTTTTTAGTTTTAATACTGATCCCCTAAGATTTTTCCTATTAAAACTTAAGAAGTATGTTTTGTAAACCAATAGTTTAATTTAATTAACTTATGTTCACACAAAAAAACACAATGGCTATTTTAGGTCATTACCTGAATATCTACTTTTGGCGGAGAAGCACAACCTGCTGGCTTTGAAAACACATCTCTTTCAAATAAAATACAATTAGAAATAGATTTGCCATCTTCACTAAATACCCCATTACAATCATAGAATGTCAACCAATTGTTTTGCATGTTTACAGGAATGGTAAATTTTATAAATTTATATCTTAGCTTTCCTTCTGCATCTTTCATGATGACTCTATCTCTGGACGTAAATAGCGTATAAGTAAAATCACCTGTTTGATTATCTATATTGCTTATATGCAACTTATACTTTGCTATCTCACCTGTTGGAATAGTCACAGTAATTAAATAATCATCATTTATTTTATTTGCAAGATATGTTGCAGTAGGACATGCGCTATTTACCAGAGCAATAGCAGGATACAAAGCTAACAATATGCTGCCAACAAGAAGATATACTGTAATGTTAATTTTTAACATTAATTTGCCCTTTTATCCTATGTTTCTACCTACCACCGGCTTGCTCACAAGTGATGCGCCGGTTTTGCAAAGTGCACATATTATGAGCTTCTTAATACTGCTATCAAGATTTTACCGAATAAATCGGATAAAATCTTACCTTTTGAATAGGTTACTTAGAAATATTAACGATAGCTAGGTAGTAACTATCCTATCTTAATTTTATTATTTAACCTCATAGGGATAGCAGTAATATAACTAAAATTCTTTAAACATACAATGAGATGAGCTATGTTTAGTCATATTTATCCCTACAGATTATTAATAACTGGCACAGGTATATAAGCGAGTTGCCGCTCAGCAAAGCTGAGCGAGCCTCGCCCCAAAGAACTCATCTCAAAAATCATTCGATGGAAAAATTAGATCGCACGAAGCAAGCATTATAAAATAGAGAAACTTAAGTATTAAGTCGAATTATAGTAGTATAAGCATTTGTCCCATTTATTGGACAAATGCGCCGTAGTTACACAAGCGAGTTGAGCATTAGTGCGAAACGAGCAGTATAAAAAGCGTAAAACAACTTGTAGGATTTGTCTGGTTTATCCAGCAAATCCGATCCAGTGAGAGAAATTAGCAGAAGGAACGCGAAGGGCATAAGCCCGGAGCGATTAAAATGGACCCAATCGGGATCGAACCGATGACCTCCTGCGTGCAAGGCAGGCGCTCTACCAGCTGAGCTATGAGCCCGTTTCTTTATCGCACAGATTATCACTTCATCAAGCCTCAGTGTTTCAGATTGTCGCTTACGTACAATCATGCACTTGAATCTAATAAAG
>JACOTS010000013.1 GCA_016178265.1 Candidatus Melainabacteria bacterium
TAACAAGTAACACAATAATCAACAAAAGACCTAAAACCCTCATATACAAAGACAATGCTAAACCTTAAAAGTAAACTCACACATAATTCAGTAACTGGCTAGTTAAAGGTTATGCTTTCATAATAACTTAAAAGCCTTATAAAATGAGGCTTTGCTCGATTTATTCGACAAAGCAGAACGTTCAGTACAAAGGCAAATTAAATTTACATTTAATTTGCCGGATTAGTATAAAGTATAATCTTAAGTATGCTAAATAGCATTAAACTTATTGGACTTAAAATACTATCCCATGTAAGAGGCATACTTGATTCGCTAAGCATACAAACTAAGATAATCCTATCAATTGTATTTGGGATATCTATTTTTGTTTCATTATGTGCTTTTCTTATAGTTAATGACATTCAAGTCAACATTGATAGGCAAGTTATTAGATTAAATCAAAATCTCAAGACAACACAAATGCTAGCTGCAATTGGAAGTCAAGCATTAGTACAAGGATACAAATCCAATGATGCAAGACAATCTCACCTCGCTGAAATAACTGAAAAATTTATGAAAGATCATCCTGGAATATCATATGTGGTTTTTACTGATATAGCAGGCAATATTTTACACAAAAGTCATTTTTCGGATAAGTTTAATATCACTGAAAAAAAATCAAATAAATTAATTCCACCACAACATGTACCTTATATTAAATTAATTTCTTCAGAAAGTGGAAAACTACTTACCATTGCTGAGCCACTTCAATTCAATTCAAACCTGCTTGGCTGGGTATGGGTTGGAATGCCGGATATAGGGTTTACAATAGTTGGTTCCAAAAGAGAATTATTATTTTTCATCTTTGAGATATTTATGCTAGTGTGGGTACTATCCATAATTGGTGCTGTTGTTAATTCCCTAATAATAATAAGACCACTAAGAAAGCTTGAAAAAAGTGCCAAGGCGATAACAGAAGGAAGATTTGGGTTTCAATTACCCTTAAAAGGTTTTCTTGGCAGAGAACTAACCCAACTAGTAAAGGCATTTAATAAGATGTCAAAAAGACTGCAGCAATACGAGGAATCCAACTTAGCTATATTAGGTTCTGAGAGAAATAAATTTGAATCAGTAGTTATGTCTATTGCAGATGGAGTTATAGTCTGTGACAAAGAAGATACTATTCAAATAATTAACCCTCAAGCTGCAAGACTTTTAGATAGATCAAGCGATGAACTTATAGGACAAAAAATTACAGCCATTTGGAATAAAGATATAAATGAACAAATAATACAATGTTTAAACACTGAAAGAAACAAGTCAGATAAACCTATGACAGAATATGCAACCTTTGAATTTATAAGGGAAAATAAAAACTTGAAGCTTCTCATCACCCCTCTTGATGACATTAATAAAGAGCAACTAGGAAGTGTAATAGTAATTCAAGACAGGACAAAAGAAGCTGAAATAGAAATGATTAAACAAGAATTCATCAGCAATGTAAGTCATGAGCTTAGAACACCTATAACAAGTATAAAATGTTATGTTGACACACTTTGTTCACATAAAAGTGAGTTAAATACTGACACCAGAAATGAGTTTTTAAATATCATAAATGAAGAAACTGACAGATTAAGCAAACTAGTAAATGATGTACTTGAATTATCCAGATTAGAATCACCTACCAGAAAACTACAACTTACACTCCAAGAGGTTTATTCATCTATTGACTATGCATTGAAATCTATCAAGGTTCTTGCAGACAAAAAATCAATAAGACTCATTAAAGATATTGAAGCTGAATTACCAATACTTTTAATTAATCAAGAAAATTTAGAAAGGGTACTAATCAATCTTTTATCAAATGCAATTAAATATACTCCTGGCAACGGAATGGTAAAGTTAGCAGTAAGGAAGAATAATCAAAACATTCTTTTCCAAGTAATTGATAATGGAATAGGGATAGAAGAAGAGCACATACCACTTTTATTTGAAAGATTTTATAGAATTGAAAACAAGGTTCACACAATAAAAGGAACTGGTTTAGGTCTTACCATAGTTAAAAAATCTGTTGAGCAGCATGGCGGTAATATTACTATTAAGAGTAAGTATGGTGAAGGAAGCATTTTTGAATTTACTATTCCAATACCTGACAATGAATCAATATCTCCGCTAGATGAAGACATAGCAATGGCTAAATTGGCATAAAATTATCTGCAATTAGGTTATACAATCCTAACAAGTGGCTGTTTCACCGGCAAGGTATATTTTTCGAGCTTCAGGTCCTCGCTACGCTGCGGAAAGCTCAAAAAACACACCTTGCCTGACGCGCCACTTGTTAGAAAGTAATA
>JACOTS010000024.1 GCA_016178265.1 Candidatus Melainabacteria bacterium
ACCATTTTTTTGTTTTATATAAACAGATTTACCTGTTTTACTTGTACTAATCTCATAAGGTTCATATGGCTTAGCTAGTGATTTTTCTATACCTAGATAATAATCTGCCTCTAATCCTTTAATAAGGGCTACCTGTTTTAATGAATTAATTATTTCATTGATTTTGCTTTCATTTACTTCACTTCTAAATTCCATAGCCTTAAATAAATTTCTGGAAGTAAATCTTCCACACAAATCATTTAATAAACGCTCACAATTATTATTTGCACAACTTAAAATACAAGACAAAAACATAAAATCATCAACTTGAATATATGAATTCAGACTTAGTTTACTAAAGTTATCCTTTGTACAATTAATCCATTCAAACAAAGGATGCGGAATAAAATTAGAGTTTGCTTCTCTCATTCTTTCAATTATTTTTTTAAGCATAAAATCAGATGCCAGGTTCTTTTTATGTTGATAAATTTGCTGGTACATTGAATGCCTGGCATGCAAATAATGAATAACTGCATCCAGTCCTGTAGTTTCATTGACGACAAGCTTGTTACTATTTTCATCTATATCCAATGAAGCAATAATTCTATTGGAGCCTGTAAGACCATAAGGAACACCGACATAATAAGAGTCTCTGTGCAAATAATCCAATCTATCACAATCAATATAGCTGGAAACAATTTGACTCACATATAAAGGTATTGAATTATATTCAATTGTCTTAATTACATTTTCAGTTAATTTAGGATCACTCTTTCCCAAAATATTTGATATCTGGGTTTCCCTTATTATTCTTTTAGTCCACTCTTCATGAGAGACAGGCACAAGTTTTTCAGCAGTATGACTAAGTGGTCCATGACCAATGTCATGCAAGAGTGCAGAAACTAATATTTGAGGAGCATATTCAGCAACTTTTAAATGATTCATGGACAAATGATTAATCATTTTACTGGCAATAAAAAGACTGCCTAGGCTATGCCCAAAACGAGTATGTTCAGCCCCATGAAAAGTAAGCCACCCTGTCCCCATTTGCCTTATTCGTCTTAATCTTTGAAAT
>JACOTS010000094.1 GCA_016178265.1 Candidatus Melainabacteria bacterium
CACCGGTGGGGTAGGAGTCAAAAACTGAGGAACGAAGTTTTTGAAGGGGACCCCAGAGGTGACAGGACCCGCGTCGTTTGTTATCCTCGAAATCTTTAAATGCTCAGCACTATTCTAAAACTCTAATTACATTTTCTACTTGTTTTATTGTATTTAGTTTTTTAACTTCGCTAATTGCTTTTTGAAGTTTTTTCTCTTTTACAACATGTGTCAATATCGTTATGGATGCACTGCCATCAGGATTTATTCCTCTTTGCGTAAGAGTATCTATACTGACATCAGCATTACCGAAAATAGTACCAACTTGTCCTACGACACCTGACTTGTCTTCCGTTTGGATTCTCAAAAAATAACCGTTTTCTGTTTCAGAAATAGGTTTTATTTTTGCATAATCTGAGTGCTGGCAAACAAAAAGAGGATTTGGATTTTTTGAAGATGCAAGCTGAGCCCTTAGCATATTAATATCTCCAAGAATTGAACTTGCAGTTGGCATAGAACCTGCACCAGGACCAATAAATGTAAGCTCTCCCACAAGATCCCCTTTAATTAAAACTCCATTATTTGCTCCAAATACTGAAGCTAATGTGGAATTTTTCTTTATAAATGATGGATGGACCCTAATGTCAAGAAGTCCACTCTCTTCTTGCTCTACCATGCCAATAAGTTTTAATCTGTATCCTAAATCTTCAGCAAGAAAAACATCAGCAAGGGAAATTTTTTCTATGCCTTCGTAAAAAACATCTTCAATTTTAATTCTTTCTCCAAATGCAATGCTTGCAAGAATTGCAATTTTATATGCAACATCTTTGCCTGAAATGTCATTTATAGGATCTGGTTCAGCATAACCCTCTCTTTGAGCTTCTTTCAGGCACATTTCAAAGTTCATCTTCTTATTTAACATCTCAGAGAGTATATAATTGGTTGTACCATTTAGAATACCAATTATTTTTTTAAATTTGTTTGCAATCAGTGTTTGTTTTAAAGTATTAATTATAGGAATACCTCCGCAAACACTTGCTTCAAATTGAATTTGCACACCCATTTTCTTTGCAAGATCAAACAATTCAGCCCCATAAGTTGCAATTAAGTCTTTGTTTGCAGTAACTATGTGTTTTTTGTTTTGTATAGCTTGCATTACTATATCTTTTGTAGGCGTAAGTCCGCCTAATACTTCAACAATTATTTCTATTTCAGGATCAGTTATTATGTCATTTATATTTGTTGTAAAAGCACTTTTATCCACATATCCATTTAAATCTCTTTTTTTGTTTAGGTCTTTTACCCCGATTTTTTTTATTTCAATAGAAGGATTGTGAGCCAGTGTTTTTATTACACCGGAACCTACTACTCCAGCACCAAGAAGACCTATTTTTATTTTTCTGTTCATTTCTAATCACTCCGCGCTTACGCGCTTCGTGTTCCTTCTGCCAATCAGCTTCACCTTACCGGATTTGCTGGATGAACCAGACAAATCCTACAACAGTTTTTCGATTTTATCCAACTTCATTTGTTATACAATAATAATAACAAATTTATATATTCATTTTCATTTGGGGTATCAGAAATTCGAGGATAAAGCGGGTGGCACCGGTGGGGTAGGAGTCAAAAACTGAGGAACGAAGTTTTTGAAGGGGACCCCAGAGGTGACAGGACCCGCGTCGTTTGTTATCCTCGAAATCTTTACAGACCCATTTTCATTTGCTCGATGTCACTCGCTTGTTTTTTTATGTCAAGCAATTCATAAGCCTTATCAGTAGCCATTCTGCCTCTTGATGTCCTAGTTATGTATCCAGCTTGGAGCAGATATGGCTCATAGCATTCTTCGATTGTTTGTCTTTCTTCTCCCATTGTTGCAGCAAGTGCATCTACTCCAACAGGGCCACCGTTATATTTTTCTATTACTACCTTAAGCAAGGCTTTATCAGTTTCTTCAAGCCCATTTGGATCTACTTTAAAAAGCTCTAGTGCTTTTATAGCATCTTCCATCTTTGTTAGCTTTATATTTTCGTGTTGAGAATAATCTCTGACAAGTCTTGTAAGCCTGTTTGCAATTCTTGGTGTGCCTCTTGCTCTTTTTGCAATTTCCAAAGCTGCTTCTTCATTTAATTCATATTTTAAGATTTTGCTTGTATGTTTAATTATTTGAATAAGCTCATCAAAATCGTAAAACTCCATTTTATAAGTATGAATAAACCTATCTCTTAGAGGACTTGATAAACTTCCAAGACTTGTTGTTGCACCAACTAAAATAAACCTGTTTAATGGGAGCCTCATAATCCTTGCAGCTTGAGATTTCCCAACAGAAAGATCTATTACATAGTCTTCCATTGCTGAATATAATAGTTCTTCGGTAATCTTGTTTAAACGATGTATCTCATCTATAAAAAGAACATCTCCTGCATTTAGCGAAAGAAGGATTCCTATAATATCTTTTGGCTGGGAAAGAGCAGGGGCGCTAAATACTTTTGCTTCCGTGCCAAGTTCTTTTGCAAGGATTATGGCTGAGCTTGTTTTCCCAAGGCCAGGTGAACCGTAAAGTAAGAAATGCCCAACACTTGTTATATCTCCTCTTTTTTTTGCTGCAGATATGCAAACTCGTAATAACTCTTTTAGCCTTGGTTGACCTATGTATTCACTTAAATTTTGTGGTCTCAAAGATGGTTCAAATTGAGCATCTTTTAATGTTTCTTCAGATTTTAGATTGGGGTTTTTCTTTTGCCCGTTTTGTTTTTTGTTTTTGAAATCTGAATCTTCTGATGTGGAGATTATAGCCATAGTGATAAAGCAATGATAAAGCTCATGTTATCACGGATCTTTATTCGTAATTGGACGGGATACGAGATACGGTATACCTTTTAGCAGAAATATGTAAGCAGAGTTATAATAAAGTCCAGTATTTTCAATACTTTGCGGGATTTAAAAGTATTGAAAACGCTGGAGTAACAAAGTAATTATTAAGGAGTAACATATATGAACAAAGCAGAATTAGTTGAACAAATTGCAAATAAGACAGATCTTAGCAAAAGACAATCAGAACAATGCCTTGATTTGTTAGTAACAGCAATTAAAAAGTCAGTTTCAAAGGGAGAAAAAGTAACACTTGTAGGATTTGGCACCTTTTCACGAAGAGACCGTCGCTCAAGAAAAGGAAGAAATCCAAAAACAGGTGCTGAAATTATGATTCCTGCAAAGAAAGTTCCAGCATTTAGCGCAGGAAAAGAATTCAAGTCACAAGTCAATAAGAAATAACTAATTGTTTGGGTTTAATTTAAGTGGTGACAACAAACATAGCACTAATTGGTTGCGGAAGCTGGGGTAAAAACCTTGCCCGCAACCTTTTTGATCTTAAGGTACTAAATGTTGTTTGTGACGCTGATCCAGTGATTTTAGAAGACGTCAGGCAAAAGTATCCAGGGATAAAGGTTTCAACAAGCTACTCGGACATAGTTTCAGATCCTGATGTAAATGCCATTGTCATTGCTACGCCTTCGCATACCCATTATGCCCTTGCAAGGATTGCTTTGCTTGCAGGCAAACATGTGTACGTTGAAAAACCACTTGCAAGAGGTTATATGCAAGCACAAGAGTTAAACCACCTTGCAAGCGTAAAAAATCTTACTCTTATGGTGGGACACCTGCTTCTTTATCATCCTGTTGTAAACATGCTTAGGCAACTTATATTTCATGGTGAACTTGGCGAAATTAGATTTTTAAACAGTGACAGAAGAAATTTTAATAAAAGAGCAAGAAGAGATAATAATGTAATTTGGGATCTTGCTCCGCACGATATTTCAATGATGAGTTATATCCTGGGACTGGAGCCAATGCACGTAGAAAGTGCAAGCGGCTGGTCTACAAACAACGATTCAGTAATTGATGTTGCACATATTGATCTTGCATTTCCGGGGGATATACCAGCTCATATTCACAATAGCTGGATTGATCCTCAAAAGCAGGTATTGCTTACGGTAAATGGAAGCAAGAAAACAGCAGTATTAAATGATACCAGAACACAAAACAAGCTTGAGCTTTATTTTATGAATGATGAAGGCAGGCTTCATATAGAAGAGTTAGATGAAAGTTTAGAAGAGCCGCTTAAAGTTGAATGTGAACATTTTGTACACTGTATAAAAACAGGGGATGCCCCAAGGTCAGACGGTACAAATGGCTATCAGGTAGTTAAAATACTTGAAGAAGCAGAACAAAAAATGCATGTGTCAAACAGAGAAAGAATCTTGAAATTTGTTTAAAGTTCTTTTTGGTTGCTATTTTTTGTAAGGCACGTGTCTTCGACAAGTTTAATTATTTCTTTTGCTTTTTGGTCACCGTATTGAACTCTAAATTTATGATTTGATTCAATAAGGTTAATCCATGTGCTGGATAAAGAGTTTTTAATTTGTTTTAATTCAAAAGAAGAAAGAAACGGATAAGACTTTCTAACCCACCAGTAGGTAATAAAATTTTTAAGAAGACCTTTATCTAAGCTATCTTTATCAGGCACTAGGTTTAATAGCTCTTCTTGGATGTTTTTATTGTATTTCGTTGTGTTCATCTTGATCTAATTATCCATGATCCGGTGAAATTACCCTGTCTTCTTTATCACACAATTAAAATGAGGTGTGACAAACGTTACTACCTAGCTACCGTAATATTTCTAAGTAAACTATTCAAAAGGTAAGATTTTATCCGATTTATTCGGTAAAATCTTGATAATAGTAGTACTTAAGAAGTACATAATATATGCACTTTGCAAAACCGGCGAAGCCCGTTCGCGGGCGAGCCGGTGGTAGGCAGAAACTGACAAACTCAACAATATTTCTTATTATTTACAAGCTTTTTGTGTGATTTATTCACCAAAAAGCGTCGAAAGAAAGGAAAAAAGTTGCCGGAAAAGAAAAGCGAGCTGAGTATTCGTGCGAAGGAACTCATCCCAAAAATCATTCGATGGAAAAATTAGATATTTTTCTTGCAAAAGAAAGATGGTAGTTTTAGTTATGTTATGAGCTATCTATCAAGTGGCTGTTTCACCGGCAAGGTATATTTTTTGAGCTTCAGGTCCTCGCTACGCTGCGGA
>JACOTS010000088.1 GCA_016178265.1 Candidatus Melainabacteria bacterium
GATACATCTCAACCACCATTGATAAAGAGGATTAAACCTAAAAAAGTTCAAGTAAGCATCCAAACAACAATACAAGTCAAGGGTAATAATTTTGACGAAGAAGCAAATATTTTAATTGACGAATCAGAAACAAGCACAATTTTCCAATCAAGCATGGCACTTATAACAGACATCACTCTTGAGCAAGAAGGCATTCATAAAGTAAAGGTTAAAAATTCCAATGGTCAAGAATCAAATGAAGTAAACTTAAAAGCAAAACAACCAAAGAAAAAGAAATAAAGTGACAAATACATTGGAAGAAACAATTAACGAAATTAAAAATGAAGCTTCTGCGGAAGCAAAAGCTATCAACGATTCAAAAGCATTAGAAGCTTTCAGGGTAAAGTACCTGGGAGAAAAAAGTTTTTTAACAACTAACCAAAAAAATATGAAGAACATCCCTCCTGATGTAAGACCATCTTACGGACAAGCTCTTAATAGTTTAAAAGAATTTATACGGGAATTATATTCTGAAAAAAAATCACATGTGGAATCTGTGATCCTCGAAAAGGAGATTTCATCTCAAGATGTTGACCCTACCTTGCCAGGAATACCATTTGAAACAGGACACGAACATCCGATAAGCATTGTGACAAAAGAAATGATTGAAATATTCCATGGAATGGGATTTAGTGTGGCAGAGGGACCAGAAGTAGAAACTGATTTTTACAATTTCACTGCTCTTAATACCCCTCCGGAACATCCTGCAAGAGATGAACAAGATACATTCTATACAAGTATTGCTCCTCATGTGCTTTTAAGAAGTCACACATCTACTATACAAATAAGAACAATGGAAAAATTAAAACCCCCTTTAAGGATTCTTGCACACGGAAGAGTATATAGAAACGAAGAGGTTAATGCGCGAAAGATGCCCTTCTTTCATCAGCTAGAAATCTTGGCTGTAGAAAAAGAATTGAATTTTGGAAATATGAAATGGGTATTAAATGAATTTATCAAAAACTTTTTTGGAAAAGAAATCAAAACACGCTTCAGGCCTGATTTTTTTCCATTTACAGAGCCTAGCGCAGAGCTTGATGCTGAGTGTCCATTTTGCAACGGGCAAGGTTGTACTACTTGTGGAAATAGAGGATGGTTAGAATTATTTGGTTGTGGTATGGTAGATCCAAATGTTTTAAAATCAGTTAATATTGACCCAAACGAATGGAGAGGTTTTGCTGCAGGATTAGGTTTAGAAAGATTTACAATGCTTAAATATCAAATACCGGATATAAGATATTTTTTCACAGGTGATTTAAGATTCCTCAAACAATTTTAAGTCTTATGGCTCAACAATTTTTTAAATCAAAAGCTCTTTTAAGTAGATTAAAGCCAGAAATAATTCCTTGGTTGAAAAAGACTGTCAGCAAAAAAAGATTTGAACACATAATAAATGTTTCCGAAGTAGCAAAATTATATGCAAAAAAACTAAAGTTGGATCACTATAAAGCAGAACTATCAGGCTTATTACACGACTCTGCCAAAGAAATTCCATCTAAAAAACTTTTAAGACTAGCTAAGAAAAAAAGAATAAAGTTAGATAAAGTCGACTATAAAACACCTCATATTCTTCACGCAAGGATAGGAGAAGTAATAGCAAAAGAAAAATTTAAAATAAAAGACAAAGATATTTTAGGCGGAATCAGGTGTCACACACTCGCAGAGCCTAAAATGAGTCCAATTACCATGGTAGTTTATCTAGCTGATGCAACTGAACCCGGAAGAAAAAGAAAAAAAGCAGCACCGATAAGAAAAATTTTTAAAGATAAAGGACTAGAACCAGCTGTGCTGCAAGCAATAAACAACAAACTTCTTAGTGTAATTGAAAAAGGCGGGAGCATACATCCATTAACAGTAACAGCAAGAAACTGGCTTATTGCTCACATTAAAATCAGAAAAAGCCGAGATTAATTATTTCTTATCTTGTCGCAAATCATATACATAATAAGGTGTGGTGGGAATATTTTTCCAACCTAAGCTTGTTGCAACAGGTGGTGCTTTTTGTGCAACAATAACTTTTGCTTCTGTTTTATTAGAAATAGTTTGAATAATTTTTTCCATAATCTCTTTTTTTTGATTCCAAAAAGGGCCTGTAGTTTCTTTTTGCGAGTATATTTCCGCAACAATTTTTACACTCGCAAGCTTAGCCCATGCTGCCCACCAAGGGTTCCCAAAATATACAACTTTATCCCCTTCTTTAACCCCCATATTATTTAAGTAAGTAGCCACAACCCAGTGAACATACCCTTTCTTATTTTCATTTTGATTAGAATAATTCTTTACTACTGCAAATCCAGAATAAGTTGGAGTAATTATTACAAGCAAAATAAGTATCTTTAGTAATCTGATCATCTCTCTTGAAGAAACAATTGTAATTGGAATAATTAATGGCAGCCAGAACAATACTACAAAATGCCCTACATATCTGGTATTAAAATTTACAAAAAAGGCAAGTAAAAAAATTACACAAGAAGGAATAAACAAATCAAGAATTATACTTAATCTTTTAAAATAAGCCACTAAATTACCACTTACATATAGCAAGATTAAATAAGCAAGAAGTACAAATAATCCCCCTGAAAGTCCCACAAAAAATGTTTTTTTATCCTCTGCATTCCAAGTTTTCAATGCCAACAAATGACCCTTCAAATTAACATATGGCTTTGCTCCTGCATACCAATAAACAGGATTAAACCACGGAGGATATGTCCCTCCTTCTCCATCAAATTCATAGACAGTAGGAAAAGCATATATTTTTCTTGTAGGATGAATAGGTTTTCCTATTTTAGAACAGTTGTTTTTATCAATAGTAGATGTAGGACATTCTCCTTGCCAATGAGTAAATTGTTTAATTCCATTCACATACCAAATATAATTCAGTTTCCCGCTATCTCCTACAGTAAAATATCCTTGTTTAAAAGATAAAGATATAACATAAGGAATAATACATACCCCAGAAGTCAAAGTTAAAATTACAATTCCTGTAATTATACTTTTAAGATTATTTTTAAAATAAAATAATAGTGTAATTATATAAACAACTTCCAAAAGAAGCATTATAGGTTTTGCAAGAAATCCCGCACCCAAAATAAATCCAAAGGCAATAAAATTTCGATAATTGTACTTTTCAAATCTGATTTTTAAAAGGAAATATGAGGCTAAATAAAAACAAATAGCAACAATGGTATCTGGTACTTGTTTCCATAATTCACAAAGAGAAACAAATGACCAAATAAAAAGCGAATATCCTATGATAATTAATGCCCAGTCAGGAAGCAACATTGTACTGCCATTATCTGTATTGATTCGACGAGTAACAGTAATAACTTTTGATAAAAATAAATCGAATGAGAACAACAATAAAATAAATAATAAAAAATTCAATATTTGTGTTGCAGGGATTAGCCAAAATGCAGATGGATGAAAAATTATTTTTAGAATAGCTAAACAAAGTGGATACAATGGGCTCCAGTAAGGATGCACAAGTCCGCTCCAACCATTTTTTATAAACAAATCAGCAACATCCAGATAACAAATACCATCAGGATACAACTCAAAACTATTGTTCCATAAAAGCACTATAGCTATAAATACAGAAAATACCCTAAATAGATTTTGAATTTTAAAGTTAGTCATGATTCACTACTTAAGTTTAGTCATCTGAAGTTACTATAAATCCATCAAGCAACATATCAGGATTATAGACACTAGACCAGTATTCTTTCAGAGAAGATGAAAGTTCTATTACA
>JACOTS010000089.1 GCA_016178265.1 Candidatus Melainabacteria bacterium
AAAACGCACTTAGTTCCTCATGTGTTTTTGACAAATAAGCTGCTTTGCTTGCAAGCATTGATTCCATATGATGCACTGCTGTACGTCCTAAAGTACCTCCAACTGTAGTAATAGGCATTTCAAAGGATTTATTTTCTTTACCTTGAAACACACGGCTTAAACTAAAAATACTGGCACCACCTGCAAGAAGTGCAGGCAAATTAAAACATGCACCTTGTTCTCCTACTGTAGAAAAGGTAGAATCAAAAAAATGAAGGCCAGATCTTATAAGTCTTCCGCCGTAGTCAAAAAGTGAAAAGTCAGTTGATAAAAATGGAAGTTTTTTAAAAGCAGATAACCCAGATGTAAGAGTAGCTAGAGAAACTAATCCAAGCCCGGCTTTAAAATCAGACTTTGAAGCAAATCCTGCACCAATCCCTGAAAACAAAGAATCAAAAATGCTAAGCCCAGCATTTCTTACATATCCAGGAAAAGTTTCCCAATCTGCATGCAGGGAAAGAGTGGGATCTTTAAATTGAAATCCTTTTTTAGAAGTTTCCCAGTCTATTTCTAGCTCAGCAAGTTCGTCTTTAGAATAAGGACAGCTATTAAAATCTGCTTGCCAATGATTAGTAGAACTGGCTTTCCCTGTAAAATAAAATGAAAGTGCTTTTTGTAAACCTACCCTTAAAATAAAAACCTCCTGAGTTTTTCAGGAGGCTCAAAATTTTCCTAGTGTAGATGTCTATCACTGGAAAACCCTTCTGAGCCTCGCAAAAGAGCATTCAACTTTTAGATTTTTAGCAGGCATTCGGACTTTACCGTTGCGGGTCAGTGCAGGACTTTCACCTTGCTTCCCCTACTAAAGATCAAAAACAACAAACTAAATAATACTATAGATTTAGTTTAGCAATATGTGTCAATAAGAATTACTTATTTACTAACTCTTTCTCAGGTTCTTTTGTACTTTGAGTTCTTACAGTACTTAAAAAGCTTTTTACCTTAGCTACCACTTTTTTAGTTGTTTCAATAGTGTCATTTATTGAAATACCATACAGATAATTCCCTGTAAAGAAAAGTCCGAAGTTTTTATCCATCATGTCTTCTACACGTTTTACCTTTTCTAAATGTCCTAAATAATATTGAGGAATGGCCTTTTTATGCACAAATGTACACAAGTCTTCAAAAACATTTGAATCACTTATTTGCATTATTTCGCTCACTTCTTTTGCAACTTGCGATCTTATTTCTTCCTCACTAAGCTCAGCTACTTTTTTATGATAAGAGCCACCTATATATAAACTAAGAAGAACTTTACCAGAAGGAGCTCTATTTGGAAAAATTGAAGATGTCCACATGGTACCTAAAAGTTTTCTTCTAGGCTCCTGTGCACATAGAAACCCATATCCATCTAAATTCATATTAATCTTTGATTTATCAATTGCCTGAGAAACAACTGCCATAGGATAATATTCAATGTCAAAAAGCTCCATAGTATATCTACTAGGGAAAAGATGTGGATAATCCTTTATCTTATAAGCAGGAAGTGCAAAAATAACTGAGTTAGTAGTGTAATTAACTTGCTTTCCACCTACTTTAAAATTAACTATAAAAAAGTCTTTTGCTCTATTAACCTGAATATCTGACGTTCCAAAGGTCACATGAGATTTAACTTTTTCATACAATGTTTTAGGAAGAGTTTCCATGCCTTTTTCAAAGGAATAAAACTTTGTTTTGGAGAACATGGATTTGAACTTACCGGACAAAATAAGCCCAAGCAAAACACTCTTATACTTTGATTCCAACTCCTTAAGCAGAGGAAAAATTGCTTGACAAGAAAGCTTTTTTACATCACCTGCATAAACTCCGGCAAGAAAAGGCTGAATAATATTTTTTAAAACTTCTCTTCCAAACTTTCTGAGAAAAAACTGTTCAACTGATTCATCATGTCCCATAGGAGGAATAAAAAACTCTTCTAAAATAGTCATTTTGCCATTTTTGCTTAAAATATCAGTCTTTAAAAACTCACTTAATTTTCTGGGTAAAGAAATAAGTTTTCCATCTGTATAAACGTATCTTTTTCTTGCTTCTGGGTTTGCTTCTAAAAGTTCTTCTTCTATTTCCAGATCTTTAATAGTTTCCATTACCCCTTTACTAGATGATGAAAAAATATATGGACCGCTCTCAAATAAATAATCACCATTTTGAATAGATTTAATTAATCCGCCACATCTGTCTGTAGATTCTAAAATATGAAAATCAATTCCTGCTTTAGAAAGCTCAAACCCTGCAGATAGTCCTGCAATCCCACCGCCAACTATAACGACATCTTTCATTAGAGCCTTAATAATTCTTTCATTGGTATACCATTGGCTTTGAGTGTGCCAACAACTTGATTATATAATGCCTGGATTAAATATTTGTTTGTATTAAGAGCAGGAATCCTTACAAACTTCTTTATCCCTAACTTTTCTGCTATATCTTTATACAAAATACCAATCTCATATATGGTTTCTACATGTTCATTAACAAAGCTTATTGGAACTACAAGAACATTAGTGTCTTTATTTTTCGAAGCAATATCTTCTAAAACCTTATCAATACTAGGCTCTAACCATTTAACGGGACCTAGTTTACTTTGATAACCAATACGCCATGGTCCTTCCCACCTTAATTTCCCAATTATTAGTCTAGCTGTATCATGAATCTCTTCTTCGTAAGGATCTCCATTTTCTATATTTACTGTAGGAATACTATGAGCACTAAAAAGTATTTCAGTTTTTTCAATTTCCAAATTCTTAAGTGCACTTTGAATTAAATCAACAAATGACATTATATAATCCTCATCAAAGTACCACTTGTCAATAAAATAAAACTTGAGACTTGGGACTTGAGACTTGCCAAGCCAATCGTTTATAACTAACTGAACAGAACCAACAGTTGTATAAGAATATTGCGGGAAAAGCGGCAGTATTACAACATGCTCATATCCTTTTTCAGTAATTTCAGTTAAAACATCTTGAATAAATGGTTCACTGTACCTAAATCCTACAAAAGTATCAATATTATGCTCATTCTTTGTTAATAGCTTTTGCAAAGCATCTTTTTGTTCATAAGTAATGGGAATAAGAGGGCTTTTACCACCTATTCTTTTATACATAGCCCCTGAGCTAAATTGTCTTAAGGTGGATATAAGCCATGCAAGCGGTTGTCTAAATAGTGCTCCAAACGGAATATTTAAAATTGCTGGATCTAAAAAAAGATTATACAAAAAAGATTTTACAGACTTTAAATCTTTTGGTCCGCCAAAGTTTACAAGCAAGACCGCGATTTTTGATTGTTGGTTGTTATCTATTGTCATGTTAGATCGATTTTGAAAATATTTTTTGTTTTCCTTCGCTGCTATTTAAATAATAATCAAAAACACATGCAATATTTCGTAAGAAAAATTGCCCAAGTTGTGTCACATTAATTGTATTTTTATGCAGTTCGACCAAACCATCTGTTACAAGATTTTTCAGTTTATCGAGTTCACTTAAAAAATATTTGTTAAATTCTATTTTATATTTACTCTCAATTTCATCTTTAAGAAGAACTCCATTACAGAGTATTTTCATAATGATTTCTTTTCTAATCATGTCATCTTTATTTAAGTAAATCCCTTTAAAAACAGGAGCTTTACCCTTATCAACCTCTTCATAATATGGATTTAATTTTTTGAGGTTTTGACTAAAACTGTTTTGAATATTGCTTATTGCGGTTATACCGAAGCCATATAAATCACAACTTGATTTTGTAGTATAACCTTGAAAATTTCTATGCAGCGTATTGTTTTTCCTTGCAATTGCAAGCTCGTCGTTTTCTTTGGCAAAGTGATCGAGCCCAATAAATACAAATCCGCTTTTTGTTAAAACATCTACAGCATATTGAAAGATTTCAATTTTGATATCAGAAGAAGGCAGTGCCTTTTCTTCGATATATTTTGCCTGATGAGGAAGCAATTCTGGTAAATGTGCATAGTGAAAAAGAGCAATCCTATCCGGATCAATTGCAAGAATTAAATCTATTGTTCTTTTAAAGCTCTCTAATGTCTGATAAGGAAGTCCGTAAATAAGATCTACATTTATAGACATAAAACCATGATCCCTGGCATAAGTAAAAAGCTCCTTTGTTTCATCATACGGCTGTATTCTATTTATAGCCTTTTGAACCTTTGGATCAAAATCTTGAATTCCCATACTAAGCCTGTTAAAACCAAGCTGTGAGAGTGTTTCAATATGTTCAAATTTAGTAACACGAGGATCTATCTCAATTCCTGTTTCACAAGTATCTGATAAAGTAAAGTTTTGTTCAATTGCACCAAATAATTGACTAAGCTCATCGAGGCTAAAAAAAGTAGGAGTACCTCCTCCTAAGTGAATTTGTTCTACTTTTCTTTCTTTACTTATTAATTTGCCTGTATGATTTATCTCTTTTATAATTCTTGCTAAATAAGGACCTACTATTTCTTTCTTTTTACTTATAACTACATTACAAGCACAAAAATTGCAATGCTCTTCACAAAACGGTAGATGAAAATAAAGGGATATGGGAGACTTGACTTTATTTGCTACTTCATTAGCTTTCAAAAAATCGTTTTCCGTGAAATCTTCGTTCCACTGTGGAGCTGTAGGATAGCTGGTATACCTTGGAATACTTACTGAGTATTTATGAAGTAATTCTTTATTTAAATTTGATTTAGTCTGCATATGTTAGTGAACAAAAGAAACCACTGTTTCATTTGCAAACTCATAAACTGTATCTATCATTGTGTGTACATTGTCAATCGGAGTATTAGGCAAAATTCCATGACCAAGATTACAGATATAACCAGTCTGCCAGTTTTTCACCCCATGAATCATATTTTTTGTTTTTTCTCTGATCACCGACTGATTAGTTAAAAGTATTGCAGGATCTAGGTTGCCCTGTATTCCGAAATCAACACCATACTTATCCCGGACCGCCTGAAGCTTAATTCTCCAGTCTAAACTATGCGCAGATACTTTTAGTTTAGTAATTTCAGAAAGAAGATGATGAGAATTGTTTGTATATAAAATTATTGGCACTTTAAGTGGTTGCAAGTCATCAATTAAATGTTTTAAATATGGTATTGCATAGGTTTTGTAATCCTCAAGAGATAAAACTCCTGCCCATGTATCAAATATTTGTAAGACTTGTGCTCCTGCATTTACCTGCATAGTAAGGTATAAAAATAAAGTATTGGTTATTTTGCTTAAAAGCTGTTGAGCATCTTGAGTATTAGCGTAAAGGAAAGTTTTTGCACGGTTAAAATTATGCGAACTATATCCTTCCACCATATAACAAAAGAGGGTCCATGGTGCACCTGCAAAACCAATAATAGGGACCTTACTTCCAACTGCTTTTTTAAGTAAACTTATTGCTTTTAATGTAGGATATGTTTCATCATTTGCAAGTGGTATTTGAAGCTTCCTTACATCTGCGCTATTTGATACCAAATTATTAATTTTAGGTCCAAAACTTGTGAATTCTAGTTCCAAGCCCATATTTTGAGCAGGAAGCAATATATCAGAAAAAACAATTACTGCATCTACTCCAAATCTTTCAAATGGCTGAAGGCTAACTTCACATGCAAGCTCTGGATTATTACATAACTCTAAAAAACCAACCTCTGATCTAACTTTTTGATATTCAGGTAAATACCTGCCTGCTTGCCTCATAAACCAAACAGGAGGACGCGGTACATTTTCTTTCCTTAAAGCTTTTAGTAGTAAATCATTAAACATGTTATTCATTTTACCAGCTCAGGCCCCAGCTTGGTCTTTAGCTAAATAAAATACAAATTACAATATTAAATTAACAAGTGGCTGCTTCACCGAAAAGGTGTATTTTGTCGCACAGGACAATTCTTCACTTTATTTTATTCAACCGTTACCGATTTTGCAAGATTCCTAGGCTGATTTTTATATAACGCTCCTTCGCTGCTACGCAGACTCGTCGCTATTTAGTAGCCTCATGCAACGATGTTTCGGATTGTCGCACAGGACAATCCTTCACTTTATTTTATTCAACCGTTACCGATTTTGCAAGATTCCTAGGCTGATCTATATCACAACCTAAATGCTCAGCTATGTAATATGCTAAAAACTGCATTGGAATTACAGTTAAAAAGGGACTTAATATCTCAATTATTGGTGGTATATGCAAGACTGTGTTAAAAACACTTTCTACTTTTTTATCACCGTCTACTGCTACAGCAATCATCGGTGCTTGTCTTGCTTTGGCTTCAATACTATTTTGGAATACCCTATCATATGCATCTCCTGGAACTACTATTGAAACTACAGGCACATCAGGATCCAGTACTGCAATTGGACCATGTTTCATTTCTCCTGCTGCATAACCGCTTGCATGAATATAGCTTAGTTCTTTTAGCTTAAGCGCTGCTTCAAGAGCAATAGGATAATTTATTCCTCTCCCTATAAAAACAAAATCAGGTTTGTCAGCATACTTTAACACTTGCTCCTGATAACGCTCACCTCTTGTAATTGTTTGATCAATAAGTTGGGGTACCATTCTAAGCTCTTGCTTTAATAAAAAGATTTTTTTATCTTCTTTACCTAATGACTCAGCAACATATAATGCAAATAAATATAAAACTGTCATTTGAGCAATAAAAGTTTTTGTAGCGCATACACTGACTTCAAGTCCTGCATGGCTAATTATTAAATGATCTTTTGCAAGATCAGCAAGTGCTGAATCAGGTCTATTTGTAATTCCTAAAAGTGTGGCTCCTGTATCTAGCGCTTTTTTTACAGCAGCTATTGTGTCAGCTGTTTCTCCTGACTGACTAATTCCAATGACAAGTGATTTTTTAGTAAGCAACGCTTTTGTATTTAAAAATTCACTTGCAAGCTGAACCTCAACTGGCTTAGCAGTAATATTTTCAATTACATGCTTCCCCACAAGCCCTGCATGATATGCAGTACCGCAGGCTAAAATTAGAATTCTATCGATATTGTCCAAAAAGTCTTTTGAAAAATTTAAGCAATCTAATTTAACGGATTTTTTCGGACTAGGTAAGTAATCATTTAAAAGATGTAACACAACCTCTGCTTGCTCACTAATTTCTTTTGCAAGGTAATGCTTATAGCCTTTCTTATCCATAATATCTTTGGATTTCTCGACGGGTTGGGCTTGTTTATTAATTTTTTTACCATCGAAATTATAAAGCTCGATTTTCTCTTTACTAAGTTCTACTATTTCACCATCTCCCAGTCTTATAATCCTATCTACAAACTGACTAAGTGCTGGAGAATCACTTGCCAAATAATTTTCAGTCTCACCTACACCTATTACAAGTGGTGATTCTTTTCTTACCCCATAGATTTTCCCGGGTTCATCCTTAAAAATAATTCCAAGCGCATAGCTTCCTTCAAGCATTACCACTGCTTGTCTAATTGCAGAAAGTATTGAACCTGTTTCTTTAAAACAACTAGAAACCAATTGGACTATAACCTCTGTATCAGTATCACTTGCAAATTTAATCCCTTTTTTAATTAAGCTGTCTTTTACTTCTAAATAATTCCTAATAATCCCATTGTGTACAACCGCAATTTTTTCATCAGAATCAAAATGCGGATGAGCATTGTTATCCGTAGGCTCCCCATGCGTTGCCCAACGTGTATGGCCAATGCCGCAATACTTACCATTACCATTTCTAGACTTTAAAAGTAATTCCTCAAGTTTCGATATTTTGCCTGCTGATTTAATTACACTTAGATTTTTTCCTTCATGAATTGCTATACCACTTGAATCATAGCCTCTATATTCAAGAGAATGTAATCCCTCAAGTAATATAGGAATTACATCTTTATTACCTACATATCCAACTATGCCACACATAAAATTTCCACGATATTAGGTTTTTACCTACCACCGGCTCGTTCACGAATGAGCTTCGCCGGTTTTGTAAAGTGCACTTTTTATACACTTCTTGCTATTGCTATCCAGATTTTACCGAATAAATCGGATAAAATCTTACCTCTTGAGTTGTTAATCTTAAAACACTCCACTAACTAGGCAGTAACGATACTAGATTATATCCTACTTAATTCATTGGTTAATAAGATTTCCATTATCTTGCAAATTTGTAAGTTAGAACACAATTTGGTAGTATCTAATTAATGGTTTCTTTAGTCACACCACAAAGTGTTGTCACTAAATACTTAGCTCTTCAGCAAGCAATAGCTAGCGGGAAAGTCAATATTGATTCTCTTCTAAAAGGAGAAACAGC
>JACOTS010000077.1 GCA_016178265.1 Candidatus Melainabacteria bacterium
ATATTTGCACCACCAATACATGCCACAGAATAAATACATAGAGATTTGGAGAGTAATTTCAATTCATCCATTATTTGTAGTGCAAGCTCTCTTGTAGGAGCAGTAATTAACACTTTTTCATTGTTGGATTTTAAAATCTTATTTATTAAAGGGACTAAAAATGAAGCTGTTTTCCCGGTTCCAGTATTTGCAATTCCAAGGACATCTCTGCCTTCTAAAATCACTGGGATAGCCTGATCCTGTATAGGAGTCGGTTTAATAAATCCACGATTTAAAATGTTATTTTTCAACTGCGAGTTTATTGCTAAGTCAGAAAACTGGTTCTTTGGGGTATATTCTTCAATAACGTTCTCTACAGCTTTCTTGATATACCTGGATATTTCTATATTATCCTGATTATTAAAGCCTTTTTTCTTTCCAAAAAATCTTTTGTTTGAATTATTATTTCTTTTCCTATTTTTAAAAGAATAGTTAAACTTAAATGCTTTTTCCTGCATATTGACTTCCTTTAATTTATATTTTTCTTAAAAACTATTGAAACAGAAACTTGTAGTAATTTTATTTAAACTAATTTTATTGCTTGGTAAATAAGTATCCATTTAAAATCATTTTTAGACTTTAGAGTATAGCACCCAATGCAAATGTACCCTCTAAAATTCCTTAATAAAAAGCCTTGTTTAGGATAATACAGCTAGAAACTTAATATTAATTTTATCTTTCTGCTCCTTGCACTTGAGTTTTATATCCATTGGCAAGTAGTACGATATGCTGTTTTTAGTGGGATAAAAATCCAAAATCAAAAGACAAATACACAGTAGCTATTATTTTTGCAATGAATATTGATGTCTCCATTTGAATTAATAATATCCTAATAACCGCTTTAATAAAGCATATCAACTCAAGAAATTAAACAAATTATCACCTGATTAATTATTTTTTAATGAAGTTACATAACACTAAATATTGGTGTTTAAAGAGATGAACAAAAATACAGGAGTAGAATCTTAAGCTAGTATTATGTTTGATATTTTATTTATTGTTCTTTTTGTTTTAGCAATCCTAATTTCAGGAGTGTTTTTTGGAGAATATATGGCTAAGGTTTTTAGAGGTGATAAGACCTTTTTATCACCTCTACTTAGACCGCTAGAAAAGTTTATATATAAAGTTTCTGGAATAAATGAAGATAGTGAAATGGATTGGAAAATTTATACTCTATCTTTTTTGTCCATTACAATCTTTAGTTTTATTAGCTTATTTCTTTTGCAAGAAATTCAACATTTTTTACCTCTAAATCCTGAAAGATTAGGTCCTGTACGCTGGGATATTGCATTGAACACAACAGTTTCTTTTGTTACCAATACAAACTGGCAAGCATATGGCGGCGAAAATACAATGAGCTATTTAACTCAGATGCTTGGTCTTTGTGTCCAAAATTTTATCTCAGCAGGTGTAGGCATTGCAGTACTAATTGCTTTCATTCGTGGGTTTACAAGAAATGAAACCCATACTATTGGTAATTTTTGGGTAGACTTAACTCGTTCCATACTCTATATTCTTCTTCCATTTTCGATTATTCTTGCATTTATATTTATCTCAGAAGGAATAGTTCAAACATTCAAAGGCTATGAAGTAATAAAAACATTAGAAGGGCTTACTCAAACAATCCCTCTGGGACCAACTGCATCACAAATTGCAATAAAGTTTTTAGGGACAAATGGTGGAGGGTTTTTCAATGCTAATTCAGCACATCCATTTGAAAATCCAACACCATTTACAAACTTTTTAGAAAACTACGCGATGTTACTTATTCCAGTTGCTTTGCCATTTACCTTTGGCATACTTTTAAACAAACGAAGGCAAGGATACGCTATTTTTTGTGTAATGATGATTTTGTTTTTAGGTGGATTAGCTTTAGCAATTTATTCAGAGTTTCAAGGAAATCCTATGCTTTCAAAACTTGGCATCCACAGTGGACTCAACATGGAAGGAAAAGAAGTAAGGTTTGGAATAATTCCTTCTATACTTTTTGCTGTTACAACCACCTGCACATCATGCGGTGGAGTAAACAGTATGCATGATAGTTTGACGCCACTTTCAGGATTAATTCTTTTATTTAATATGTGTGTTGGAGAAGTAATTTTCGGTGGTGTTGGAGTAGGACTTATAGGACTATTAGTAAATGCTGTCCTGGCTATGTTCATAGTTGGGCTAATGATTGGAAGAAGCCCTGAATTTCTTGCTAAAAAACTAGAACCTTTTGAAATGCTAATGGCAGTAATATCTATACTTTCTACCCCTATGTCTGTCCTGGTATTTAGTTGTATTGCAATCATGACAAGTGCTGGTCTTGCTTCTTTAAATAATCTTGGACCACATGGTCTGTCTGAGATCTTATATGCATTTGCTTCCCCAACTGGAAATAATGGTTCTGCATTTGGGGGATTAAATGCAAGCACATTATTTTACACACTTACCACTTCACTTGCCATGCTAATTGGAAGGTTTACGACTATTATTCCAGCACTTGCAATTGCTGGTGCACTTGCCAAGAAAAAGTTTGTACCACCGAGCTCTGCTACATTTACAACAGATGTTCCATTATTTGTGTGGTTGCTTGTAGCAGTAGTTATTCTTGTGGGGGGACTTACATATTTCCCGGTTTTAACTCTTGGACCAATACTGGAACATTTATTTATGAAAATGGGAATGAGTTTTTAATATGACTAAAGTAAAAAATAGCATTTGGGATCCTGAGCTATTTTTTGCAGCTCTCAAGGATTCATTTATTAAGCTTAATCCTTTTATGCTATACAGAAACCCTGTTATCTTTATTGTAGAGCTAGGATCAATAATTACTACATCTGTAACCATTAATAATGTGGTTCAGGGAGAAAGCTACTTTTTCAATCTTCAAATTGCTCTTTGGTTATGGTTTACAGTTCTTTTCTCAAACTTTGCAGAATCATTGGCTGAAGGACGCAGCAAAGCTCAAGCAGAATCCCTACAAAAAACAAGAACTGATACGACTGCAAATAAACTACTATCTGATGGTTCCACAGAAATAGTTTCCGCAACCTCTCTATGTAAAGGTGATTTGGTTTTAATTTATGAAGGTGAGATTGTACCAAGTGATGGTCAAATCATAGAAGGTGCTGTACTCATTGATGAATCAGCTGTTACAGGTGAATCTGCTGCTGTGCTCAGAGAATCAGGTGGAGATAGAGATGCAGTAACAATAGGTACAAGAATAGTTTCAGGAGAAATTAAAGTTAAAATAACTGCAGATCCCGGAGATACTTTTTTAGATCACATGATAGCTATGGTAGAAAGTGCCCATAGACAAAAAACGCCGAATGAAGTAGCTCTTGAGATATTGTTACTTGGATTAACTGTTGTATTTGTTGTAGTAATAATAACACTTATAAGTTTTGCCGGTTATTTAAATATTTCAATACCGCTTACTATTTTAATCTCACTGCTTGTATGTCTTATGCCCACAACAATAGGAGCACTGCTACCTGCTATTGGTATAAGTGGGATGGAAAGACTTGTAAGAAATAATGTTATTGCAGTAAGCGGCAGAGCTATTGAAGCTGCCGGTGATGTAGATGTAGTATTGCTTGATAAAACTGGAACTATTACACTTGGAAATAGAATTGCTTCTGACTTTATCGCTAATGATGGCGTTGATGAATCACTTTTAGCTGAAACGGCATTACTTTCATCTATGTCTGATGAAACACCAGAAGGTAGAAGTATAGTTAGTTTAGCCAAAGCAAGAACAGGCATAAGAGGCAGAGATATTGAGGTCCCTAAAGATGCAACATTTATTCCATTTAGTGTCCAAACAAGAATGAGCGGATTAGATTACACTGACGGAGAAATAAGAAAAGGCGCATTTGATGCAATAGAACAATTTGTGAAGCAAAGACAAGGAAATATTTCCAAGAAAATAAAACAAACGGTTGAATGGATATCAAAAGAAGGAGGCACACCACTGGTTGTTGTTAAAGATGGAAAAGCACTTGGGGTTATATATTTAAAGGATATTATCAAAGAAGGTATTAAAGATAGACTAAGTCAACTGAGAAAACTGGGGATCAAATCCATAATGATTACAGGTGACAATCCTTTAACAGCAGCTACCATTGCAAAAGAATCAGGAGTTGATGATTTTGTAGCTGAAGCTAGTCCGGAAGTAAAACTAAAGCTAATTAGAGATTATCAGGCAAAAGGACATCTTGTTGCAATGATTGGAGATGGTACAAATGATGCTCCAGCACTTGCACAAGCAGATGTCGGCGTTGCAATGAATGCTGGTACACAAGCAGCAAGAGAAGCCTCAAACATGGTAGATTTGGACTCCAGCCCAACTAAATTAATAAGCATTGTAGAAATCGGAAAGCAGATACTTATCACACGTGGCTCATTAACTACATTTAGCGTTGCAAATGATGTTTCTAAATACTTTGCAATAATTCCGGCGATGTTTTCATTAAAATATCCAATTTTAAATGTCTTAAATATTATGCATCTTGGTACACCTCATAGTGCTGTTCTTTCAGCAGTTATATTTAATGCAATGGTAATTCCGATACTTATTCCGCTTTCCTTAAAAGGAGTTAGATATAAAGCAATACAAGCTGAAAAACTTCTAAAGAGTAATATGCTTATTTATGGACTAGGCGGCTTGATATTACCATTTATAGGAATAAAGTTAATTGATATGTTGTTATTATTTTTACATTTAGTATAGGAGCAACCTTATATGGGTGAAATAAAAAGAGGATTTATAATATTTATTTTATTTTCTGTTTTAACAGGATTAATGTATCCGGTTATTATTACAGGTCTTGCACAGGTCTTTTGGAAAGACAAAGCTAACGGAAGCTTGATTGTTAGTAATAAAAAGGTTATTGGTTCAAAGCTAATTGGGCAAAAGTTTACAAGTCCTCAGTACTTCCACGCAAGACCGTCAGCTATAGATTACAAAGGAAATATTTCTGGTGCAAGCAATCTAGGACCTACAAGTAGTAAACTAATTGAAAATGCACAAAAAGAAATAAACAGCGTAAGAAGTGAAAACGCTTTAGGAAAAGATTCTAAAATACCAGCAGATTTAGTTTTAAGTTCAGCCAGTGGTTTGGATCCACACATATCTCTTGATTCAGCTCTTTTACAAGCACCAAGAATTGCAAAGATAAGAGGAATTACACTAGATAAAATGAATAAACTTATTTACAAAAATCTTGAGGAACCACTGTTTAAGTTTCTGGGTCAAAAAAGAGTAAATGTTTTAACACTTAATTTAGAATTGGAAAAAGAATGAGATTAAAAATCATTTTGTTTGCGTCATTGTGTTCTATTTTTCTTTTACAAAGCAAAGTAAAAAAAAAAAAAATGGGAAATATACAGAACTTGATTTAACTTTATTTGGTGTTGGTACAAAAAATATAAGAAATGAAGTGCTTGGTGTTGGATTTAAAACAGCACTGCCAATTCATAAAGAAAGTGAAACGAAATTTACTTTTGGAAATATAATTCCTATTTCACTGAGAGGCAACGGGGTGGGAGGTTATGCTTATTCACATTTAAGCACTAGGCTTAAAAAATTAAAGACAAGGTTTACATCGGGTGTACTAGTTGGAACAACTACATTATTTGGCAGGGATTTTGTTTGCTATATTGGTGCAATCGAACAGCCTATTACTGAAAAGTTTGGATTACAAATTGATTGGCATTCCGGAAAACATGCAAATGGATTTTTAATTCCTGGATTTTATTACAAATTACCAAAAGATATTGCTTTATGGGCAGGCTATCAAATACCAAACAATAGAGCTAATGGTGACGATGGGTTTGTTCTTGAACTTTCCAGGATTTTTTCCTGGTAACTTATGAAACTCGAAAAGTAAAAAGAGGGTCAGGTTTACATCTGACCCTCCAACCATTATCAATAACTCATGTCACCCATTCCAAACGGTGGTCCATTTCTAGGTCCTTTTGGTTTGTGTGATTTGTTATTGTCTTCGTTCTCATCATCGTCATCATCGTTGTCATTGTTACCATTACCAAATAATGGTTTGCCTTCATGTCCAGGTGCAAAGCAAGCTCTAAATGAATTTAGCTTTCTTGCATCAAAGACTTGACCATTATCAAAGGAACCTCTTAATTGTCTTTCCTCAAGAAGTTGTAATGTTAACTTTGCAGTTTTATCTTTCTTGTCCTGGATATCAACTACAACCTCGTTTTCAGAAATTACATTTTGAGAGGTAATAACGGCTTTGTTAAAGACACCGCCTTGATGTAGCACTCCTTGCAATGTATTATCCATAACACAGAGTTTAAGCATAATTACTCTTGACCCATGTGTTGTGCATAAGCTAGTAGTTGGACTTCCGCTAGAGCTTGAAGATGAACTGCTTGAAGTGGCATCTTCACAATGCGCACATTCATTGCATGTTTGTTGAACAAGAACTTGCCCGGATGTACATTCAGGAAGTTCTTGTGTGCAAACTATACAATCATTCTTGCATCTTGCAATTTTTGCCTTCCAAATACCAGTCAAGTCCTTATTTAAAGTAACAACAGTACCCGAGCTACTTGAAGAACTTGATGATGAACTACTAGAGCTAGATGAAGTAGCAGCTTCACCTGAACTGCTTGATGAGCTTGAGTCTTGCGTTTGTCCAGTTACGGTATTAGTTTGCAAACTTAAAAGACTAATAGCCATGAACATAACAAACAGCACCGAAATTGTAATATATTGATTTTTCATTAATCTCACCCCCTTAGCCTTAGGTACAGCAAAATTATAGGTGTGCAAGGGATGTCCTGATTGTGATAAACGACACAACAAAGTTACAAGTATTATAAAAACTAGATTTATACTGGATTTTGTTTTCAAACATTAAGCATCCTTAAAAAATGATAATCTAAACTTAAAACGGTTTTGTGTTTTAGTATAAAAATCCATAATACCTAAAAATAAGCTCTAAAATAAGAGAGTTATAAAAAGGACAAGTTTTTGTTCAGCATGAAAGTCAATTTTCTGGTGATTTAGGGGGTTATGCTTATTCACAAGCATCAGATATATTATTTAGATCCTCATCTATTTGAAATAAATCACGACACTGTTCGTATACAGGATGCACATCAGCAAAAGACCCTCCAAACGGTCCGCCAATTTGAAATGCAATATCGTCTTCAAATTCAGGCGGTGGAATGCAGTTTATACCAAGGTCGTCTTCATTTTCTATCTCACCTTCAGGGAAAAATGGAGGCAGTATCTCAGGTCCACAAGATATACCGCTGCCTAAATCAGAAACCAATTCATAAAACTCATTCATTGTATCAGTAAGTTTTTCCAGACATTTTTCAGGCGGAATTGAATTTACTGCTTTAATTATCTCTCGTGTAATTCGTTTGATTTTATTAGCAACTGGTCTTTTTTGTCTGTTCTTTTTCAATGTTTTTCTAAGTGTAGATAAAGTACCTAAGACCTGATCAAGCTCTTCCTCAACTGACAATTCTTCAGAAGAAGATTCTACTTGTGCATAAGTTGGACTTAAAACCAAAAGGTTTGAAACCAAAATCATTAGTAAAACCAGCAGTAAAGACTGTTTCATGATTTAAAGATTATCACAGATGTCAGAGTTTAAAAAGAACTGACATCTGTGATAGTATAAGTTCCTATGTCTCTAACTGTAAAATTTGATGGACCTAGGCTATTAAAAATACTGCCACCAAGCGGATTATCTTATATAGTTAATGGTAACAATCATGGCTTAAAAATAGGTACATTAAATGACTATCTTGATGGTTTATTTGGTAACTGGAGAACGTGTTTATCAGAAGGATTAAGAAGGTTTTCTCATTTTCATTGGAATAGACAAATAAACTCATCTGATTCAGCTACAAGATCAACATTAATTAGAGTTATAAGTCCAATGTTTAAAGATGGGAAGATTGTAGATCAAATTCCACAAGATGATTTAAAAGCATTAGGAGTTACCAATCAAGAAGAGTTTGAAAGATGTTTATTTGACTTAATAAACGAGTTAATTAGCCTAGATGAGGCAAGCCAAATTTAAATAACAAATCAATAGACAAAGTTTAAATTTTACTAATATTAGCAGTAATGGCAAATTGGTTGTATTTTAAAATGTCTTTCAATGGTACTATATTAAACAATTTTATTATGAGAACTGCTGCAACATCACTGCTTCTTGCTTTGTCTACACTGCCTTTTATGTTAAAAGGCTCTGATGTAAAAGAGGCAAAAAATCCTAATGTACGGGAAGTAGTTGAAGTTAGTCATGAAAGTAGTTCTGTAAGAATTGGAACTCTTGGACAAAGTCCATCGGAATCACCCAGTCCTCTTTTATATACACACTATGTATCAAATATGCAAGACAAGAAAGAACAAGCTTTTGCAATGGATCAAATTAAAGATGGTTTTGCTCCATACACAAAACACCCTGAAAGTATGATGACTTTGCTTAATGCTCTTGCCTGGAGTGAATACGTAGATAATATTGACAAAAAATCCCCAAGAGAAGTTGCAGAAAGTATAGTTGAGCTGGTAAAAAATTATAAATTTGCACCTTTTGCGGCTGTATTTCTTGCAAAAAAAGGAGTAGACCCTGACTATGCAAATAATTATTTAGAAAAAGCACAAAAAAGAACACCTTACCAGTTACCTATTGCACAACTTATTATTCATGATGTACCCATAGAGTTTTATTTAAAGCATAGATCCCACGATCCAAGCTTATCCATTCATGATCACAATCAAATAAAAATAAGAGAGCTACTTAAAGTACAAGGGGAAAAAGATGTTGAGAAAGTAATGGACGAAATGAAGAGGATGTATCCGCATTTTGGATTTGCATATCCAAAACACTTTGTTAAGTCATATCAAATGATAAAAAACATGGAAAAAGATCCTGATTTTAAACTTGATAATGTCGTCTTATACTTGCTGCCTAACTATAAGCCAGGACATGATCCAGGAACAAGATATGATTCAGCATTTATACTTAGTGCATTTCCAATAGATAATCTAGATAGACTAGGCTTTAATGTTATTCTTGCATCTTATAACCATGATTTTGAAATTGAACAAATTGCAAATGAAGTCAGTGGAAATTATAACTGTACACCAGGTACAGAATGGCCGTTAACTGCAATGGCTATTGGAGGACATGGTTTCGGGCATAAGCTTAATATAAGCGATGTTCCTTTTGATATTGGATTTAACGAGAAAAAACACAGTTCTTCTATTCTTGATATAAATGATGTTGGTATTTTTGGTAATTTAATACCTTGTTTCAGACAAAATACCTCTGTAACGATGATTTTAGATTCCTGCGCTACTGCTTCACCTAAAGCTTTACCTCAAAGTTTATTTCAATTTTCAAGGAGTGAACTGCCTAGTAATTTTTTAGTGCAAGCACCAGAAATTGATACTTTCATTTACGGAGCTTACAAAAAACACAATCTCCCTTATTTTATTTTTGACGGTGCAAAAGTAGACAAAGGAAGCAAAAATTAAGTTTTTCGTTTTTTAGCACGTCCTAAACTAATTGATTGTCCTTTTCGTCCCTTTTTCTTTAATTCCAAACTATAATCAATTATTTCTTTATCATGAGTAACACAAATAATTGTTGTGCCTTCTTCATGTATTTTCTTAAGAATGTCCCTTACTTCTGATGCATATTCTAAGTCAAGACCACCTGTAGGTTCATCAAGAAGTAGTATTTTTGGTTTTGTATACAATGCCCTGGCAAGTCCTACCCTTACTTGCTCACCACCTGAAAAATGATTAATTTTTTCACCAAGCTTATCAGTAAATTTATGCAAGTTTAAATACCCCAAAAGTTTTTTTATAGATTCATCGTCAGTACACTCACTATAAAAGACTATATTTTCTCTTAGTGTCATTTCTGGGAAAATATATGGATCTTGATTTGAATAAGCCATAATAGAATAAATTGAACTGTCTCCATATTTTTTTACATCAGTTGTATTAATTCCAGAAGATTCACTTGTCCTTCCAATTTTTATACTCCCACTATCTGGCTGCTCAAGTCCTGCTATATTCCTTAAAAGAGTAGATTTTCCTATACCTGAAGGGCCGGCAATAGTCACAAAGTCTCCTTCGTGAATATCCAAATTAATATCATTTAATATATTTTTGAATTTTAATCCTTTTATAGAGATATTGAGATTACTTAATGCAGATACAGGAACTCTTTTCTCTTCTTTTTCTCCATCGGGCAAATCAAGCTTATCTGATTCTCCTAGAATTTTTTCCATCATCCTAACATCTTGCCTATGTCTTGGGAATTCTTTACAGATCTTATCAACTAGGTCTTTAAATGGATCACTTACAGCCTCTGCATATAATACATTTGAAAATACAGCACCTTCAGAAATTTTACCCGTAAAGTGCAGTACAAGCGAAGCTAATGAAGAAAGTATTTGAGTCGTACTAAATGTAAAATATGCAGCATATCTCATTTTTGTTTCATGAAGAAGTCTTTCAAGTGTTAATTTATCCAGCTCATCCATTTTATCTTTAACAGAACGTTCTATTTTTTGGGTATGAGGAGAGGTTAATATTGTTTCCACGCCATCTTTTACAGAAGCTAGTTCATTTGCTACTTTTTCTTTTGCTTTAATTTCATTCCTGTGTATTGGACTAATTTTATTGTTATAAACATTACCTATCAAAAAAGTTATGGGAATACTTACACAGTTTATTAAGAAAAGAACAGGACTTATTAGCATCAGACCAGTAAAAGCGGCGCCTATGCCAAATGACTGTGGCAAAAGCATTGACAGAGATTTTGAAACCAGATGTATAGTTGCTTCTTTACCCCGATCCAATGTTTCTACAATTTCACCAAGTGATCTATCTTGTGTAAACCTATATTTGTTAAAAATAAGTGATTGGGAAATTCTTTTGTTAATTTTGGATCTAATGTCATTCATTAGCCTCGCATCATTTAGTTCACCTATCAAATCAAAATAAGCTGAGATCCCATTTCCTGTAAGAAGCCCAACTGTTGGTAAAGCAATGCCATACTGAAAAAAATAAGGGGTAATACCATGTATAGTATGTGCAAGAAAATAACTTGCCATAATTTTAGCTATTGTCCCTTTTCTGCTACCTAATTCATATTGGTTCCATATCTTGATCATTGTCTTAAGTAAGTTATCAACATCTTTTTCGGATATAACAAGATCAACCAAAATTTCAAGTTCATCTTTTTGTAATGGATATTTTGCTTCTAAATTTTTTAACAAGTCTTTTCTTATTTCCACTTGCTCATCTATATCTGATTTTTGATAATTAGATGCCTGGAGAAATTCCTTAATATCTTCTTCAAGTGATTTTGCATTGAAGCCATTAATGAGCGAATCAAAATACAACCACGCTAAAGCTTCAAGTTCATTAGTCTCATCTTGACTTAAAATGGTATTTTCTTTTCCCACATTACAGTTTTTAATCAGCTCTTTTACCCAATTATCTATTTGCCCACTTATATCTTCACTTTCAATATCTATAAACTCACGTTTTGGATGAGAGTCTGATTTACTTCCTTTTAATTCTAAAAACTCTAAAAGTCTTTTGTATTTTTGCATTAATTCTGAATTAATCAATTTTTCAAGCAGTTGGATATTTCCCACTTCTTGCCCATCTTTTATTTGCTCTGATTGCATAAGCTGAAATGTCTGAAGTGTAAATCTTAAAGACATTTCATACTCAGCTAATGTGATGAAGTCTTTTTTAAGATCTGCTTCACCATTGTGTTTAGAATCTTCTTCAATATCTGAAGGTTTTGCCCTTTGAATTGTTTTTCTCAGTGATCCAAATGAGTCACTTTCAGCACAAGTAAATAATTTTCTTAAAACCAAGCTCATAGTATATTAAAGTAAAATCATGTAAGATCTATGCAAGCACCTCTTTATAAAACACTGTGCAAGCATAGCTCTTATCCCCTAAATATTAAATTAGCCAAATTTTATCACTAGCCATTCTAAAATTGTCTTCTTAACCACATAAGAAATTACTCTATTTCCTTACAAAATCCATACATAACTTACAGCACAGTTACAAAATACAAGTGTTGTTATTCATATGATTTTGATAGAGCAACAATCATTTAATCAACAGATTCCAGAAGACCCTATGCAAAAATTTAGGTTAAAAATGCTAGGATAAGAAGTTACAGAATACATTTAGCACTATAGATTCCAGTAGGAGGTTGTTATGCCTGTTGTAGCACCTGTAGGTCGTGGTTTTCCATTACTTGCCAGTACACCGACGCGCAAGGAAAAAGATCCAATGGGAGAAGTTGAACTCCCTGACAGTGTGTACTACGGTGTTCAGACTCAAAGAGCATTAAACAATTTTCCAATTTCAGGAATAACTGCAGATCCAGACTTTATTAAAGCAAGCATACTTATAAAAAAAGCAGCAGCAATTATAAATGCTGAACTAGGAGAAATTGATCAAAATATTTCCCATCTAATAATACAAGCATGTGATGAGGTTCTATCCGGTCAGTTTAGAGATAATTTTGTTGTTGACGTTTATCAATCAGGTGCAGGTACCTCGCATAATATGAACATAAATGAGGTTTTAGCAAATCGTGCAATTGAACTTTCAGGTGGCAAAAAGGGTGATTACCAATTAATTAGCCCAAACGATCATGTAAATTGTGCCCAGTCCACTAACGACCATATTCCAACTGCAATGAGAATTGCCTGTCTTATTAAATCCAGTGAGCTTTTAAAAACAATAGACGAATGCTCTAAATCACTAGAAGAAAAGGGAACAGAATTTTATCCAATTATAAAAGCAGGAAGAACTCATCTTAAAGATGCTGTCCCTGTAAGACTAGGAAGAGAATTTCAAGTATATTCAAGAGGTTTAAGTGAGCATAAAGTTAGGTTGCAAAATGCGCTTGAGGAAATGAAAACAATTGGAATCGGTGGAACAGCTATTGGCACAGGATTAAATACACATCCTTTATATCAATCTAAAATGATAGCTGAGTTAAGTAAGCTAACAGGTTTTGATTTAAAAGCTGCACCTGATTTAATGTTAGCTACTCAAAATATGTCCCCTTTTGTTGGAGTTTCCAATGCTATAAAAAATTTGGTTTTGGATCTAACAAAAATTTGTAATGATTTACGATTAATGGACTCGGGACCAACAACAGGGCTTAGTGAAATTAGACTTCCTTCTGTACAACCAGGTTCTTCTATAATGCCAGGAAAGATAAATCCGTCAATGGTAGAACTTGTAAATCAGGTTTGCATAGATGTTAAGGGCAACTGTTCAAAAATTGAGGATGCTTCTTCACAAGGTCAATTTGAATTAAACGTAATGATGCCTATAATTAACTTTAACTTATTACACAGTATAAAGATACTCACTAATGCCTTAAAAGTATGGAATGAAAAATGTCTAAAAGGCATAACTGCCAATGATGAAAGATGTAATCAATACGCTGAAGGAAGCATATCAAATGTAACTGCACTTAATCCTGAAATTGGTTATTTAAAGGCAGCAGAAATTGCTAAAGAAGCAATAGCAACTGGAAAAACAATTAAAGAGATCTGTAAAGAAAAACAATTACTTCCTGATGAAAGATTAAATGAACTATTAGACTTAGAAAAACAAGTAGGTAAATAAACTCTGTATCACCTAATCTGGCTTGATACAATATAATCAATTCAAACAATTTTAGAGACAAATGAAACAGTGAGGTTTTAGTGTCACAAGTTGTAAGTACGATACAAATTCTTAGGGGTTCCAATATGGACCCTTATATTTTAAATAGAAAACCAAACGATCCTTATGATGGTGGGAGAATTACACCAAATAAAGATTTTTTTGTTCAAACATTAGATACATATCTTAGAGATTTTACTCCCGATAAAGCACTTGCAGAAGAAGCATTAGAAGAGAGAGATTTAAGTTTTGAACTTGATCATACTAATCCAAGAGAAATAGCAATATACCGGGAAAGAATAAAACACAGATGCATTGCAGTTATAGAACATGGCATAAACTTATACAAACAAAATCTAAGTGCAAGAGCAGAAAAATTATATCTCCCTGCAATAGAACAAGGCAGCATTCCTGATAATGGATTATATAGAAGACATGCAGAAGAATTAAGATTTGAGGATGAAGGAAGGCTTGAAAGATTTTTTACAGAAGCACTTAGAAAAGCAATTACATTTATTGAGCAAAATCCTGAAAATGCAGCTCTTTTTAATGCTATAGCAAGCTTAGAGCCTGAAACACTTCCTGAGCTTTTAAAAGGATTAAGTGAAAAAGATAAAACTATTTTAAGAGTTGGACTTATGGAAAATTTACAAAATGCACTTTTTAGAATTACAGATCTCTATGAGCCTGCTATTAAACTAGGTAATATTCCTGATACATCCAATTACAATCAAAGAATCACTGAACTTGGTATTCAAAGTAAAGATGATCTTAGAGAAAAGCTGTTTTACTTTTTAAGAAATGCTCTTTGCCTTACTAACTGGAACGAAGATGATGCGCTAAGGACAGATGCAAGAGCATTTAGATCATGCCTGGATTAGCACGATAAGATTCTTTAATTTAGTCCCAAAATCGGATTATCTTTAGCTATCCTCAGTGATTTTTATCACATAATAATACTACCCCTATGTCAAGGATATTACTTTTGTGCAAATAATTAGTATAGTTTAAAAGATAATTACTATTTTATTTATGTTGCAAAACAAAAAAATAAAATTGTTTAGTGTTGTGTTGTTTTTGCTATTGTTTATTGGATATATTTCCAAATGCAATGCAGACACTATTCCAAGCACTGACATTGACACATACAAAATCACCTTAAACGGAGATGTGCTAAATGATGTTGCTGGCTTAAATATATTTATCCAGATAAAAGATAACAAAGCTAGTATAAAACCAAATGTTACATTCTCTTCACAAGGTGCAATTGCAATACTTTCTTCTGTAACAGGACCACAAGCTGATCAATTTACTATTTCATTAGCTTTAAGCGGAAACATAACTAATGGACAGGGAGTAATAAATGGAAATTTTGTTGAGGAATCTATTCTTCCAGGAGCTGAATTTTCAGTTATCAAAATAGAAAGAGATGGAGGGGTTGATATAACAAGCTCACTAACAAAACAAATAGAGTTTATAAACTCAGTAGTTGAAGAAGAGCCACCTATTATTGAAGAAGAACCTGAAGAGGAAGATCCTATAATAGAAGAGCCTGAACCCATAGAACCCCCTATAATAGAACCACCTACTAAACCAATTAAAACTCCTAAAGGTGCAAAAAGTCCTACCGACAAGCTTATCGAACAACTTGGCAATAAATTAACAATTAGTTTTATAGATACCTCTAGTGATTTGAATACAGCTTTTATTAACTTGTTTGTTGGAGCTACTCAAGGAAGCAAAAAAAAGGTTGATATATCCAGCACAGTATCAGTTGAAATTAAAAATGCCCCTCCAATACCAGAAGGTACTTCAGCCAAATTAGAACTTCCTGAAATAAATGAGTTTACTTTTTTTGAGGAAGATGGCGATTTGCAAGAAATACCAAAAGGATTTTCACTTGCAACAGATATTTCTTTTAATGACTTGGGAGAGACAGCAATCGTTAGTGATGAAGACCTATCCAAACAAAACACAGCGATTTTGGTAGATGCAAGCGGAAGAAAATTTGTAGTTGGCTTTGGCTTTTTGAAAAAGATCAAAGAGTTAGCTGGCTTTAGAAGACCTTCAAATAGAAATTATAAGTTTCAAACTGTAAGCGGTGAACCACTTGAACTTGTTTCTACAATTACTATTCCTGCAGATGCCACAGAAGGAGATGCAAAGGTTTCAATATTAAACAAAGACGAGTCATTGGCTACTATTCAACTTAGAATAGCACCGCCAACAGATGTAAAAATTGCTAAGAAAAAACGTGGCACACTTAAGACTAGAGCAGTCGGTAAGCCACAAATAAAAGAGCCAATCACTGCGGTTATAGACTCATCAGGAAAAAATTTATTGTTAGAAATAAAAGGTACAAACTTTATTCAAAATCTTGCACTTATAGATGGAGCACTAGAAAGGCTAGCTAAAAAATCTTCTTTTACCAATGTAACTTTTACACCAACTGAAGGAATTAAAATTAAAAAGATCACTGTTAGAAAGAAAGCCATTAAAATAAAAGCAGAAATAGAAGATGATATAGAACCTGGAATAAAGTTATTCAATGTGATTACCCCTAAAGGTGCAGATATAGGTGCTATTGTCATTCCAGATCCACTAATTGGAGGAACCCTTCAAAGCACATCTGTACCAGAAGATTTAATACTTGAGTAATGTATCTAACCGGAATAATGAGTACTTAAGAAATGTAAATTTGTTCTAACAGGAACCCCAGTTGCTCCACTTGGGCCCAGATGATTTCCTTTAGATAAAAATGCAGGACCTGCAATATCATGATGTACCCACTTCTTGTCAGCTACAAACTTTTCAAGAAATGCAGCTGCAGTTATAGCGCCGCCGTATCTGTTATTTCCTGTGTTATTAAAGTCTGCAACATCACCATCAATTTTTGCTCTAAGCTCATCATCAAGCGGAAGCTGCCACATTTTTTCTCCTGTATGTTTACCCGCCTCAATAACTTTAGCTGCAAGCTCATCATTATTTGTCATAATACCTGTGTAGTTTTCGCCTAGTGCAACCATACAAGCACCTGTAAGTGTTGCATAGTCAAAAACTTTATCTGCTTTTTCTTTATCCACAGCCCAATGCAATCCATCACCAAGTATTACTCTGCCTTCAGCGTCAGTATTGTGGATCTCAAATTTCTTTCCACTCATTGACCTTACAACATCACCTAATTTAAATGCACCAGCACCAAGCATATTTTCTACCGCTGGGATTATTGCTGTGACTGCAACTTTTGGATTTATCTTTGTAATTGCAGACATGGTACCAAGAACTGCTGCTGCACCACCCATATCACATTTCATATCCATCATGCCTTCAGGAGTTTTCAGACTAAGTCCGCCAGCATCAAAAGTTACACCCTTTCCAACAAGTGCAATATGTTCTTTTGCTCCTTCAGGCCTGTATCTAATTACAATAAATCTTGGTTCTTTGTCACTTCCTTTTGATACTGCAAGAACTCCACCCATATTATGTCTTTCAATTTCTCTTGGACCAAATATCTCTATATCATTTAGCCCGGCACTTCGAGCAATTTCTTTTGCTCTATCTGCAAGATCAGCAGGAGTTAAATCATCTGCAGGGGTGTTTACCAAATCACGAGCCAATATTTGTGCATCTGCAAATATTTCGCCAAGTTCTATTCCTTTTTGTTCTGTCACATTTAGTGGATGTGGACTATCAGAAACAACTTGTAATTCATCAATGTTATACTTTGGCTTTGGATCCGATTTACACTGTAAAAACTCGTATGTTGAAAGCTTTGCTGCCTCTACTGCTGCTTGCAAAGCAATCCTTTTTTCTACTCCACCAGGAGTATGAGGAACGAGCATTATGTCTCTTGCCTTTAATTTCCCTGCTGCTTCTCTTACACCAGTGGAAACAAACTTTCTAAGTGCATTTAAATCATATTTATCTTTATCTCCAAGTCCTACAACTACAATTTTTCCAATATAACCTGACCCATCAAGCTCAAAATATACTGTTTCCCCTAAAGAACCATCAAAAGAAAATCTAGCAAGTTTTTGATCAATTTGACTTCCTAATGCTTCATTTATCTCACGAGAAGCACGGTGATGTCTCATGCATTCATCTTTTTTTAAACCAAGAATAAGCGCATCACTACCAATTCCTGTACCAAATGTATAAGCTGAAACTTTCATAATAGTTCTCCTTTAATTATTTAACTTGCTATTTTAAAAGATTAGAAAGAAAAATTTGTTAAAAAATTTAGGTGATACAAGTAAAATTTAAAGATACTTATCTTAAATGTACTAGTGTTTGCAAGCCTATGCTTTCTTAAATAAGTCTTACATTGACACATATCAGATTTATAAAGACACCAGTATTTATAAAACCACTGTAGTATAAAAAGGCATCTTAAAAACAGTTGAGGTAAACACATGAAAAAAACTATTATAACTTTAATCTTGATTTCAATATTTTCGTATCTTACGGTTGTGGCCGTTTCTGCTCTCAATGAAGAGGACAATGAATTAGTAACTGAAAGCATATCTAAACTTACTGCTATTCAAACACAACTTGGATCTTCAAGCAGTACAAGAGACATCTCAAGGTTAATTAACTCAGCTGTTAAAAAGTTAGTCAGAGCAATTTCAAAATCAGGAGCCTCTTGTCCTCCTAGAGTTGAATCCAGTTTATTAAAATTAGACCAGGCAGCAAGCAGATTTACAAGTAAAAGTTGTACGGAATCAAAAAGCAGAAATTGCATTCAGGATAACCTAATCAATCAGGTTCTTCCAGAATTTCAAGGAGCAATTGACGATCTAAAAGAAGTAACTTCACTAGATGAAAACGGGAACGGGATCATTGATGTTTGTGAAGATGATCCTGATGGTGATGGTCTTGCAGGCAAAAAAGACAACTGCCCGCTTGTAAGCAATCCTGAGCAAAAAGATGTTGACGGTAATCGTATAGGAGATGCTTGCGATTTATTTTTCTGTTGTGAAGATAGTAGTTTAACTGTTCCTCTTGAAGAATGTCCAAAGAAAACAATAAGATCCTGCAGAGAAGAAGGAAATGTTGTAGTTGGTTGTCTTGCCCCTCTTAGCAGAAAAGGCAAGAG
>JACOTS010000090.1 GCA_016178265.1 Candidatus Melainabacteria bacterium
TCAAAGGTGCAGGACAAGCCGCACTCGATATTATTTTTGCGGCGCGTGATCGAGGTGGGAAGTTTGCAGATCTCGGGGATTTTTGCAAACGTATTGATTTGCGAAAAGTGAATCGTCGTGTGCTTGAAACATTAATTAAATATTCCGGAGAACCCATGACTCATGAACATTTATTAGAAGAAGCATGGGGATTTCCAGTTAGAACTCAATCTGATGTATATATTGTCAGAACACATGTAAGTAGATTAAGAAGCAAGCTTGAAGATAACCCTGATGAACCAACTTTAATTCAAACCGTCAGAGGTATTGGTTATAAATTACCAAAGGTAAATTAAATTTTTCAAGCCAATGAAAACTCTTTACAAGTATTTGTATATTTTTTTGTTTTTCTCACTGTTGGTTTTATTTTGTTCTTCATGTATTAGAAAGCAAGAATTTAATTTCAATACTAAAAATCCTCAATTTGTACTAATATTGCCTGGTCCGATTAATGACTCCTCTTTAAACGAAGAAGCATATAAAGGATTAAAAAGATTTAAAGGTGATTACGGAATTGTAAGAATTGCCGCTATAGAAAAAGTAGCTGTAGATGAGCTTCCAAATGTTGTAGCTGGATTAATTAAATTGAAATACGATTACATTATTGCTCATGGATATGACTATGGTTCTACTCTTCAGAAAATCACAAGAAAATATCCAGATGTTTTCTTTTGTAATATTGGAGGAGATAAAGTTCAAGCTCCTAATCTTTGTACTTTTAATTTTAAAGATGAGCAATATGGTTATTTAGTTGGGGTAGTTGCTGGACTTAACACTGCTACTAATAAAGTAGGAATTATAGTAGGTGGTAAGACCCCATCTGTTGAAAGAGTAATAATTGGAATGAGAAAAGGATTAAGAGCAGTTAATCCTAAAGCAGATTTAGTAGTTTCTTATATCAACTCCTGGACCGATATTACTAAAGGTAAAGAAGCAGCAAACACTCAAATTAATACAGGGGTAGACATTTTAACTCACCTTGCCGACAGAGCAGGAATTGGAATAATCAAAGCAGCAGAAGAAGCAGATATCTCAGTAATTGGTGCAATACAAGATCAACATAGCATAGCACCAACAACTGTTATAAATAGTGGTATTGAAGATGCTTCACAACTTGTTTATTTAGCATGTGAGCATTATATAGATAAAACCTTACTGCCAATAGACTATAGATATGGTTTAAAACACCAAGTTGTTGACTTAACCCCAAGTCATGGAAACATTGATCCTTCAACTGAAAATAGAATAAGTGCTATTAAAAGACAACTAACCGATATTGAAGTTAGGCAAGATGAAATAGAAGAAAACAAGAAATTAAGACGACAACGATAAGTTGCTCTCTAGTATTCTAGATAAGACAAACTTGGAATGTGAGTAGTTTACTCCGCCTTGCCAGTATAAAGTATAAGGTTCTCGCATTGGTGCATCACAAGTAAGCTCAATAGTGGATCCTTCTATAAAAGTCCCTCCAGCCATAATTACTTTATCTTTATAACCAGGCAAATTAGCTGAAACAGGCAAGACATGACTATTAATAGGGCTATTTATTTGAACAATTTTACAAATTTCTTTAATGAGGTTACTTTTATCACCTTTGCCAAGATTGACTCCAATTACAATATCAGTTTTTGGCTCATCAAATCTAGGTGTAGTTTTAAATCCAAGTTTCTCAAATACATATGATGCAAGTGATATTCCTTTAAGAACTTCGCAAACAACATGCGGAGCATAAAAGAGTCCCTGTAGGATAAGTCTGTTTAAATCAAATGTACACCCGCCTTCAGATGCAATTCCAGGGGCAGTAAGTTTAGATGCCACAAGATTAACTAAATCACTTCTGCCAGCAACATACCCTCCGCAAGGAGCAATTCCCCCACCAATGTTTTTTACAAGCGAGCCACAAACAAGATCTGCTCCTACGTCAGAAGGCTCTTGTGTTTCGGTAAGCTCACCAAAGCAATTATCCACAAAACAAATAATATTTTTGTTTATCTTTTTTACCAGTGTAATTATTTTTTCAATTTCTGATATGGCAATTGATTTTCTCCACTCATAGCCCTTAGATCTTTGAATAAAAACCATTTTAGTTTTATTTGTCACATAAGAAGGAATTGCATCGAAGTTTACCTCACGCTCATTTTTTAAAGGAATTTCCTTATATTCAATTCCAAAATCTTTAAGTGAGCCATTTTGTTTTGACTGAGGAATACCTATGATTTCATGTAATGAATCATAAGGCTTTCCTGCAATAGCTAAAAGTTCATCACCGGGTCTAAGGCAACCAAAAAAACAGCAAGAAATTACATGAGTACCAGATACAAAAGATGGCCTTACAATTGCAGATTCAGTATTAAATATTTTTGCAAAAACCTTGTCAACTTTTTCTCTTCCTAGATCATCATGGCCATACCCTGTAACCCAACTAAAGTGCTCAGGAGATATTCTCTCTTCTTTAAAAGCACTTAGAACCTTATTAAAATTAGCTTCTTCTATTTTCTGAAGTAATTTAAAATAAGTTTCAAGTTCTTTTTCAGCTTGTTCAATAAGTGATAGATTGTGTACTTGTTGCATCTCTATAATTTTAAATCATGCAGGACTTATGCAATACGCAATACCTTCTTGATTGACTATTTCACCAAATAGTGCCCATGGCTTCATTTTAGTAATTTTTACATTTACTACCTTTCCAATTAGTTCATCAGGGCCGTCAAAATTTACTACCCTGTTTCCCCTTGTTTTTCCTGTAAGTCTTGATTTGTTTTTTTGGCTTTTTCCTTCTACCAATATTTCCTGAACTGTTCCCGTATATTTTTGATTTACTTGCTCCACAACTTCATTAACAACTAGGTTTAAATATCTAAGTCTTGCGTTTTTTTCTTCTTCTGGAATTTGTCCTTCCCACATGGCTCCCGGAGTATCAGGTCTTGGTGAATAAGCAGCAGTAATACAAGCATCAAACTTTAGTTCTTGTACTGCCTTTACGGTATTCATAAACTGCTCATGGGTTTCACCTGGAAACCCTACAATAAAATCACTGATAATAGAAGCATCAGGCATTTCTTTTCTGATTTTCTCAACCATGGTTTGATACTTTTCATACGTATAAACTCTTGCCATCCGTTTTAAGACAATATCATCCCCTGATTGCATCGGTATATGAAAATAATTGCAAGCTTTTGGCAACTCAGCTACAGTATGGATGAGCTCATCTGTAACATGAAATGGATGCCCAGTAAGAAATCTTATTCTTTCAATTCCATCTATTTTATGCACCATTCTTAAAAGCTTTGCAAGAGAATATTCAGGATCTTCCAGAATGTGTCCAAAGGTTGCTTTCTGCTTTGAGTAATTTGATGATAAATCATAGCCATAAGCAGTTACATTTTGCCCAAGCAGCGTTACTTCTTTACAGCCTTCTTCTGCAAGTTTTCTGATTTCACTTAAGATACTGTCAGGATGCCTGCTTTTTTCACGCCCACGAACTTTTGGAACTATGCAGTAAGTACAATTAAAGTTACATCCAAGAATAACATTCACCCATGCTGTAACTTGAGTCTGGCGAATAACTGGAAATTCCGGAAGATCGTATGGAAGCTCATCCTCTATTTCATAAACCTTTTTCCCTGACTCAGCTAATTTAACCAGATCCGGAAGCCTTTGAATATTGTTTGTCCCAAATACAATATCAACATAGGGAAATTGTTGTTGAAGCAAGTCTTCTTTATTTTGGGCAACACAACCACCAACCCCGATTAATAAATTAGGTTTAAGTTTTTTTCTTACCCCTGCTTTGCCAAGTTGAGAGTAAAATTTTGAATTTGCAGCTTCACGTATAGTACATGTATTAAATAAAATCAGATCCGCTTCATCAACTTCATCTGTCTGCCTGTAATTAATCTCATCCAGAAGTCCAAGCATATGCTCTGAATCTGCTTTATTCATCTGGCAACCAAATGTTTCAATATAAACATGTTTCATATAAATGAGAGACCTCTTAGACCTAATTATTATAACCAATGCAACAAAATTCTTACACAGAGAATACTAGAATTTTTCTATAGTCATGCATTTATTACAGTATCTTGAGATTTCTATTACATAGATATTGCTAGCATTTGAGCTAAGAAAGAAGTTTAACTATGAAAATACATGGCTCAATGCTGCCTGGCAAGCTAGCTCCTATTGCTTTAGGAAGATTAACTCAAGATCTTACATCTGTAATGAATAGGTATGTAGGTAAGAAACCTGATACACCTCTTACAGTTGAAACTTTAGAACAAGTTCAACAAAAGTTTTGGACTTCAAGTTCGACATCAGATGTCGGTGACGATAATTTAATGAGAAACATATGGACTGTATGCGATGGTCATGTTAAAGAACTGATAACTAAGCAAGAGACAAAATCACCTATAAACCACACAACAAGTAAAAAAAGTCCCGTGGTCTATAGCACAAGGGAGGGAATTGATGTTGCAATTGGATTAAATCAAAATGGAACTGGTTTAGAAGCTGCTTCACTAGATGTAAATCCAGGCGGATCTACAATAAACGTAGCAAGAGCCCTTGCTAATTTTGGTTCACAATTTAATTTAATCGGAGTCCATGGCAACGGCCCAAAAGGTGATGCCTTTATAAAATCTCTTCGAAACGAAGGGATAATTAAAGGTGATTTTGTTATAGGAAGAACTGATGGGCGAACACATTTCTGTACCCCTTATGGAGCACAAGAATACTGGTTAGTAGATGCTCTACCAGAATTAATTGCAGATGATGTAGATTTACTGACAAGCAAGGTTTTAGAAGCTTGCAAGAAAAATGAAAAGGAAGCTTTAGCACTTGCAAATGGAGGCCCGAGTGGAGCACATGAAGTTTATATGCCAGAAATAGTTGGAACTACCCAAAATAAACATGGTATGTTCACTATTTATGATCCGAAAAAGAATGCAGTAAGCAAAGATGATGTTATTGCAGTATTAGAGAAAAGTCCTGGATTAATTAAGCCCAATTTAGTAGAGCTAGGCGAACTTACTGATACTGAAGAATCATCATTGAGACAAGACAGAGATTTAATTGTACATTTAGCTCAAGAGCTTATAAAACAATTTGGTGTAAAAATGGTATTGGTATCAATGGATAAAGATGGGGCCCTTTTAATAGATAGAAAAAGAGCAGCGTATGGAAATGCTCCTAAAATTGTAGTTGCAAGCCCAGGTTGTGCTGGTGATACTGGAATTGCAGCATTAATCAACAGATCGAAGAAAGAAAATTTTTCACTTCATAAGCCTACTGATAATCAATTCAAAGAAATACTTAAAGCATTTCTTGGTGGCGGGGCTGCAACAGCTGCAAAACCAGGAAGTAACTTAGGCACACTTGAAGAAGCACAAGAGTTAGAAAAACACGTAATTGTATCTTTTGTATAGGGACAACAGCATATTTTTTTAGATTATTAACATTACAATAATCTTCTTCAGTTAAAAATAAGACATGTCTGATAAAGAGATAATTGACGATATATTCCCGGATTTAGAGCCTAAATTATTCCATAGCTGCTCAAAGCCAGA
>JACOTS010000025.1 GCA_016178265.1 Candidatus Melainabacteria bacterium
AACTAAGTCAGGAATTAGAACTTATAGGAAAAATAAGTTTAGTAGAGCTTGTTTAGGCTCTCACATTAACTCTAGCCGCAGCAGAATTATTTGTTACTGCCTAGCTAATGTAATTTTTCAAAGCTATCTACTAAAAAGGTAAGATTTTATCCGATTTATTCGGTAAAATCTGGACGACGGTAACAGGAAGTAGCTTAATAGTGCACTTTACAAAACCGGCGCAGCTCATTCGTGAGCAAGCCGGTGGTAGGTAGAAACATATAACCAATAATGATATTCAAAAAACTTATCTTAAAAAATTTCATGTCTTATTCTAGTGCCGATGTTGATTTATCAGGAATACATACTGCATGTTTAATAGGTCAAAATGGCGCTGGAAAATCAACCTTACTGGATGCAATAACCTGGACTTTGTGGGAAGAAGGCAGAGCTAGGACAGATGAGTTAATTAAACTTGGAACAAATGAAATGTCCTGTGAAGTTGATTTTTTTATGGAGGATGAGCTTTACAAAGTTTATAGATCAAGAACAAAAGGACTTAAGAATTCTCAAGGCAAATCAAATCTTGAATTTCAAATTTTTAACCAAAAAGAAAACAGCTGGTTATCACTTTCAAAAAGCGCCGTTAGGCAAACACAAGAGCTAATTACTAAAACCTTAAGAATGGATCACAATGCTTTCATAAATAGTGTTTATTTACAACAGGGAAAGGCAGATGAGTTTACAACTAAAAAACCTAACGAGAGAAAACAAATTTTATCAGATATTTTAGGACTTCAGCTCTACGATGAATTAAGCTTGCTAGCTCACAAGAAGGTAAGAGATGTTGAGGAAAAGATATCGGTTGAAACAAGATTAATTGATGAGTTAAAAATTAAGATTAGCGCCGAAGAAGAGCTAAAAGACAGCTATTCCAAAGCACATGAACTAGTTCTTGGTCTAGAGCAAGAATATAATAAAATAAAAAACGATTTGTACTTAAAAGAGAAAGAATTAAATGAAAAGAAACACACTTTAAAACAAATTGATACTTTAACTAAAACCAAAGAAAGTCAAGGTTCCTTATTGTCGTCTCTTGCATCTCAGCTAGCTGGTTTAAAAAACAAAGAAGCAAAATGCAATGAGCTTATAAAGTCTAAAAATGAAATTGAAGAAAAATATAAAGGCTATATCTCATTAAAAGAAAACATTGAAACATTAGATGTAAAACAAGCAAATTATTTAAAGCTTTCAGAAGAAAAAAATAAACTGGAATATACGTTAAAAGAAACGGTTCAAGAAATAGAAAAAGATATTGCAATTTATAAATCTAAATTAAATGATAAAGGGAAAGAAAGAGAGTTGCTTACAAGTAAGCTTTCAAATGAAAAGAGATTTTATGACTATTTACTGCCAGAAGCCGAAGAAGTAGTAGAAAGATTTCAAAATATGCAAAACAAACTTTCTGTCCTTCAAAGCGAAGGGCAAGAATTAAAACATAAAAAAGAGTTGCATGAAACAGAGCTGAAAAATATTGAATCAAAAAAAGATGAAATAGAGCAAAAAATAAATACGCTAGAAAACCATGATCATAGTGAGCCCTGTCCTTTGTGTAAAGGTGAAATAAAGGATAAAAAGACTGTGACTGATTCCTACAATAAGGAACTACTGATGCTAGGAGAAGAAAAAAAATCTCTTGCTGTAAAGATCGAGTCTGTTCAAAAAGAGCTAGTGGAAAGAAGGGCTCAGTATAAACAACTTCTTGAAGAAATAAGCACTTACGGAAAGAGTAATTTATCTCCTTGCTTTAAAAAGCTTGAGGAAATTAGGCAAGAAAAAATAGGATTTTCTCAAGTAGAATCAGTTGACAGCGAAAAAGCTGTTTCTTTTCTAAAGTCACAACTAGAAGTTTCAAAAAATGAATTTCAGAAAATAAAATCTAAAATGTTAGTTGTAGATGAGGAGTTAACTTCATTTAAAAAAGAATATGAGCAGTTGCAAAAATTGCAACAAAGCAGCAGTACAGTTACAGAAATATCAAATAAATTATCAAATATTAAACAAGAGTTAAATGAATTAAGCTATGATCAAGCAAAACATAATGAACTGAAAAAATCACTAAAAGAACTTGAGGGAATACTTGTTACACATAGCTTGCTTCAACAAGCTAATGAAGACTTAAATCAATTAGTGACAGAAATAACAGATGTAAGCCATAAGATAATTTTAGTTAAGGAAGAAGTAAAAAAATTAGATGGTCTTATTTATGAGGTAAAGCAAAGTGTAGAAGGAGTTACTGAACTTGAAGAAGAGACACTTGAACTAAAAAACAAAGAAAACCAAAGCTTTGCCAGATTGGATGAAGAAAAGAAACATTGTATTATACTTGAAAGAGAACTTGATGAGATAAAAAAGGCAAAAGCCAAAATTAAAGAAAAAGAAGATACTATCAAAAATACTTTAACCCTAAAAGGTTATTATGAAAAACTTGAAAGAGCGTTTAGTAAAAATGGCATTCAAATTGCAATTATTGAAACAGTAGTTCCGGAAATAGAAAAAGAAGCAAACAGAATTTTAAACAGGCTTACTGACAATCAAATGCATATTGCTTTGCGTACACAAAAAGAAAAGAAAACTTCAAGCGGTCTTGTAGAAACACTTGATGTAATTATTTCCGATGATGCAGGGACAAGAAGCTATGAACTTTATAGCGGTGGTGAAGCATTTAAAATCGACTTTGCTCTAAGACTTGCTTTATCTAAGCTGCTTGCAAACAGAGCAGGAGCAAGACTGCAAACATTGGTTATAGATGAAGGTTTTAGCTCACAAGATAGTGCAGGCAGAGAAAGACTTGTAGAGGTCATAAGATCAATTGAAAGTGAGTTTGAGCTTATGCTTATTGTTACTCACTTAGATGAACTAAAAGAATCTTTTCCTGCTCAACTTCAGGTTTATAAAGACGAGGAAGGATCACACGTAGAGCTTGTTATCTGACTTAAACATTGCCTGAATTTTTGCTTTATTTATTAGTTATAGGATAAAACACGAGTAAAAAGTGTAATATTTGTCTATAATTCCTTATATAAGGTTCTTTCATAGGGGTGGCAATAGTGGAAATTGATATTGAAACAAGCATTGTAAATGAGTTTATAGAAAGGTTTTTCAAGCTTGACAGGCCTAAAGCTGATGTTGAGAAGATAAAAAAAGCATTAGATTTTGCATGCAGATTACATAAAGGACAAAAAAGGCAAAGCAATGAACCTTATATAGTACACCCTATTTCAGTAGCAAGTATTTTAATTGATCTTAAATGCGATACAGAAACTATCTGTGCAGGACTATTGCATGATGTTCTGGAAGATACTGATATTGATGTACTCAAATTGGAGAAAGAATTTGGTTCTGCAGTAGGAAAGCTTGTTGAAGGGGTAACAAAGCTTGGGAGACTAAGTTTTATGTCTACACAGGAACACCAGGCGGAAAATTTCCGCAAGATGCTTCTTGCAATAGCAATTGATATTAGGGTTGTTTTAGTAAAAATTGCTGATAGGCTTCACAACATGAGGACACTAAATCATTTACCACCGGATAAGCAAAAAAGAATTTCACAGGAAACACGGGATATTTTTGCACCGCTTGCACACAGATTTGGTCTTAATAAAGCAAAAAACGAATTAGAAGATCTTGCTTTCTACTATCTTGAACCTGATAAGTATAAAGAAGTTGAGAGACTTGTAATAGGAGATCAGGAATATAGAGAGAAAAAAATTAAAGAAATTATCCTAAAGATAAAAACAGAAATGGACAAAAGCGGAATTAAAGGTGAAATATATGGAAGACCAAAGCATTTTTACAGCATATATAGAAAAATGCAAAGGTTAGGAAGTAAGGAATTATACGATCTTTTAGGAGTAAGAATTATTGTTGAGAATGTCCGTCAGTGTTATGAAATTATGGGGATCATTCATGATCTTTTCAGGCCTATTCCTGGCAAATTTAAAGATTACATAGCCATTCCAAAACCAAACATGTATCAGTCCCTTCACACAGCAGTTGTCGGTCCTCATGGAAGACCTGTTGAGATCCAAATTAGAACTCAAGAGATGCATGAAATAGCTGAATATGGTATTGCTGCTCATTGGAAATACAAAGATTTAAAAGGTTCAACAAAAGCAGATAAAGTCTATGATGAAAAAATAGCATGGATAAGTAAGTTAATTGAATGGCAAAGTGAATTAAAGGATCCGGAAGAATATATTGATGCAATTAAACTAGATTTATTTTCTGATGAAGTATTTATCCTTTCCCCAAAAGGCGATGTAATAGATCTTCCCAGAGATTCAACCCCTATTGATTTTGCCTATAGAATCCATACTGACATTGGAAATAAATGTATTGGTGCAAAAGTAAACGGGAAAATGGTTCCTATCGATACTAAGCTAAGAAACGGTGACATTGTAGAAATAATTACAGGTAAAAATCCGCATCCAAGTTTAGACTGGTTAAATTTTGCAGCAACAAATTCAGCCAAAAATAAAATCAGACAATGGTTTAAGAAACAACATAGAGAGCTTCATGTTGAACAAGGCAAAAAACTTTTTGAAAATGCTTTTGGTGAAAATAAAGCTAATGAAATTATGTCATCAGATAGATTTCTTGAAGCTGTAAGAAAGTTAAACAGAGCTACTAAGGATGACCTTTTAGCATCACTTGGTTGCGGCGATTTAACTATGCCACAAGTCAAGGGAAAATTAGGTGAATTGCAGGTACAAAAAGAAAAAGAACGTGAATTTGAAGAAAGCAAAGAAGTTTCAGAAGTTGCAGAGCTTGAAGGAATGCTCCACAATCTGGCAAAATGTTGCTCACCGCTTCCTGGAGAAGATGTGGTTGGTGTTGTTTCAAAAGGAAGAGGGATTACCGTACACAGGGCAGACTGTAGAAATTTGGATCAAACAGAAAAAGATAGAATAATGCCTCTCCAATGGCGCGGCAGAGAAGATAGAAAATATCCTGCAGGCATAGAAGTTGAATGTATTGATAGGGTAGGAGTTTCAAGAGATATTTTAAATAAGATTGCAGATGAAAATATAAATGTTAGAGATTTAAGGGTTGTTGCAAGAACATCAAATGGTACTGCTGTTATTAAAATTGTAGCTGAAGTCTCAGATCTTTTTGAACTAAAAAATATAATGTCAAGTATAGGGAGGGTTGGGGATGTGATAAATGTTTTTAGATCAGGTGAACATAAAAGATTTTCTCTGTTTAAGAATGTTGATAACACTAAGAACAAAAATCTAAAAAATAAAAAAGATGAGAGCAATGAGTAAATGGAAAAAATTAATTACTGTTCTTGTTTTTCATATTTCGTAAAAATTAAGTCGCTTGCACAATCCAAAACCTGTCCTGGATATAACTTTGTATCATCCGGGCATTGACTTTCTTCATATAAACTACAACCGTAGTGCACTTGAACGCTGTTTTCATCTAATTTTTTACAACAACAAATGCTAAAAGCCGATGGAGGTCTGCCTGAACCTGAGCTTCCAAAATAGCTTGCTCCATAAGCTTCTTGCGGAAGCATAAATATTGTAAAAACTGTTATAGAGGCTATCCCTACAAAAGGAACCATGGCCCAAAATCTAGACTTAAGCACTTGTAAAATGTAGCGTAATATTAGCATTTTATTTCAAAGCCTTGCTTTAATAGGGTTATACCCACATAGATATATTGCACAGGCACAGGCTTAAATAATCAACTATCCGTATTAGTTTTGAGTTAATAAGGAGTTAAGGAAAATTTGAAAGGGCATCAAGCATTTTTTTAAAGCTATCTTTTTCTGTCTGTCTTAAAATAGTAAGAAGCATTCTAAGGTGTAAAATTGCAATATCTTCAAATTGAGGATTTGTGATTTCTGCAGTATCTTCACCTATGATTACCCTTGTTCTTGGCAAAAGATCAATTTTCCCAGTATGATCATGTGGATTTAAGGTTGATAAGCTTCCTATACCATGTTTCAGAAGCTCCACGGAAAGAAGATAATTTTGCTCTAACGGACAAAAACAAACATTAAGATTATTTTCACATCCATCAAAATGTGTTTCAGGAATACTTAAACCATCAACTCTTCCGCTACTTAAAAGATCACCATACCTATTAAGCATGGATTGCAAATGATTCCATTTATAATTTATTCCGGGGATAGTTAAGCTAAGCAAGAACATGATATTTTAAAATAGAATAAAATTATAACAACAAGATGAGTATAGCTCCTTTTAATTTAGAAAGATTTTATGCCAGGTATGAATTTGAAGTACCTTATATTATGTGTTCATCTGATCCAGAATCATTTTCTATTGAAGAATTGCTAAGTTTTGAGTCAGGATCAATTGATGAGTTTAAAAAACAGTGGCTTGGATATACAGAAACAAAAGGTAATCCAAAATTAAGAAGTGAAATAACAAAGCTTTATAAAGACATAAAAGAAGAAAACATTATAGTACATGCCGGGGCTGAGGAAGTTATCTTTGTTTTTATGAACTCTATGATAAATCCAGATGATCATGTAATTGTTCATTTCCCAAATTATCAATCACTGGAAGAAATTGCCAGATTTAAAGGTGCAGAAATTACAAGATGGGAAACAAAAGAAGAAAATGATTGGGAACTTGATACTGAATTTTTAAAAAAAGCCATAAAGAAAAACACGAGATGCATAATTATAAACTTCCCACATAATCCGACAGGATATTTACCAAGCAAAGAAAAGCTAAATGAAATTATTGAAATCGCAAGAAAACACAATATTTATATTTTTTCTGATGAGGTATATAGATTCTTAGAATATGACAATAATGATAGATTACCTGCCATATGTGACCTGTATGAAAATGGAGTATCCGTTGGTGTAATGTCTAAAGCATTTGCACTTCCAGGACTTAGAATAGGCTGGGTAGCAACACGAAACAAAGAAGTGCTTGAAAAAATGGCAATGTTTAAAGACTACACGACTATTTGTTCAAGTGCACCAAGTGAATACCTTGCAATAATTGGGCTTAAAAATAAAGAAAAAATCTTAAAGAGAAATCTTGGAATAATTTCAGAAAACTTAAACAAGTTAAATGAGTTTTTTAACAGGCATAAAAGCTTATTTAATTGGAAAAAACCAAAAGCTGGAACCATTGCATTTCCGTCAATAAAAAAAGAAATAAATATTGAGGATTTTTGTCTGGATTTAATAAACAAAAAAGGTCTTATGCTTCTTCCAGGTACCAAATATGATTTTGGAACAAAAAACTTTAGAATAGGGTTTGGCAGGAAAAACTTGCCTTTGTGTTTAAATAAACTTGAGGAGTATTTGGTTACTTCTTCTAGTTCCATTTCCAAGATTCGTTTTTAGAACAAAACTGAGGTAAAACAGATAATATAGGTCTTGAGGCTAATCTTTGATTTATTTCTCTTTGTACTTCTCCTTCTTCATCAATAACTGTTCCTATAACTCTCCAAAAAGTACGGGTGTAATCCTCTGCAAATTGATGAATTTCAGGTTTGGAGCCTTTAGGTACATGTGAAATAAATTCATTTTCATCCAGGTTAACTGTCACTCCAAAGTTATGTATAGTCATCTCTCCTGTATCAGTTTCAAGATCAAGTACAAGTGTTGAAAGAGTACCCTCTGATTTAACTTCACCATAAATATCAACTATTCCATTTCTATTAGGTCTACAAAATCCTAACTCAGCATGATAATCAACAGGGTTTCCTTCTTCATCATGAACATCAAATGCAAATAAAGAATACTCGTCTTGAGAAAGAAACTTTTTATTTCTTTCTACAAAATCCCTAATCCCACTCCACGGGAAGCTTTCATTTGTTGGGAAGATTCTATTTGTTTCAACTCGCATAATTAGTTGTTAAATTGTTACTTATTTTATCAAAGATTGAATCAATCTTTTAATAATTTGCAAACTCAAGCTGATTATTAAATAATTCTAATCATCACAATCTTGTGTGTTACCAATTGCTATAATGCTTTAACCAATATATTTAAGCAAGTATTTTATTATGAGAACAACTCCAACTACACCTTCAGGAAGAGAAGCGGTTTCCAGATGGACTAATTCCTTTCCCCCTTTAACTTCTCCAACTGAATTGGAAATCACTGTTTGTTTACCTGATAATGCAAATCCCTCTTCTTCTACTAAACACTCTGGTTTAGTAAATATCAGATCACAAACAGATCCTTTTTTACCTGAGGGTTTTATTTCATCTATTGCTGGAAGCAGCTTACCAATAACAATGATTAAAAGAACTATTGCACAAGTAGCACCAACAAATGCAAAAGTATTAATTACAGGAGAAACAGGTACAGGAAAAGAACTGGTTGCACTTGATATTCACGCAAACAGCAATAGAAGAACTAGGCCTCTTATATGTGTAAACTGTGCAGCACTACCAAAAGAAATTATTGCTTCAATACTCTTTGGACATGAACAAGGTGCTTTCACTGATGCATTAAACCAAACCCTAGGTTTATTTGATGCTGCAGATAATGGAACTATATTTTTGGATGAAATAGGTGAGCTTGATAAAGCACTCCAGGCAAAACTTGCAAGGGTACTAGAATACGGAACTTTTCAGAGAGTAGGAGGAACCAAAGAACACAAAGTAGATGTAAGAGTAATTGCTGCTACAAATAAAGATATACAAGCTGCACTGGCAAGTGGTAACTTTACAAGAGGTCTTTATGACAGGATTAGCACCTTTCATATTCATATTCCTCCTCTTAGAGAAAGAAAAGTAGATATAGAACCTATTGCAAGAAATATTTTATCGAGAAGTAGAAATTTTATACCTGATAAATTAGTGCAGGATATTTCTGATGAAGCTTTTCAAATACTACAAGAATACGACTGGCCTGGAAACGTAAGGCAGCTTGAAAGTGTTATTAAAAGAGGAATAGTATTTGCTAAAGGCAATACTATTAAAAAAGAAGATATTGCTTTTACAAATATAGAAACCTCTGTTAAGATTCTAGAAAATTTTGACAATGTAGCTTTTAGCGGGGGTACTGTATTAATTACAGGAGAACCTGGAACAGGCAAGGAATTAATGGCAAGAAAAATACACAGTGCAAGTAGTAGGCATGACAAGCCTCTGACTATTGTAAATTGTGCAAATCTACACGGACAGCTTGCTGAATCAGAATTATTTGGACATGAAAAGGGAGCTTTTACTGGAGCTAAAATCCCACATAAAGGGCTATTTGAAGTAGCAGATCGTGGAACACGTTTTCTTGATGAAATAGGAGCGTTAGATCTTAGTATTCAAACTAAGCTCTTACGAGCAATTCAACAAGGCGAAATTATGTCTATAGGATCCACAACACCTAAAAAAGTAAACGTAAGAATAATAGCTGCTACAAATTTAGATCTAACACAGGCGGTAAGTAAGGGAGAATTTAGAGATGATTTATTTCATCGCTTAAATATATTACCTATTATACTTCCGCCATTAAGAGAACGAAAAGCTGAAATCCCTGAACTTGTAAAAAAACTTTTGGATGAACTAAAACAAGATAAAAATATTTTTGGAATTTCACCGGAAGCACTAGAAAAACTAATAGAGTGCAGTTGGCCCGGTAATATAAGGCAACTTAAGACAGTCATTGAAAGGGCAATAATTTTAGTTGACCAGGGAGATTGTATAGAAGCTCAGCATATTATTTTCGATAATTTTGGAATAGCAAAAAAAGCTACTGCAAGTGAAGCGGAAAGCAGATTTCTTTATCAAGGTGAGCCTGAGGATCCATTTCTCAGTAAACACTATCGTGAGCTTGTCGATTATGTAAATTCAGAAGAGAAAGCAGATGATTTTAAACTTAGATTTTTAATTTTAAAATATAAAGTTGCAAAAAGAATATCTGAGTCTAAATCTGTAAAAGAATCAGATGTCGATAATATTGCAGGCTTCAGCAGAAACACTGTAAGCAAGCTAGCTCAAAAATTCAGGTACGAATCTGCTGTAGAAATGGTAAAAAAATTAAATGAAGAATTCGCTGCCTACAGACTTTTAGGCAATTATAGACATAGAGCATCAGTTGATAATCTTATTATAGGCGCAGTAACTTCAACAAAAACTGATCATATGCCTACAGATGCAAGATTACTAAAACACTTAAAGGAGCTTACAGACTATGCAAATAATTCTGATGAAACAACCAGCGATGAAAGAATAAGATTTTTATTTGCAAAATACAGAATAGCTAAACTAATACATGATAGAAAAATAATGAGCGGTACAGACACTGCACAAGAAATAGGATACGACAGAACCACTCTTAGAAAAATTGTAGAACCATTTAATTACAACCAAATAAAAGATCTAATTGCCGTACTAGTAAAGGAATTTACTTCACTTTAATTAGTCAATTTTGAAAATGTCAATTCCTGTTATTTTATATCAATCGGAACGTCTTTAAATTTGCACCTTATAACCATTTTCCCATTTTTATCATTGTCTTCAATATCTCTTTCTCCTGTAGTGATCTTTAAAGAAGTTCCTTCAAAAATAAATTTTAAATCTCCACTAGCTAAATTATTCTCGAATTTTTTAATTTTTATACTGCCAGTCAATGCTCCTTGTTCATCCAGCAACTCATTGCTTAAATCAAGTACATTATCATTCTTCAAAAAAGTAACCTTAACCATAAAGTCAGATTCATTGCTTGTAAAATTATGTTTTGCTCCGCTTAAAAATGCATCAACATCTTTAACTTCACCAAAAAGAGCTAAAATATTAAAATCAATTAGTGTTTTTTTTGTTGTCTTTAATAGTTGAAGACTAAAAGATCCTAGTGTCACATTATCTTGTTTTATTAAAAGAACCCTGTTTCCATCTGCAACTATTTTTCTTATAGGGACCTCGCCATTTAGCACACATTTTGCTTTTCCACCAACATTTATTTCATCTTGTGCAAATATTTTTCCAAAAGATAAAGAAAATAAGGTTAATATACCAATGAGTAATATTTTTAATACTTTCATGGTTTTTATTATACTATTGAAGCGGTTTTGAAAATTCTAATTCTTGTCCAAATAAAGTAACCTTTGTCCCGTTATCCTCATTGGTTTTTGATGCAGAAGGTTCTTCTTTAATTGTAGAAGCCACAGGAGTTTGAGATGAAGAAATTGTTTTAGCCTTAGAAGCATACTCAGCAAGATTAGTTAGATCAACTTCCTCAAGGAGTGCCGGGGTAAAGATATTTTCTCTGGGGCATAATCCTCTTTCAACTATCATCTCTTTAAGCTTATCTCTCGAATCATTTTCTCCATGAACCAGGAAAACATATTTAGCTTTTGTCTTTTCTAGCCATGACAAAAGCTGTGTTGCATCTGCATGAGAAGAAAAACCACTTAAATTAAAGCTTTTTGCTTTAAATTCAAGACTGTTTCCATTAAGTCCTATTTGATGTTTTCCTGCCTTTATATCATCTAAAAGCGATCCCTCCAATGTATGCGAAACTACAGCTACAGAGCTTTTTTCATCAGAAGAAAGCTCTTTTATATATTTTCTAAATCTTCCCCTAAGTCCATCTAACCCAGAGCTTGCTAAAACTATATTTCTTCCTTTTGGATTTAAGTGATTTCTAAATGTAAATGGATAAGCTTTAGAAAAATTACTAAAAAAGTCTTTAGCTTCATCACTGTAATATTTTCTGTTAGATTTTTTATTATATATTTCGGTTATTACTTCACCTAAAGTTGAGTCAACCACAACATTTACATCACGTGGAATTAGTCCTCTTTCTATTCCCATATTTATGTAATAAAGAGCTTCTTGCAATCTATTTATTGATAAAACAGGAATGTAAAAATTGCCACTGTTGTTATAAGTGTCATTTATACCTTTATATAGAGCAGAAAGAGACTCTTCAAAATCAGGATGATGCTCTCTTCTTCCATAAGTTGATTCAATTACAACTATGTCTGCTTCCGGGACCTCACCTGATACCTCTAGCATATTTTTATTAGTGTTTCCTAAGTCACCAGAAAATAAAACTTTAAGCCCTTCTTTTTGAAGCTCTAAAAGTATTGCAGATGCACCTAAAATATGCCCCATTGCTGGATAAAAAGTTGCTGTTACATTTGGTGAAAGAGAAAACTCATCTAAATATTCTTTTGATCTTGCATATAAATCAAATACATCATCAACTAAATCTTCTCTATAATTATCTCTAAGAAGCGCTTCTGTTATTTGCTTGGTAGGTTCTGTAGATATAATTTCGCCTGTAAATCCATGTTGGACAAAACTAGGAAGTGCTCCTACGTGATCTGTATGCCCATGAGTCAATAAAACATTTCTAACATCAGATGGAATTAAAGGTGAAAAATCTATATCTTTTTTCTTTTCTCCTTTTTCAGGAATTGCATCTCCACAATCCACTAAGGTAGAGTCATCCGGATCTTGTCCATGCAGAAGAAGTCTAGAGGGAATTACATTGCCCCCTGCTGAACCATAAAAAGTTATTTTCATTACCTCTAAATCTAGCATGACAAAAAATAAATTGCTAGAGATAGAAGCGTAAGATGTTTGTTAACTTTGTTAACCATTTCAAACATTTCCTCTTATTTTTTTCCAAATTAACCAATTAAAGCTAATTTTGTGTTTTCATTAAGATATAAAAATAACTCATGCGCATAGGATTTGATTATAATCTTGCAATCAGTAAGTTAAGTAGTTCTATAAGTAAAAGAACCCTTGAACAATATAAAAGTATTCCCACATTTAAAACTGCTTCTCCTCTTATATATGCAAATGATATTGAAATCGCTGATAAAGCTGAAATGCTTTTAGTAAGCTTGGCACAGCATTTAAAAGTTATAGAACCTGATAAAAAATTATTTTTTAATAATGGGGATACTATTGCAGTTCCTGATATTCATAGGGATTTTGTTCATTTAATAATAACCCTACACAGGCATGGTCTTTTAGATGAAAAATTAAGCCTAAAAAAAGATTTTACCTATGTATTTTTGGGGGATTTTTACAATCATGGCAAGGATTCAGACATAGTGGATTATTGGTTAAATAAACAAATTGCAAATGGAGCTAAAATTCATAGAATTGCAGGAAATCATGAGCTTTTTTTCATTGCAAGGGATAAAAACGGAAACCTTAGGGTTAAGCTTAGACACCCAATTACAGGACAAGAAATTTCCATATCTGCTAATGACCTGAAAAGAGATGCACAAAACGGATATCTTCTAACAGAAGAACTGCTAAAAAGTATAAGTGACGGTACCTTACTTGGTGCATATACTTTTCTTGATGTAAAAAACAATGTGCCTAGGCTCTATGCTCACACATTTGTTACAAATAATGACTTTGAAAGAGCAGGCATACAAAATAATGAAGAGGTGGTTTCTTTCGTAAGCAGTGTAAATGAAAGATTTCAAAGCCAAGGACAAGAGGTATATAAAAGATTTATAGACAGCAAGCAAAGGGATAAATTTGACTTTCAAGAAATAGCTGAGCCTTTATTTAGCGATCCTCTCTTTAATATCTTTCATAGAGATGAAAACAAAAGAGTTGACGCTTTTTTTATGAGGGTAACAGGCGTAAATAGAAATCTTAAAATTACAAGTGAGATAAAAGATAAGCTTCCTTATGGAATCTATCAAATTGTAGGGCATATAAGAGTTCCGGATTTTGATTTGCCGCAAGGACAAGAGACTAATAGACCCTTGATTCTTCCATCAAATAGTGGCAGAGCATTTGTACAATTTACAGATGTCGCCATAGGACAAAACTATAAAGAAAATGATCTTGAAAGACCAGAGGTTTCTATACAGCCATAAAAACAAAAATTGTAACAAAATTTAAAAAGGTTAAGTGAATTTTTAGAATAATTTCACTAAAAATATCATGCCTTAACTTCACGTTAAATTGGAAATCATCTGCTTATCTGTAGATGAACTCACACAACTTAAGTCCATCACATCAAAAAGAAACAAAGCAAGTTTCCAAGAATACCCGCCACCTTACTAGCACTAATAGTCCAAATAGTCCAAATGGTCCAAATAGCCCGCCTCGTATAATGATTGTTTCCGATGCATGGCACCCTCAAGTAAATGGCGTTGTAAGAACATTAAACATCACTGCATCTATGCTGTCTAAAGCAGGTTATCAAATTGAGCTTGTAACCCCAAATAGGTTTCAAACCACAGAAGTTCCTTTTTATCCTGAAATAAAGCTGGCACATTGTTCAATAAGAGCTATAGAAGAAATAGTCAAAAGAATTAAACCACATGCAATTCACATTGCTACAGAAGGACCTTTAGGTATGATTACAAGGCATTTTGCAGTATCTAACGGCATTCCTTTTACAACTTCATATCACACAAGATTTCCAGAATATTTATATCACTTGCTTAGAATTCCACCTGCTCTTACTTACAGTGCAGTCAAATGGTTTCATAGTGCATCAGCACAAATAATGGTTGCAACAGAATCTGTAAAAAAAGATTTAGAAAAACTTGGACTTAAAAATATAGCGCTTTGGACAAGAGGAGTTAACACCAAAATGTTTTATCCAAGACCTAATAAAGAAAATGTGCTTCCATTTCCAAGACCAATTTTTCTAAATGTAGGGAGAATTTCTGAAGAAAAAAATATAGAGGTGTTTCTAAAATTAGATTTGCCTGGAACAAAAGTTGTTGTTGGAGATGGGCCTCTTTTAACCACTCTAAAAAACAAATATCCTAATGTAGTTTTTACAGGAAAAAGGCATGGGGAAGAATTAGCTTCTATTTATGCAGCAAGTGATGTTTTTGCTTTTCCAAGCAAAACTGACACATTTGGAAATGTGATTTTAGAAGCACTTGCCTCAGGACTGCCAGTAGCAGCTTATCCTGTAGCCGGACCTATAGATGTAATAGGCAAAAACAAGGTTGGATTTTTAAATAATGATCTTCAGAAAGCAGTATTAGATGCTTATTTTGCTAAAAGCTCAGGGTTTATATCACAAAATGAGTGTATAAGCTTTGTCAAAGAAAACTATACCTGGACAAAAAGCACTAAGCAGTTTTTAAGCAATTTAGTTACATTTAACTTGATTAAGACTTATTAAATCAAGAAAGTTGTTAACAAAAATTAGTTATTACCTAGCTAGTGTAATATTTTAAAGCAAGCTAGTTAAGAGATAAGATTTTATCCGATTTATTCGGTAAAATCTGGATAGCAATATTAAGAAGCACCTTTAAAGTGCACAATGGAAAACCGGCGAATCACTTGTGAGCAAGCCGGTGGTAAGTAGAAACAAAAATTAAATGAAAGTAGTAAAATAGTAACCAATCATGGGACTTTCTGTACCAAAAGTAACAATTATAGGTGCTGGCAATGTTGGTGCTACGTGTGCACAAAAAGTAATAGAAAAAAATATAGCAAATGTTGTTTTATTAGATAGAAATGTTGGTACTGCTAAAGGAAAAGCTTTAGATTTAATTGAGTCTAGTCCTGTAGAACTTCACAGCAGAACCATTCTCGGCACAGATTCTTATGAAGATACAAAAGATTCAGATATTGTTGTTATAACTGCAGGACTTCCTAGAAAACAAGGTCAGTCAAGAGATGATCTTTTAAAAGCAAATGGGGAAATTGTAAGCAGTGTTACACAGGAGGCCGTTAAATACTCACCAAACTGCATGATTATTGTTGTTTCCAATCCTGTTGATGTGATGACCCACCTTTCCTGGCTTAAAAGCAAATTACCTGAAAATAAAGTTATGGGCATGGCCGGGGTTTTAGACTCTTCCAGAATGAGATATTTTATTGCAGCTGAGCTCAATGTTTCTGTGGAAGACGTGCAGGCAATGGTTCTTGGCGGTCATGGAGATCAAATGGTTCCACTTCCAAGATATTCCACTGTTTCAGGAATTCCTGTGCTTGAACTCATACCACCTTCAAGAATCCTAGAAATTAATGACAGGACAAGAAAAGGCGGGGGTGAAATTATAGAACACTTAGGTACTAGCTCATACTACGGAGCAGCAAGCTCGATTGCAGATATGGTAGAAGCTATTGTTCAGGATAAAAAAAGAATTGTCCCTGCATGTGCCCACTTAAGTGGCCAGTACGGAATTAACGATATTTTTATAGGTGTTCCGGTAAAACTTGGGCAAGGCGGAATAGAAGATATCATTGAACTCTCACTTGCTCCAGAAGAATTAGATGCACTTAGAAATAGTGCAGCGCTTGTTAAAGAAAATGTTGGTAAGCTTACAGAACTACAGCTTATCTAAGCTAGAAATTATACAGCTTTACAGATAGAATTTTGGAAAAGATATTCTATAATAATTTTAATCTAATTAAAAAGGAGAAAACAAATGCCTGCTATTATTCCTGTAGTTTCTACTACACAAAGAAAAGAACCAATTTCTACAGAAAAGCTAACTGATGGGGAGCGTGAAGCTCTGTGGAACGATGGAGGACCAGGGCTTAGAGATTATCAAGCAAGACAAAAAAGATTGCAATCTCATAATGAACCTAAAGAAATTTAGAAAAGGAACTTAAATGCTTACCCTTATTCCTAAAGAAATTGAAAAATACGCAAGTGCACACACTATAAAAGAATCCAATGTACTAAGTGAGCTTGTAAAGGAAACAAATGATAAAACAACTCTTCCAGAGATGCAGGTAGGTCATTTAGAAGGTGCTTTTCTTAGACTTCTTATTAGAATAACCTCTGCTAAAAGAGTATTGGAAATAGGTACTTTTACAGGTTATAGCGCACTTGCAATGGCAGAAGGTTTGCCTGAAGATGGTGAGCTTATTACATTAGATAAGGATTTAGAAGCTACAGAAATAGCAAAAGAATTTTGGCAGAAGAGTCCTCATGGAAAAAAAATTAAGCTCATTTTAGGTGATGCAATTGAATCATTAAAAAAACTGCACGGATCATTTGATTTGGTTTTCATTGACGCTTCTAAATCTGATTACATAAATTATTGGAATCTATGCATGCCACTTGTTAAAAAAGGCGGGCTTTTTGCAGTTGACAATGTTCTTTGGAGCGGAAGAGTTTTAAATCCTAAAGAAGAAAGTGACATTGCTATAGATGAATTTAATAAATATATTTCAGAAGATAAAAGGGTTGAAGCTGTTATATTAACCGTAAGAGATGGAATGCTGCTTGCCTGGAAAAAGTAGATTTTCTAATTTGTAAGATCGCTCATACATTTGTTAGTTTAGCTATAATATTGCAGGTCATGAAAATACATCCGGAAGGAGACTCGGGAAAATTTAAGCTTGCTGGTCTTGGTCCAGGTGGATTTAGAATTTCTGAAGATGCAACCTCTGCAATAATTAGTCCAGTTGATTTTGGAGTTATATTAGAAAGCACTGCTTTAAAACAAAAGTTTTTTGATGAACTATTTAAGCTTTTAGAAAAAGAGAAAGAAGTAACGGTAAATTTTGGCTTACCAAATGCTAAAACAAATTATTTTGCAACAGAGTTAGCTTCCTCTGACACCATAGATCTTTTTGACAAAGAATATGGAATTGTAATTGAGGTAAAAAAAGATAAAGAACAAGGTTTAGCCTCTTCTGTTACTTTAGGAAAAACTGGTTACAGTGAAAATCATTCTCCTAATACTTCAAATGATTCTCCTGAAAGCTTTTCATCAGGTTCATTTACCCCTCCCTCTGATGACTTTAATCCAGATGATACAAGTGGCGGGCTTTTAGATGGCGATGAAGAGAGAAACGAGACTCCTGGATATTTTCAAACCGAGTGGGACGCATCAGGGACAAATAGTTACAGCGGTTCATCTGATGCTGGTCCAAGTTTTTTTGAGAAGCACTTTTTAGGGACTGATGAAAGTGCTAATTTTAATAGAGTAAATATTATGCCTTGTACTTCTGATTTTGTTTTAGACAGTGCTTTAAAGTCTCTTCTTGCACAAATAGTAAAGCATAAAAGGGTAATAAATATCCCTCAAGACCTCTCTAAACAAAAATATGATCCAAAGGGTTTGTTTTTATACCTGAACACAAAAACAAATGAAATTAATATTGTATTAAATGGAAGAAAAAATGCAGATAATGAAATGTTACAAAGTGTGGTTCTTTCTCCAATTATTGTTCACTTTTTAAAGAATAACTATACCGTTGCATTAAATTATGGTCTTGAAGATCCAGGAGTATTAAATTACGAAGTACAAACAGGCAATTTATTTAACCTCATAGACTCCAAATACAATGTCGAAACTGGAAAAAACATTGCAAGTAAAGTTCAAGAGAAAGAAGAAGCCGGGACAATATTTACTTTTGCTATTGTAAAGGGACACAATTAGTTGTGTCCCTCTGTGCACTGGAGTTATGGACCATAATAATATGGTTCAGCCACTGGATCCGGAGCTATGTAATCATAAGTCTCAGGATATACCACTGGATCCGGAGCTATGTAATTATAAGTCTCAGGATATACCACTGGATCCGGAGTTATGTAATCATAAGTCTCAGGATATGCCACTGGATCCGGAGCTATGTAATCATAAGTCTCAGGATATGCCACTGGATCTGGGGCTATGGGATCTAATGGAGCATCGGGTGCTACTGCTGGTGAAGCATCAACACCAGCCGCGGGAGGAGGAACCACGGCCCCACAGTTTGCTTGAGCTTGAGTGGTATTATTCACACAATCCAAGAAACACTGTTGTTCCTGTGAATTTCCACTCTCGTTTGCGTACGAAAGGGTATTACATTCGTTTTTAATCTCATCCTGTGAAACCAATGTGCCATCCGCATTACATGCACGAACAGATGGCCAATATGGACAAGAAGCAACATCATAGTCTACTGGTGGAGCAGGTGGTAAAGTAGCACTAACACATGTTCCTGTTAATGGATCCCATGAACCTCCATACACTGTACAAGCATCAGGCGCAGGAGCAGCAGGAGCTGCTGGGGGAGGAGCCACAACCCCACAATTCACTTGAGCTAGGGTGGTATTATTTACGCAATCTAAGAAACATCTACGCTCTTCTGGGCTTCCGCTCTCGCTTGCATACGAAAGAGCATTACACTC
>JACOTS010000026.1 GCA_016178265.1 Candidatus Melainabacteria bacterium
TAACAAGTGGCGCGTCAGGCAAGGTGTGTTTTTTGAGCTTTCCGCAGCGTAGCGAGGACCTGAAGCTCAAAAAATATACCTTGCCGGTGAAACAGCCACTTGATAGATAGCTCATAACACAACTAAAATTACTATTTTTTGCAAGAAAAATATCTAATTTTTCCATCGAATGATTTTTAAGATGAGTTCTTAGGATCGCTCTTTTGAGCGAACCTTGCTCAACTTTGTTGAGCGGGCGTCACCCACACGTTTACTTATAATAGGTGAACAGTCACAATTTTTCTAAGAAACTAATTATCTATTGCTTTGCAGCAAAATAGAGAATAATAATATGGATCAAGTCCTAACTCTTTTCTGATTTTATCCACACCGGTATCTTGCCCGTTATCTCTAATAAATCTTGGAATAAGTGCTGTTCTATTTGCACTAACAGATGTAAAAAGAAGATGCTCTGACTTGACCTTGGAAGATTTTGTAAGAGCTGCAAGTTCAGCTGCTTTCTTTAAGTAAAAACCACCCATAATTCCAAAATCATTACTTAAATCAAGGGTAATATCGGAATCTGTTGGATTAAATGTGATTGTATCAATATCAAAACCAAGTTCTTTGGAAACATCAGTTGGTTTTATCCCTCCGTTTGATATTAAAGTAGCACTTCCGCTGCTAAATTTAGCCATGGCACCAAGAAGTTCTCTCTCATCAATTCTTTTTTCATTTCTTTTTGCTCTTATTAAGCTTGCTGCTTTTAGTACTGATTGCAGCTCTGTGCTTAATGTTGCATTTCCTAAACCCGTTACTGTTGTAATACCCATGTGATTATTTTCCTGTTTTAGTTACGAATATAGAAAATGAATATGGGGTGATTTGTCTGTCTGGTTCTCTGTGAGCAGGAAGTGTAATTGAATGGTCAAGTTCTTGATTACAGGTGCTAAGAGGAATCTCAAAACTTGGTGACTCTGCATCTCTGTTAAGTGAAATCAAAGGAGATGCTTTTTGGGAATTATGATCAAAGACACCAATTTTATACTGACTAAGTAAATCTAATTCACGTCTTGTAAAATTAGTAAATTGTAAACCTTCACCAGGCTTTTTCTTAGACAAACTTACTTCAATTCCTGGATTACCATCATCATCTTTTTTATATACAACAACTCTTATTAAATATGGAGAGGCTTCTGTATACCATACTGCATCCCAATTGCCATTATTGTGTAGTCCTGCAAGAGTTTCTTCTGCATCCATACTAATAGGTTCTCCAGCGTTAAATAGCATTCTAAATAACCTGTCAAATTTATCTTTTTTGTAGTATTTCCAGTGGGTATGTCAATTGGACAAACAGGTCTTGATGAGGTAATAGCAGGTGTAGCTGTCATAAATTATCTCCTTGTGGGGATTTATCATAGCTTGTACAAGCAGTCCTTACAATAAACAATCTAAAGAAAAAATAAAACTTTGGATTAAATATTTCTAAGATTGATTACCTTCCTGTACTTCCAAATCCGCCAGAACCTCTTTTAGTTTCTGGGATTTTATCTGTTTCTTCAGTTTCAACATGCACTACAGGAGAAATTATAAGTTGTGCAATTCTTTCACCAGGCTGAATTGTATAAGGCTCATTTCCTAAATTAATCATAAGACAACAAAGCTCGCCTCTATAATCACTGTCTATTGTTCCAACACAATTTGTAAGTGTAATCCCATGTTTTGCTGCAAGTCCTGAGCGTGGTCTTGTTTGGCCTTCATATCCTTCTGGAAGTATCATGATAAGCCCTGTAGGGATTTTTGCTCTTTCGCCTGGTTTTAGTGTAAGGGGCTCTTCAAGGACATTTGTTAAATCCATGCCTGCTGCACCTTCAGTTGCATAAGAAGGAAGTATAGCTTTTGGGTGTGTTTTTACAAACTGAACTTTTACTTTGGTTTTTGTAAGTGGCATATGTACATTGTACACTGTACAAAGTTTTACTTATAATTTTCTTTCCATCGATTTAGTTAAAGAAGCTATTTGGTTGTAAAGCGTAGTGTCAGCTGTAATCTTTTTCTTTACTTGCTCATATGCATAAATAGCTGAGCTGTGAGTTCTGTTAGAAAGAAGCTCACCTATTCTAGGAAAACTTAGTTTATAAACATCATGCAAGATATAAATTGCTACGTGTCTTGGGAGCGTAAAATGAGGAGTTCTTTTTGTACCAATTAAATTTTCATATGAGATGTTGTAATAAGAAGCAACTTCTTCCAGGACACTTATTGGGGATATATGTTTTTGAGATTTAGTGCTATCTGCAAGAACTTTTTGTACATTTCTTACACTTATTTCGTCATCTGTAAAAGAAAAATAAGCATGAATCCTCTTTAATGCTCCTTCGAGTTCTCTGATGTTGTTTGGAAATGTTGTAGCAATGTACTCTCCTACATCTTCTTTCAGCTCTATGCCAAGCCCGGCAGCTTTTAAAGTAAGAATTGCAATTCTTGTTTCAATGTCAGGGATTTGAATATCGGCTATTAACCCCCCCTCAAATCTGTTTTTTAATCTATCAGCAATTGCATTTAAGCATGAAGGAGGCCTATCCGCGGTTAAAATAATTTGTTTCCCGCTTTCTTTAAGGGTGTTAAATGTATGAAAGAATTCTTCCTGCGTAGCTTCTTTCCCGGCAAGAAATTGAACATCATCAATCATAAGCAAATCCACATGTCTGTATTTTTCTCTAAACCTATTCATGCCGTCTGTTCGTATTGAATAAATAAGTTCATTGGTAAAAGACTCTGAGCTAAGATATTTTATGTGAGTATTTTTATTTTGTTCCAAAGCATAATTTGCAATAGCATGGACCAAGTGAGTCTTTCCTAAGCCTACCCCACCATATATAAAGAGCGGATTGTAATCATTGTGATTAGCTTCAGCTATAGCAAGCGCTGCTGCATGGCAAAATTGATTGCTTGAACCTACAACAAAGTTTTCAAAGGTATAAGTAGGATTTAAGTTGCTCTTGTATTTGAACGTGTGGTCAAAAAATCCGGCTTGTTTGGTATTTTGACTATTTGTTTTTTCAGTTAGTGTTGCAATGGAAGGAATAAATTCATCTAGCGTGAGATCGCTTTTAACAACAATCTCTAATTTCATTTTTCGTTTAATAACTTTTTCTATTGAAGAAAGTATTTTGTCAAAGTAATAGCTAGTTAAAAAATTTTTATTAAACTCATTTTTTACAGCTACTGTTGCAATGTCCAAGTCCAGTGAAATTAATTTTGAAGGTTTAATCCAGGTTTGATAGCTCGGGCCTTTTAGTTCTTTTGCAAGTTGGCCTTGCACGCTTTCCCATATTTTTTTGATGTCATATGTCATGTGTATTTTACTTAAGCTTTTTGCTTAGAACTTGTACTAGCTCTTAACTAAAAGGGAATATTGAGCTTAACATGGTGTAGAGTTGTAATTTATCAAATAATTACAATTTAAAACATAAATTTCTATAGGATTTAACATATTAAAATGACACAATATGTAGCGGTAGATAGAAACATATATTTTGTACAACAGCAAATTAATAATAGAAATTCGTGGTAACTTATAGCAATTACATGATATAAATAAATTCGGGAGAAAAAAGATGAAAAGAACATTAGGCAACTCAAGAATAAAAAGAACTAGAAAAAGCGGGTTTAGAGCAAGAATTAAATCAAAGGCTGGCAGGCAAGTGCTAAAAAGAAGAAGACTTAAAGGAAGAAAAAGAATAGCTTTGTAATATGCTTACAAAAAATGAGAGACTAAAGAATAGGACTCTTTTTAATTTAACTTTTAAAAAAAGACAGAAAATAAGTACAAAATTGCTTAGTTTGTATTTTCTCAAGGATAGAAAAGATATTAACAAGTTACCGAAATGTGCATTTATCGTTGGTTTAAGAGTAAATAAGAAATCAACAAAAAGAAATTTGATAAAACGCAGAATGAGAGAGGCATATAAATTGATTTACAAGAAATGTTTTGCTTCTAATGATGCAAATTATGTCTTAATTTGGGTAGCGCATCCTGTAATAATGGAGGCTACATTTATACAGATTCAAAAAGATATGGAGCAAATTTTGTCAAAATTCATTAAACTGGTTAGAAGTAAATAATGAATCTAATGTTTAAAAAATTAATATTTAACTTGATTTTCTTACCACTTTACACAATGGTTAAATTGTGGCAGTTAACAAGGACTCTAAGAGAACAATTTGGTTTTGTAAAATGTAGGTTTTATCCATCTTGTTCTGATTATATGCTTGAAGCAATTCAGAAACATGGCCTTGTTAAAGGAGTGGTTTTATCAGTAATAAGAATTGTAAGATGTAACCCGCTTTGTAAAGGAGGAGTAGATAAAGTTCCTCTTTAAATAACCATGGATCTTAGCCTATTAACTTACCATTTTATTTTGCCAATGCTTGATTTTTTCAAAAATGCACTTGGCAGTTATGGTTGGTCAATTATTGTAGTTACTCTTTTAGTGAAAGTCATTTTATATCCTCTTACAAAACATCAAACAGAATCTATGAAAAAAATGCAGGCACTGCAACCCAAGATTAAAATTCTTCAGGATAGATTTAACCAGCAAAAAGAAAAATACAAAGACAGGCCAGCTAAATTAAAAGAGGCTCAAGCAACCTTTCAAAAAGAAATGATGGAGTTTTATCAGACCAATAAGGTAAATCCTCTTGGTGGATGTCTTCCTATGCTTATTCAACTTCCAATACTTATAGCTTTATTTTGGGCATTTAATGGATCTCCGTTTAAACCTGTTGCAGTTAGTGCTCCTGTAGAAATACTTGATCAAGATCATGCTTTAGCTGAAAAAAGGATAGGGAAATCAAAGCCACAAATCTATGTAGATTCTGAGGGAAAAAAAGGAAGATTTGTAATAACCCCGGGAGAAGTAAAAATTCCTGCAGGGACAAAAGTTGATTACAAGATATTTAAACTCCAAGGAGATGTGCTAGATGTATCTCATAAAGCAAGATGGCAACTTTCAAGCAGCCCTTACTATGTTTCTTATGCTAAGAGTCCTGATTTGCACGAGCTTGCTGATATTGAAATTGGTGAAAGTCCTGAAAATGCCATACTTGTTACAAAAAAACCTGGTAAGTTTTTTATTCATGCACTTATTCCAGCAAGTTCAGGGGATGAAAGCTTTTTATTCATAAGTGGACTGGGGAAAACGGGACCAATTAATCCTGATTCAGGTACTCTTAATATAGATGTGGTTATTTTGGTTTTACTTTTTGCACTTACCATATGGCTCTCAGGAAAGGTTACATCAGGCTATTCTCCCCCTCCTGCTGATCCAAAACAAGCTCAAATGCAAAAAATGATGCAAACCATGATGCCACCTTTTGTAGCCATAATGATTTTATTTTTTCCTGTTCCTGCAGGAGTGCTTTTATATTTTGTTGCAAGTGGATTTATACAAGTCCTTCAAACCTGGTTAATTATGAGAAAACCAATAACTTCCTAAAGAAAATTTTCTTTTCCTAATTCTTGTCCATAACTAAATTCAACTGAGTTACCATCAGGATCTAAAATCTCGCAAATATATCCGGCTATAGGATCTAACAATGTAGGACCGTAGTTTAAAAACCCTTCCTCTTGAGCTATTTTTGCAACTTCGTCTACTTCTTCCCTGGAATCTAGTGCAAATCCAAGATGGCTTAGTGGTTTTGCTTTTGATTGGATAGGCATTTTATTACTTTCCATTGCAACAATAACAAAATTTAAATTTTTGCCAAGCCAAATTACTCTGTAACCTGTATCTGGATCCACTCTCCTGTGAACAACTTTTAAATCGCAGTATTTTAAATAAAAGTCTGCTGTTCTATCAACATTAGATACTAAAAGTGCAATGTGAGTAAATCTTGGTTTCATATAAATTATAGAATAACAGAAATATAAAACGAGAAGCAATAAGAATTACCCTTGCCTTTTGTCTCATACTTCTTGCCTCTTGGTTTGTGATATTATCAACTTATGCGAAGCCAGGTTGGCCAATCACTACTTGAGCTAATGGTGAGTGTGGTAATAATTACTACTGCTCTTTCAGGAGTAGTGGCAATTTTCCCATATATTATTCAAAAAAATATAAGAGTAAAAATGCAGCATGAAGCAGTAAATATTGCACAAAGTGAATTAGAAAGATTAAGGGCATTATCTTATTATGATGAAGAATTAAATGCACTGGGAACTATTGAAGGAATGTCTGTAATAAAAACTGAAGGTAATTTTCTTGTAAGAACAACTGTCAAATATATCGACCCAAAATCAGGGACAATACCAGAAAATTATCCAGTTGAAATCTCTAATGATACTGGCTTAAAGGAAGTAACAGTAAGCGTTAAAAGGAAGGACAACATTGGATCTCAGGCTAATCTTGTGTCGTATTTTTCTAAAGCAAAACCAGGAAAAGGTTAGTTATTAATCTTACTTAACTTGAATTAAACCAAATTTTAATTACATTGAAAGGTGTACTGTTAATTATTAAAATTTTTTTTTATTTCGTAGGTCAGGGTCCTTGATTTTTCTTCCTTAAAAGGGTATTCTTATTAGTAGCTGAAGGTTAGCAACTTACAAAGTGGGCAACAAAAATTGACCCAAAGGAGAGCGGAAAAATTAACCGCAAAGTTCAACGACCTTCAGGATTCGGGCAAATAACCTGGTTTTAACCAGGCAAGTAAAAGTAGAAATAAAATTAGGAAGATTAAAGCCCCTGCACTAGAGCTCGTGCAGGGGCTTTTTCTTAAGGATTTTTAAGCTAAATTCAGTGAGCAGGAACACAGCTATTAACACTAACTTAATCTAAGGCAGGTTAACTCACTTTTGAGGTTGACCCCTTATGGAAGATAACTCTATTTCTTCACAGGCTAGAAATATATCTAATTCTGGTACTGCATCAGCTGCTCAGAATGGCCAGCAAGCTAGTGCTAATGGCTATGTTAAGGGCCTGCTAGAGAATAAAAGGGCTGAACTTCTAGGTAAACTAGATCAAATGAGAGAAGGCGATAATAATCCAAGCCAAACGGATTTCATGAAATTAAAACTTAAAAAAATAGATGAATTAATTAAGTATGCAAATAATTACGAAGAAGCAAAAAAAGCAGCTAATCTTTTAGGGTAACTGATTTATTACAATGATTAAACTAATCAGAGATTGATAAAAAAATAGTGAAATTAATTTTAGAATTTTATATAACATAAGCTTAAACTTTATGTGGTTTTATAGAAATATACATTTTAGTTAGGACCCGTTCAAGTGGGGAAAATTTTACCCAAACTGATATTAAAGAAAAGATTAGTGGCAACCTAATTGATATGTAAAAGTAGGTCGAAAATAGACATAGTAAAAAAGGAATTATAACCCCGCACTAGAGCTCGTGCGGGGTTTTCGTTTGGGGACACAACTAGTTGTGTCCCCATTTTGTTTATTTCACCTTAATCAATATATGATTCACTTTATGTATTGTAAGTTTTGCTTATTCAAGGGAGAATAATTTTTAACAAAATAGATTCCTAAGTCACTTAGAGTAAAAATATTTTTTTCTTTCAAATTTTAATTAGGTTTTAAACCACTACTGGTTATATTTGTTTCCTATGCTAAAAATAAAATCTGGAAATTAGACAGGAGAAAACTTATGGTAGGTAGTGTTAGTTCAGTCGGTAATAAACAACAGGTAAACAATAATCAAGCTCAGGGAGATAATAAACCAGCAGGTGCAAACTTTGATGATCAACTTGCTAAACTCAGGGAAGAGCATCAAAGTTTAATTGAACAAAAAGATCAGGTTAGGGATTCTGATAAAGGTCAATCTTCACAAGGTTCGCAAGGCAGTAATAGCAATAACAATACTGATACTGCTAATAATAATCAGTCTACAAAAAATGAAAAGGGCAATAATGAGGAGGAAAATAAAGCTTCTCTTCAAACAAGAGCTGATTTGGTAAAAGTTCAGATCCAGTATATGGAACAGCAACAAGGACAAAATCAAACGCAATCAGACAATGCAAACAAGAAAGTAGAAGTCTAGATCATACCTTTATCGCCGATATCTTTTCTAAAATACTTCCCTTCAAAATCAATTCTTTCGCAAAGTTTGTAGGCTAAGACTTGTGCATCTAACAAGTTGTCAGCTAAACCAGTTACCCCAAGTACTCTTCCACCGTTAGATACTAATCTCCCGCTATCATCCCTGGCTGTTCCTGCATGAAAAATGATTCCTTTAGCTCTTAAAATTGACTCTAATTTTTGTGGGTTCTTTCCGCTTACAATTTCTACAGGCTCATTAAGCCTAGTAAAATCAATTGGAATACCTTTTTTATAGTTTTGTGGATACCCATGACTTGCAACTACAACACAAAGAGCAGCACCATCAAGCCTATGTAGCCCTTCTTTGTATTTCCCTAAATCCCCCTCTGTTACTGACCAGCAAATCTCAAAAAAGTCTTCATCTAAAAGAGGAAGTACTACTTGAGCTTCTGGGTCCCCAAGTCTTGAATTAAACTCAACAACATAGGGCTCTTCTCCTTCATCGATCATAAGCCCACAATATAATATTCCTTCGTACGGATGTCCTTCCTTTTTCATTCCTAAAAGAGTTGGCTCAACAACTTTTTCTCTAATTTTTTTTAAAAGATTAGGTTTTATAATTGGTACTGGTGCATAAGCTCCCATACCACCAGTGTTCGGACCTAAATCCCCATCATTTAATTTTTTGTAATCTTGTGCAGGAACAAGCAAAGCAGCATTTTCTCCATCACAAATTGCAAAAATCGATACTTCCTGTCCTCTCATAAAATCTTCTATTAAAACTTTTTCTCCGGATTTACCAAATTTTCCATCAAATAAGTCATGAATAGCAATCTTTGCTTCTTCATATGATTTTGCAACAGTTACACCCTTGCCAAGAGCAAGCCCGTCAGCCTTTACAACGATGGGAGGCTCTTTTGATTTTGCATAAGCTAGAGCATAATTTCTTTCATCAAAACATGCATAAGAAGCCGTTGGTATGTTGTAACGAAGCATGAATTCCTTTGCAAAATATTTTGACCATTCTAATTTTGCTGCTTCTTGTGTTGGACCAAAAATTCTAAGTCCTTTTGCTTTAAAAGCATCAACTATTCCCCTTGCCAGTGCATCATCCATGCCAACCACTGTTAAATCAATATTTTGGACAATAGCTAATTCGACTAATCTTTCTATATCTGTCGGTGCTATGGATATGCATGTAGCGATTTCTGCAATTCCTGCATTTCCAGGAGCACAAAATATTTCTTTTACATGTGAACTTTGCTGCAGTTTCCAACAAATTGCATGTTCTCTTCCGCCACCACCAATTACAAGAACTTTCATATCAAAAATTATATACGGAATTGGGAGTGTCAGACGTATTAGATTATGAGATAGGAGTTAGGAGATAGGAGATAGGAACTAGAGGATAGTATAAAAATCTTCTAACTCCTAATGCCTATCTCCTAATTCCTAGTATTATAATGCAAGAGATGAAAGGAATATCCCAATGAATACTAAGCAAACAAAAACTCATCTTGACCGTAGAGATTTTTTAAAGTTAGGTTTACTTACTACAGCTGCAGCAATCACAGCATCTTGTTCATTACATGCTGCAGATAGTCCTACTGATTCATCAAGTACACCTGCTTCAAATCTTCCGGTTAAATATGTTGCAAAGAAGTTTGATAATTTACTTGGTGGCGCTATTAAAGGATTAAGCGATAACCAACTCAAAGCACACTTTACCTTGTATGAAAATTATGTAAAAGCAATAAATTCAACAGAAGAAAAAGTAAGAAAATTTGATATAAACAGCGGTGACAAAGGAGCTTACAGGGAACTTCAACTTGCTCAAACATTTTCTTTAGGTGGTGCTGTTCTTCATGAACTTTATTTTGGGAATCTTGGTGCTACCGATAAAGAACCAAAAGGAACACTAAAAAAGATGGTTGACAGGGATTGGGGCAGCGTTTCTAATTTTATTGGACATCTTAAGTTAAATGGGCTTGCAATGAGGGGTTGGTCTCTTGCTGCTTATAATTTTAGAACAGGAAAAATCGGTGTTTATGGCTTAGATCAACATCATGAAATGGTTCCTAACATGGTATATCCTATACTTGCACTGGATGTCTATGAACATGCTTATATGATTGATTATAGTATTGATAGAGGTAAGTATATTGATGCTTTTGTTCTTAATTTAAACTGGAGACCGGTTGAGGAAAGACTCGAAAGAGCACTAGGTATTAATTTTGGTCCTATTGCAACAGCATAAACAATGCTAAGTAAAAAAACAATGAAAAGAATCGCGTTAGTACTTTCAATAGTTCTAACTTTTGCTTTAGTTGTTTTTGCACAAGATAGTAAAAGTAAAAAAGAAGAAGTTCTTTTGCATTTTGTTCATGTTTCTGATACCCATTTGCAAAGGTCTATTGCAAGAGATTCACACAGGCTGCACAAAAGCTCGGAGTTATTATTAGAAAAAACAGTAAGTCAGATTAATAATTTGAAGGATATTGATTTTATACTGCATACAGGGGACATCGTTGATCAGCCAACTAGTGAACTAGTTGATAAGTTTATTGAGGTTACAATGTCTCTCAAATACCCTATGCATGTGCTTTTTGGCAACCATGATGTTGGTGTAAATGCTGAGGTTTCTAAAAAAGAGTTTATTAAGAAATTTAATTCTTTAGAAGGTGCTACAAGTTTTACAAATGGAATGACTTATTATTCTTTTTCTCCAAAAGGTGATTTTACTTTTATTTGTTTAGATGGAGCTACTGACAAGGAAGTTACTTCAAATGGTCAAATCAATAATGAACAATTAAAATGGTTAGAAAAAGAACTAGAAAAAAATAAGGATAAATTTGTAATTATTGCACTGCATTACCCTTTAGTGGAACCATTTAAAAGTGAATCACACAAGTTTATAGAACCTGATGGGACCAAGCTTTTAAATCTTCCTGCAATTATTCAGTATCCAGTTGCTTTTCGTGAAGTGATAATTAAAAAGGATGCAGAAGGTGAGAACCTGCTTGTAGATTTTAAATGGCACCCTATAGATGCACCAGAATTAATTGAAATAAGTAAACAACATTCCGGGAAATCATGGAAGCTTACAGAAGGAACCAATGAAGATAAAAGACAGACTATCAAACTGCGCATTTATTAAAAACAATGTCTATAGATTTTAAAATGAAAGATTTCTTTTATCCTTTTTCTATATTGAAATTTAGAAATTTTCTTGAAAAGAGTCAGTGGTTTTCTTTAGAAGAGTTCATTGCTTATCAAGAAAATAGGCTACAAGAGATCATTAATCATGCATATGAACATGTCCCTTATTACAGAGATTTATTTGACAAATTAAAGCTTAAGCCCAGTGAAATAAGAGTATTAGATGATTTAAAAAAACTTCCGCTTTTAACTAAAAAAGACTTAAGAAATAATTTTAATGAATTACAAGCAAAAGATATGAAGGAATTTAACCCAAAGCTAATTTATACAAGTGGAACCAGTGGTGATAGGTTAGGTTTTTTTGTGGATAAACCATCAAATATACTTGAGTTTTCTTATTACTGGAGACATTGGAGTTGGGCAGGATATCACTTGGGAGATAGGTTTGCAGAGTTTAGTAGCTCATTTTTTATGAAGCAAAAAGATGAAATCTCCAATTCTTTATTTTACTTTAGTAAATTTTCTAACAGATTATTATTAAATAGCCTTTCCATATCGAAAGACAATGTTGAGCCTTATGTAAATATTTTAAAAAAATACAAACCATCTTTTTTAAAAGGATTACCTTCTGTTTTATTTTACTTTTCTAAGTTCCTGAAGGAAAAAGCAATATTAGATCTTAAGTTCAAAGCAATATTCTCACAAGGAGAGATATTGTTGGATTCTCATAAAAAGTTCATTGAAAATGTGTTTAATTGTAAGGTCTATAATTCTTATGGACACATGGAAAGAACGGTTGCTATTTGTGAGTGTCCTTATGGAGGAATGCACATAAATCCTGAATATGGTGTATTTGAGACAGTAGACAATGTAAGTTCCAGCGAGGGATATACGGGAAAAGTTATAGGAACATCACTTCACAACTTTAGTATGCCATTAATAAGATATGAAGTTGGGGATTATATTGAAGTTGAAAAAGGTGCGAGGTGTCCTTGCGGGAGAGAAATGTCGCTTGTATCAAAAATTCATGGAAGAAAAGAAGATGTAA
>JACOTS010000101.1 GCA_016178265.1 Candidatus Melainabacteria bacterium
AGCCTAAAACAAGTAATCCTTGTGATTTATACAGGGAATGACTTGATTTGTACTGGTAGGAATGTTTGCTATGGGAAAAGGAAACCTCTTTTTATTATTAAAGATAATGATTTGATACTTGCTAATGAAAATATTAAAAAGTATTGCCTAAGAAATTTGTTTTCAAAAAGTTATTTTTTAGGAAAGTTTTTTGAACATACAGGTGCTATGGGTAAATTACTGAGTAGAATCTCTGGCGATAAAATTCTGGATGCAAAAGAAGCAACAGATATCTCATTAAATTTACTTCAAAGAATCTATGAACTTACTTTAAGTCATGGTGCTGATCTCCTTGTCATTTTAAGTCCTGCTAAAGATGATTTCACAGAAAAATCCCCCTCTTTAAACTTATTTCAATATGCTTTTAGACATACAAAGCTTAAGAAACTTAATCATATAGACTATATTGAAATACTTAAAAAAGAAAATGAATTAGATAGTCTTTATTTGGATACAGCACATTTTAGTAAAACAGGGAATTTGGTCTTAGCAAAAACGATTTATGAACATTTGCATGATACATTAAGAGATGAACATAGTTAAAGTTGTTGTTGAAAACCAAATCAATGATGTCAGCCTGTTGAAAATTGACATTGTATTTTGAAGAATATTTTTGCACTGTAGAAGAAAAGCAAGCGGTAAAAAACATTGGAGACCTAGTGCTGCTCTGTTGAAAGGTATTTAAGAGACGCTAAGCTTTGTGATATAGGAGAAGGTACAAGTGAAATACAAAGGCTTGTAATATCCAGAGAAATATTAAAAAACTTCCACTAAGTACTAGTGATTTCCAAAAACAAAAAAGCCGCCCATAAGCACTGCATTATGCAAAAGGTGAGTAATTATAGGAGGCACAAGAGAATTAGAAAAATATCTAAGAAAAGTTAATATGAAACCATAAAAAACAAAAAGACTAAGAAGAACCATTGCATTACCAACATTCATGAAATGCGAAAGTCCAAAAAATAAGCCAGTTAAAATTATTGCCCAAAAACTATTAAATTTACTTTGAAAGAAAGGAAATATAAATCCTCTATAAAAGATTTCTTCAAAGACAGGCGCAATAGTAGCACTAATGGCTAACTCCAATAAGCCTCCTTCTTGACTTAATAAATCCATTGCGTAAAACTCCTTAGGAGCAAAATTAAATATAATTGGCAGCGATAAGAGCGGCATAATAATTCCAATTAATATGGATATAGTATAGATTTTCTTTGACACAGATCTAAAAAATAAACCATCTACAAGTGACTTATTTTTTCTCTTGCAACAAAAATAATAAATAATATAAAAAGTCAGAAAAGAAGATGTTAGAGCTAAAATAATTCCAAAATAATTTGATGCAAAAATTTTCGCATAAGCCGGTAATAATTTTATTAAGGTAATGGGAATATATAAAAAACATAAAATAGATGCACAGACAAGCAAAATAATTACTAGAATAAATTCTTTAAACGATAAAAAATCAAACTTGCTAAGTTCATCTTTCTTAAATAACATATAACTTAGCCTATAGTGAATATCTCTTGTAGTATAGGTTTACTATATTAATTGTTACAGAGACGAGGTTTACGCTAAAATAATAATCATGCAAATTAAAAAAATAGAGCTTGATCCAAAAGATATTTCTGCTCAAGACAGATACAAACTGTTAATTGGATCAATTGTCCCAAGGCCAATTGGTTTTATATCCACAATAAGCTCAGATGGTATTTACAATCTTGCTCCTTTTAGCTTTTTTAACGGTATTTGTTCAAACCCAATGGCTGTATTATTCTGTCCTGTTGTCAGATCCACTGATGGGCAAGAGAAAGATACATTAAAAAATATAAAAGCAAATAAAGAATTTGTAGTAAATATTGTTTCAGAAGAATTTGCTAACCAAATGAATCAATGCTCAGCAGAATATCCACCACAAGTTGATGAATTTAAAGAAAGTAAGCTAACACCTAAGCCAAGTAAAATAGTGAAACCTCCTCTTGTTAAAGAATCAAAGGTCAATCTTGAGTGTAAACTATTTCAGATAGTCAAAGTAGGAGATGGGAAAGGCTCTGGGTGTGTTGTTATAGGAGAAGTTGTTTATGTTCATGTAAGAGAAGATGTTTACAAGGATGGTAAAATACTTTTAAGTGAATTAAAACCAATAGGTAGGCTAGGTGGCACAGAATATTGCAGAGTAACTGATACATTTAGTATTCAAAGACCAATTATACAAGCTCCTGTAGGTGACAATAAAAATTAATGAGCAAAGTTGCTTCAAAAACAAAAGAGCGAGAATTGTTAGGATTTACTTCTCCAGATAAATTAAGAGAACTCAATAAAAAACGTTCAAGATTAATGACAGACAAAGTTACAGATATAAGCTCTGCTGTTAGAACTCTTGTACATGATGGTGATTATATTGGTATTGGCGGCTTTGGAATGGATAGGATTCCAGCTAGTGCACTTCATGAGATAGTAAGGCAGAAGAAAAAACATTTAACCATGGCAGGACACACTGCTACACATGACGGACAAATATTACTTGGTGGCGGGTGTGTAGAGAAGGTAGATGCTGCTTATGTAGTGGGGGTAGAACTGGTTGGATTGTCTCCAAACTGTAGAAGAATTTTTCAAGAGGGCAAGGTTCAAGTTACCGAATGGACAAACGCTACCCTTGCATGGAGATATAAAGCAGCTGCAATGGGACTTTCATTTTTACCAGTTAGAACAATGCTAGGAACGGAAACTATCAAACATTCAAAAGCCATTGAATTTAAATGTCCATTTACAGGGATTACTTATGCCCTTGTACCAGCATGTTCTCCAGATATTTCTATCATTCATGTTCCCAGAGCAGATAAATATGGCAACTGTCAAATTGATGGAATTATTGTTTCAGATATAGATTTAGCAAAAGCATCTAAAAGATTAATCATTACTGCAGAAGAAATAATTTCAACTGAAGAAATTAGAAAATCCCCCGAAAGAACAGTAATTCCATATTATCTTGTTGATGCTGTAGTACACATACCTTATGGTTCATATCCTGGAAATATGCCTGGGAAATACTATCTTGATTTAGAACATTTAAGGGAGTGGATGAAAGCAGAAAAAGATCCTAAAGTATTTGAAGAATTTATCGATAAACACATTTACAGCACAAAGAATTTTGAGGAATATCTTGAACTTTGCGGTGGAAAAGAAAAATTAGAAAAATTAAGAGCACTAGAACATGTTGAAAATATCACAATGAAACCACGACACCACGACACTATAACACCAAACACAACTGAGTTCATGATTTGCACTGCAAGTCACTTTCTAGAAGACGGGAAAACTGCTGTAGTTGGTACAGGACTTCCTATGCTTGCAAGTATGCTTGCTCAAAAAACTCATGCCCCGAATTTGTTACTTATGTTTGAAGCTGGCGGTATTGCACCGCTTTTACCTGCCCTGCCACTGTCAGTTGGAGACTCCAGAACCTTTCATCAAGGACTCGTTGCTACCAGCATGCCTGATATTATGGAAACATGTGCAAGAGGAATGGTAGATTATGCTTTTTTAGGTGGCGCACAAATTGACAGGTACGGTAATTTAAACTCTACAGTGATAGGAGAAGATTTTGATAAACCTAAAGTAAGGCTTCCTGGAAGCGGAGGCGCAAATGATCTGGCATCTCTTTGTTGGCAAACAATAATTATAATGAAGATGGATAAACATAAATTTGTAGAGAAACTAGATTTTTTGACTACTCCTGGTTACTTAAGTGGTAAAGATTCAAGAGAAAAAAGTGGTTTGCCTGCAAATACCGGGCCTTTTAAAATCATTACTGATTACTGTGTATTAAGTTTTGATAAAGTAACAAAAGAAATGCAGATTGAGAGCCTACATCCAGGCATAACTTTGGAAGATGTACAAAACAGGTGTTCATTTAAGCTAAAAGCACAAACAGATAACATACCTATTACAAAAGAACCCACAAGCAAAGAATTAGAAATTCTAAGAAGAGAAATCGATCCTAACGGGCAGGTTATTTCTAAATAATCTTATTTATGTATTAAAATAATTATTGTAATGAATACAAATAATAAAAACTTATTTAACTTGTCTGAAATAAAACTATTAAACAATTACGAAATTGTTGACTTAAGCTGCGGTGAAAATTCCTGTGGCGGAGACGGTTAAATGTCATTAAAAGATCTTAAGAAATTACCTTACTTGGGGGTCGGTCTTGGACTTAGAAGACAATTATTTCAGGATATTTTAAAACACAAGAAAGACATAGATTGGCTTGAAATTGCTCCCGAAAATTATATTCATAGAGGCGGTGAACCTATAGATCGCATAAAAACAGCCATGGAATATTTTCCTGTAATTCCTCACGGATTAAATTTATCCATTGGAGGAACAGAAGATTTTGACCCGGTATTAATTAATGGATTAAAAAAAATTTTTAAGCTACTAAATCCTCCTTGGTACAGTGATCATTTATGTTTTAACTATGTTGATAAAACCTATATCCATGACCTTATACCACTGCCTTATACAAAAGAAGTAGTAAAACTTGTTGCAGACAGAGTAAAAAAAATACAAGATATATTCCAGATCCCTTTTTTAATAGAGAATCCTTCGTATTACATGATTTTAGATCATGAGTTAAGCGAGGCTGACTTTATTTCAGAAATATTAGAGAGGTCTAACTGCGGGTTATTGTTGGATATAAACAATGTTTATGTAAATAGCAGAAACCACAAGTATGACCCTGTTAAATTTTTAAATAATCTGCCTTTAGAAAGAACTATACAGGTACACATTGCAGGACACTTAAACAGAGGAAAAATAATAATTGATACTCATGGGGAATCAATAATTACTGAGGTTTACAAACTTCTTGGAGAACTTTTAAAAAGATGTTCACCCAAAGCAATACTTTTGGAAAGAGATTTTAATTTCCCAAAATTTTCAGAACTAGTTAAAGAAATCAAGAAAATAAAAAAAATTGAAAAATCATTGAAAAAAGCAGCGTAATATGACATTAAAAGACTTAAAAAAAACCGAAGCAGCAATTAAAGATTTAATTTTATTTGATTCTTCATGGAAGAATAAGAAACTAACCGGGCAATTTCCTCAAAAAGTGCTTCAGAGACTAAAAATATATAAAGAACTAGTTAAAAATTCATTTGATAGCTTATTCACTAGCATTTATCCACACACATATAAGCTTATAAAAAAAGATTGGACCAATATTTATAAGAAATATTTAAAAGCATATCCTCCTGATTCTCCCATGTTAAATAGAGTGGCTAAGAAATTGCCTGAGTTTTTATCCAAGCAAACAGATGTTTTAAAAAAATATCCGTTTATTAGCGAGCTTGCACAATTTGAATGGTTAGAAGTTGAGGTTTATGAACGTGAAGAAACAAATGGAAAAAGAAAAAGCATAGAGCGGTTAAATCCTATTCATGAAATATACAAATTTGAATATCCAATAACTAAAATTGTAAATATGATTGACAAAAAACAACTTGTTAAAAATATCAAGAAAGAAAATTTAAACTTAATAATTTATAGAGATCCTAAAGACTTAAAAGTAAGATTATTTGAACTAGCACCTGGAACTCTGGCTTATATTGAACTTTTAAAAAGAGGACTTACACATAATGAAGCAATTGATATTTTGATAGACTTTTTTAAGATAAACAATCAAGATAAAAATACATTCAACAAAAACATGGATAATTTAAAAAAGACTCTAAAACAAAATCAAATTATTGTCACAAATTAACCAAAAAACCAAATAACGCCTGAGTACAAATAAAATACGCCAAGCAGTGCAAGAATAATTCCACTTACAATAATGACAATCCTAGAGTTTTGCTTAAAAAAGTTTAATTGCTTGGTAAATCCGGCAAATATTCCTGCTAAAAATATAATGCCAGTATATCCGAGCGAATAAGCAAACATAATAAGTATGCTACCAACTATAGATTTTACAGTACTAGATAATGCTAAAACAGCAAATAAAATCGGGCTTGCACAAGGAGAACTAATAAGAGCAAACGCCATACCAACAATTAAAGGACCACCCTGTGGAATTGTTTTTACAAATTGCGGAAGCGGTAATTTGATAACTTCTAAAATAAACAAAGACATAAGTAAAATAAAAAGTCCTATAGCCACATGAATATAACCTCTATATTCTATAGTGATAAAACTAGCAAAGGATGCAAATACACCCATAAGACTAAATACAATTGCAGCTCCTAAACAAAATAAAAATGATTTTTTCAAAGCATCTGTTTTCGAAGTAATTTCAGTTGCGCCGATATAACTTAAATACAATGGAACCATTGGTAACACACAAGGTGTCAAGCTTGCTGCTAAACCACCTCCAAATGAGATAAGTATTATCAGCGGAAGAGACAATCCTTCGCCTGCTTTCAAAAAACTGGATACCAGATGCTCAAAATTACTTAACCAAGATCCCAGTGATTCCATATCCTTTACCTCAACAACACTCTTTATACTATATAACGGATATTGTATTATTTTATTCATTCTACCGCCTGCTCGCTCATAATTCGCTTCGCAGGCTTTCCAACGTGCACATATTTATACACATCTTATATTGCTATCCAAGATTTTACCGAATAAATCGGATAAAATCTTACATTTTTAATAGCTAGCTTTAGAAAATTACACCAGCTAGGCTATTATTAATTTGGTAACCAATAAATGTTAATTATCACAAAACAAAAGCTTAATGTCCTTCTACTCATTCTCTATATCTTTCTTGTACAAGGATGTTCAAACAAAGCAATGCAAAGTATAGATCCTGTAGAATTTGAACAAATAGTTACAAAAACTAAAAACTCAAAATTAATTATCCTAGATATTTATCATGATAGATGCGAAAGCTGCAAACAAATTGAGCCTGTGATGGAAGAACTGAAAAATGACCTTTCAGGAAATCCTAACATCTCTTTTTTAAAGTATGATCTTTCAAATCCACTAACCATATACAAATCAAGAAAAATAGCAAAAGAGTTAGATTTAGAAAATCTCTACAAGGCTCAAAGATATAGTGGGGTTGTATTATTTATAGATAACAATTCCAAACAGGTAATAGATACTTTAATCGCTGAGTATGATATTACAAGATATAGAAAAGTAATTGAAGAAAGATTTAAAAATTTAAACTCATGAAAAATATCCCTTATAAAAAACATGTTTTAGTCTGCATGAATGAAACTTGTAAAATGCAAGGATCAGGCAAAATCTATGAGAAACTTAAAGCAAGAATAAAAGAGCTAAATTTAAAACAAGACTATAGACCAACCCAAGCGATATGCCTTGGTATATGTGGAAAAGGTCCAAATATAGCAATATGGCCAGAGGGAACCCTTTATTGCGGCTTTACAGAGGACAAAATTGAAGATTTAATTCAAAAACATTTACTACGTGATGAAGTGTTAAATGAGCTATTGTACAAGAAGGATAATGAAGGTTAAAATATCATACTATGAGCAAGATAATCATAACTTTAATTGCAATCAGCCTTACCATTACAAATTTTGGGTGCAGTTTTATAAAAGAAAAGTTTTTAGGTGACAAAAAACCTGCAACAATTAATGAAGATTATGATACAGACGATCAATCAAAAGACAAAGAAAGAAACCATAAATTAAAAGGTCCAATTCCTATCAACCCTTCACATTCCTAAAAAAATTGTAAATTTTCAATTTTGAGTTTTAATTTTACTTTATGCCTATAGATATTAAAAAAACTTTATTGCAAATCAAAAATTTAGAAAGCACAGATAATATCAATGCATTTATTCAAAGATTAAATGCTACTTTTCAGAATTTTACGGCTGCTTCATTGAACTTAAAGAATTTAGAAGAGAAAATAGCTGAGGCATGGGATACAGGAAAAGCAAAGTTTACATTTGCAAAGACCGATGGTAATGAAACTATTGGGGATTTGATATCAGCGGATGAAGATGATCAAGCTCCACACATTACAATTGGGACAGACGGCTCTCAAGTCTTTTCTTCAGCTCATGAGCTTTCCAGTGCATCACTTATAAATATTGGCTCAGTAGTAATTCCATATTTTAACCAATCGGTCCCCGTACATTTAGCTTCTGAACCTACCGTTTATAATTCATCGGATGACATAACTACAATAGATACTGAAGATAAAATTTCTGATGAAGATTTAATTTCATATGAAAGAACATTAAAGGAAATTGAAGAAGTAACTAGGTTATGTAGAAATTATAAAAAGCATGGGCTACCAATAGTTGCCATGCTGGATGGAACCTTAATCCATTGGCATCTAAAAACTTTTAATAACATATACGTTGAACATTTCATTCAACGCTTCTCTAAAGCTATATTGGAGTTGAAAGAACACAGGATTCCACTTATAAGTTACATTAGCAGCTCCAGATCAAATGACATTATTAACATGCTAAGGATTTACAAATGTCCTTATGAAAAAGTAGATTGCAGAAAAAATTGTCATGGGATACCCTCAACATCTCTGCCATGCAACCCTTCCCAAAATTACAAACCAATTCTAGATAGAAAGCTAATTGAAAAATACCTTGTAGAGAAACAAGCTTCTAATGGCACAAGAACCGCCATTTTTAAATCAAACAATTCCATATTAGAACTATATCCAAGCGATATAAAAGTTTGTTTCTTTTACTTCCATACAGGTTACGAAGTTGCAAGGGTAGAAATCCCAGCATATGTAGCAAATGACAATAAACTATTACATCTGGCACATAATGCACTAAAGCTTCAATGTAAGGTTGGTTTTGGATACCCAGTAGTCTTAAGTGAAGCACATAACCAAGCAGTTGTTAGCAAAAAGGACAGACAAATTTTTTATGACTTATTAAAAGAGCATTATTTAAAACAATCTGGGGCAAAAGTAAATCTATCAACAAAAGAATTAAGGAAGAGAATTAGTTTTGTTTAAGAGTTTGCCTGTTTCTTGGCTTGCTTTTTCAGTAACTTCTTTTGCCTTTGTAATTCCGTGAGCGGCAATTTTCTTGACATCCTTCTGCAAGAGGTTATCATAAAACTTATTTAAGTTGGTTACATTCTCATTAAACCTGTTTATATTTTGAATTAATTCTTGATTCTTAATGTTTTCTTTGGCATCTATTAAAATTGCATTTGTTTGATTTAACTGATCTAATATTTGAGATTTTACATCAGAAACTTTAGTAATAAACATAGGATTGCTGACAGTATCTTTAATTTCAGTAATATTTTTAGAAAATTCACCAATATGATCCTTTAAATAAGCAGCGATTTGCTTATCAACCAAGACTGCATTCAAAGAATCCAATGATTGTCTAAGATTAGTAACAAGCTCATTAGCTTCATTTGCTTTTAAAGACAAGCGTTCAGTCACTCTCTCAAACTCCTTTTCATAACCACGTATTTTCTCTGCCGTTGTATTTAAGGTATCTGCAAACCCTTCAATAGTGGTTCGTACTTTAGTTACATTTTCATGAGTAAGATATTTGAGTGTTATCTCTGAGAAATTTTTTAGTCCATTCCATAATTCCATTGATGCTGTTAGCCAACTTTCTGTTGTAATGGGTTCTCTCATAAGCCAAGCCTTAGAATCCCCAAGATCAGGAGATGGCGGAATAATTTCCAAGACTCTGGCTTGTCCTGGCTTGTAAGATGTTATTGTTAAAAGTGAGCCCGGAGGCGGCGGCGGTATTTTTTTGTTAGTAATGCGTACCGTAACCTTAACACCTTCATCTATTGGTGTTGTTTTTAATATCTCACCTATTTTTGTTCCAAGAGCAGATACAGGTGCACCTATAGGCAACCCATCTATATTTCTAAATGTAGCTTCAAAAGTTTTCTCAGATCTCTTAAATGCATAGCAAGTAATTATTATTGCTGTTAATATTACTATGTTAAACAATAGTTTTCGCATACTACATTTATCTGACGAGAATAGATTAATTAAAGTTCTTAAGTACTTTCAGGTTCAAGAGCTTTCTGTATTGCCTCTTTATAATCATCTATTTCATTATTATTCTGGAAAACAGCAACAAGCTTTCGGGAAGAAGGTTTAAATACACCGACTGTAGAGGTTTTACTTTTATTTAACTTATAAAAATCTACAATATTCAAACCATGGGCAAGTTCTGCAGATTTTGTTGCTTTTGATGGAGTAGAAACATCTAATTGTACAAATTTTATATTTGGCTCTTCTTTTTGAAGCAAATCCAATGTTGGCTGAATATTTCGACAAGCAGGACACCAACCAGCATAAATCTCAACTACCAAAACCTTAGTTATACTTTCATCTACAGCCTCTGTTACTTGCTTGTTAACAATTTTTTTCTTCTTTATGAAGAATGCCTCAGAAGGCTGCAGCAAAGTTCCACCAAGTAAACAAATTAAGCTTAGAAATATTGCAACCTTTTTAATCATATCCCCTCCATAAAATTTAAGTTTAAAGTATTCCATAAAAAGTGTCCACCATGAGAATTGTATACTACAAACATCTATAATCCTTATATTTGTTGCAAATAGCTTTAAATTACTGATAGCATAGTAATTGCTAAATATACTTAAAAGTCATGAATTTTAATTCTTCATTATTTAAAGATAAGCTTATAGGTTTTGTGAAAGAAACTATTGAGCTTATAGTAATCACTTTAGTACTACTAATTATAATAAGGCAAGGATTTATTGAAGCAAGATACATTCCCAGTGAATCAATGCTTCCCACTTTAAAAATTAATGACAGGCTTATAGTAGAAAAAGTAACTAAGAACTTCAGAATGGTCAATTTAAACTTTCCTATTCAAAGAGGAGATATATTGGTTTTTTATCCGCCACCAGACGGAAACAAGGGGAAAGATCTGCACTATGATCCAATTAGTATATTAGGCAGATGGACAGGACTCCCCTTTTTGCCTCAGGATGATGCCTATATTAAAAGGGTTGTTGGCCTTCCAGGAGATACAATTCAAATAAAAGCAAACGATGGTGTCTATATAAATGACAAATATTTGCTGGAACCATACATAAATGAAGTTACTCATTATAACTGCTTGGATTTACAGGATATTCCTGTTTATAAAAAATTTGGCAAAAAAGGCAAAATTGTAGTTCCGAAAGGACATTTATTTGTTATGGGTGATAACAGAAACAGAAGCCAGGATAGTCACGTCTGGGGATTCTTAGATCAAAAAAGAATCGTGGGTCGAGCAGTTGTAATAGTTTGGAGAAGATTAAATACAAAACCAATTTTATTGAAATCAACCAGCATATTAAAATTTTAATTCATGTCTGCAAAAACCGCACAAATAAGAGATTTAAACAAACCAATCAAAGGGTTTGGTCAGTCAGTATTTTGGCGTTTCGCAAGTTTGTGGCTTTTAGTAACCATATTTTATTTTATTTACAACTCGCATCCGATTTATACAGGACCAGACTTCGATAGAGCAAGAACTATAATTGACCCGGCATACACCATATTTAGCCTTTTAGCATTACCATATACTTGGTTCACGCTAAAGTTCAATTACAGATTCAAAGACGACTTTCAGGATCCATCAATTATCTTTTTTGTTCTTTTAAAGAGAATTGGTTTAATGTTTGCAACAAGAGATTACAAGCAAGTTGCAGGTCTATTTAAAGTAAAAAGATTTAATAATTTTTGTCTGAAACTTCTTGTTAAAGGATTCTTTTTGCCTCTTATGGTGAAGTTTGTATTTCATCATACTGATGTAATTCAATACTTAATGCAAAGAATATCCACTCCTATGGATGGAATAATGCTTTCAAACTGGTTTTTAGATCTTATATACAATGGGATTTTTATAGTAGACACAGGAGTAGCAATTGTAGGATATGGGCTTGAATTAAAATGGCTAGGAAATAAAACAAAATCAGTAGAACCTACTGCTCTTGGCTGGGCTTCTGCAATTATGTGCTATCCACCATTTAACGGAATTAGCAGTCAATATTTCCCTCTTCTGGATAAGCAAGAACTTTATATACCATTTACTGATGAACAAAAGATTTTAGTCAGAGTAGTGATTACTCTACTATACGGTGTATTTGTCTGGGGAACAATTGCACTTGGAGTCAGGTTTAGCAACTTAAGTAATAAAGGAATAATAGACAGGGGTCCTTATAAATATATTCGGCATCCTGCCTATGCTTCAAAAAACATAGCTTGGTGGTTTGAACATCTTCAATATATGAAAGGCGGAAAGAATATTCTGCCTCTTCTTTGCTGGAATATGATTTATACTGTTCGTGCACTAACTGAAGAAAGACATCTCATGAAAGATCCAGACTACAAAGCATATTGCAAAAAAGTAAAATACAGATTTATTCCAGGTGTCTTCTAGGCTTAATTTATTATTTCTACCAAACAACACCGGCACAACCTAAAAAATATGCTTTACTTATATAAGCATGTCGGATGTAGAAACCTTTATAACAGAACACTATAAATCATTGAATGATTTACAAGACGATTTCAGGAATAAAAATCTAAATAACTTAATAGCTTCTAAAGTACGTGGAGACTCTATCTTGGATATAGGATGTGGGACAGGACACCTAATGAACACTCTCTTAAAACAAGGGAAAACTGTAGTTGGTATAGAACCAATAACAGAATTAGTCGCACTGGCAAAAAAACAAAATCCACATCTAAATATAATTGAATATAGAGCAGAAGACATAACCAAAATAGATAAAAAGTTTTCAACAATTACAGCAGTTGACGTACTTGAGCATATAGAAAATGATAGGGAGACTATTAAAAATCTAACAAATAAACTACAAGAAGGAGGATATTTAATTTTAGCAGTACCTGCATATCAATTTTTATACAGCATAAGAGATACAAGCATGGGACATTATAGAAGATATTCTAAAAATGATTTAATTAAAAAAATTACAGATTGCAATCTTAAGATAAAAGAACTAAGGTATTGGAATACTCTTGGGGTTTTTCATTATTTAATCATCCAAAAATTGCTTAAACAACCAGGTATTGTTCCACTTAGAACCAATAAAAATAAAAACTTGATTGAAAAGATTTTAGTCAATTTGTTGCATTTTTGGTTTCAATTTATTGAAAATAATATAAACTTTGGTTTTGGACTTACTTTAATTTGTGTAGCTCAAAAAGTTAAATAATAATGGAATACTCTGTCGTTATACCAATCTTTAATGAAGAAAAATCTGTTACAGCTCTTTTTGATTCAATAAAAGAAGTAATGGATATACTGAATAAATCTTATGAGGTTATCTTTGTTGATGATGGTTCAACTGATAAGAGCATTGAGAGCTTAAAAGGCATAGATCCAAGAGGCTGTAATGTAGCTGTTCTGTCATTAGCACAACACAAAGGAAAATCAGAAGCATTGCAAGCAGGATTTGATCATGCTTCTGGAAATATTATTATTACAATGGATGGGGATCTGCAGGATAATCCTGCAAATATTCCCTTACTAATAAATAAATTAAATGAAGGATTTGACATTGTAATTGGGTGGAGATATAAAAGGAACGATCCATTCAGCAAAAAATTAGCATCAAAAATAGCAAATATTATACGCAGAATTCTTTTTAAAGAAAAAATACATGATGTTGGTTGCGGCTTAAAAGCATTTAAAAGTTATGTTGTGAGAAATATTTGTTTTTCTGGTGGACTATATAGATTTTTCACTGCAATAACAAAAAAAACAGGATACAAAATTGGGGAAATAAAAATTAGTCACAATCCAAGAAAATATGGTTATTCAAAATATAATCTCTTACAAAGGATAACAGAAGGAACATATGATCTTGCTAAAGTACTATTTATCGACACAGCGACATTAATAAAACAGGAACAAAATATTAAAGTAAATTATAGTTTAAGTCATCCTTTTAATTTTTCAGATTTTACACACATGAATTTATCTCCAAAAATAATCCTCTGGATATATCAAAACTTTAAAAAAGGTAGTGTTATTTTGGAATTAGGAAGCGGTAAATCAACCAGAGAATTAAGTAAAGCATTTAAGCTTTATTCTGTAGAACACAACAAAAAATATTTAAACTTATACAATAGCGATTACATCTATGCCCCAATTAAAAACGGTTGGTATGATGTAGAAATTTTAAAAAATGAACTTCCTGCAAACTATGATATTTTACTTGTAGATGGGCCTCCTGGGCGCAATATATTTAGCCCAGGCAGAATAAAGTTTGTTGACAATTTAGAGTTGTTTTTTAAAGACGTAATCATGATATTTGATGATGTAAACAGAAGGGAAGAAAATAAACTAGTTCATAAAATCAATACTAAGCTTAAAAGAGAAGCCGTAATAATAAAAGATGGTAAAAAGAAAGCTTGTATTTTATTAAATAATTCCACCCAAATGAAAAGTCAACAAATACATTACAAAATAAAAGACTTGACCAAACAGTAAATTATTATGGTGACTATGAAAGCAAGATTAAAAAATTACAAGGATTTGTTCAATGATTTTTGGAATTCTTATTCAATAGAAATAATATTCACTGCAGCTATATTAATCGTTTACTTCTTCTGGTTTTATTCAAAATGGAATCTAGGTATTGATCAAGGCATTCATCTATATACAGCATGGGGCATATTAAACGGAATGACCCCATATGTAGACATCATAAACATTCAATTGCCAGGTTTGCTGTTAATTAACATAATCGCTAGATTACTTGGAGGTGCAGATCCAATAGGCTTAAGAATGATTGATAGTTTGTATTTGTTTATACTGTGCATAAGTACTGCAGTTATTTTATCGAGGTGGAAGGTAGGTCTGCCTATAAGAATAATAAGCATAACACTGTATCTAGTAAGCTATTTTGCAACAGGGACAGCAGAAACAGCACAAAAAGAAAGCTTTGCTTTGCCTTTAACAATACTTGGACTTTTGCCGTGGCTAAGCATAGATCATAAAAAACATTCCAACACCCATATGCTAGTCTTTGGAATAATAACAGGGTTAGGAATTTGGGTTAAAATAACACCAGCATTTTTAGTGGTTTCTACACTTCTTATTAGCTACTTATTTTCACTTAATCATAGAAAAGAATATTTAAGCAATCTGACAAACTACTTAGCTGGAATAGGACTAGTTTCTATATCATTTTTATCCTGGCTAGTTATTATGGGAAGTCTAAAAGGTTTTTTTGAGTGGTGCGTTTACTATGGTACAGGACCATATCTGGAAACACGCTGGGAAATTGGTTCTCTTATAAAAGAGTTCGGAAAGAAGCTACTGCTGAGTGATAGAAAATGGCCATTAGTATTTTGTGTTTTAGGATTTATTACAGTTTTTATTACCAATAATAGTCAATTAATAAAACAAAGAAAGAAGGAACTAATTTATTCAACAAGCCTGGTTTTATTTTCAGTAATTTCAATATATGTCCAGGGTAAAAGTCTGCAGTATCATTTCATACCACTTCAATGGTCACTGGCGGTTTTTGGTGGAGTACTATTTTCAATTTCAAATTTAAACATTTTTCCTACATTGTTAAAAATAAGATTTTTACCGATTATTTTTTGCATAATAGCTCTTTTATTTAGCGGTCATGGATTCTCAAAGACATTTGTTGATACTGACTTAAAGCTAAAATTCATTAAAAAGATAAAGCAACGTTTAAAGGTTAATGAAACAATAGTTTTATTTGGAAATGCAGCTTACATATACTCATACCTGGAAAGAAAAACACCATTTCCATTTATAGCAAGCATTGGACTACACAATATGGTCCCTTTAGATTCTCCAATAAGAAATCGAATTATTAACTCACTAGTTAGCTCTTTAAAAGATCCATCAGTCAAGTTATTTATAGTACAAGACAGATATACATTGCCATTTCATGGCACATCAGAAAACGCAAAAAATATTGTGCAAGAACAAATTGGCAACAAGACATTACAACAATTAGGTTATACAAAAAAATTTAATTATTCTGGATTTGAAATATATATAAAAGAATTTTAGTCATTTTAAATAATCTTGGATTAACTTTATATCCTCTTTATCTTTTTCTCTATTTAACATCTGTTTCCATTTCAAAACATATTCAAACTTAACAAACCCGATTCCATCTATAACATCTGCAGTATCGATCAGTTCCTTTGTATTTTCAAATGGTGGTATCCAACTTTTAAATATCTCTATATTGCCAATTCTAATAACATCATCTTTTACTTTTTTATCTCTGTATTTTTCTTCCAGTTTGTTCCACAAATCAGGCATAACTATTATGTCCAGATCATTTACATAACGTAGACCTTTTGCTGCAAGCGGACCGCTACCAAAAACAACGTATTGATTAGAGGGCAAGTTTAATAACATTAATTCATCTAAAAAATATAACTTCTTTTTCATGTTTATCAATCCTATCAAAGGAGTCAATTCAGCAAATACAGATATCTTACAATTTAATTACACTATTCATACATAAAACATTTTATTATCTAAATTAATTCAAATCTATTACATATGTAAGAGAAAGGTGGCTTTATGCCAACTGTATCAAGCGTAACTTTAAATAAAGGTTTTCCAGGTTATAGGCCAGGTATCGGTAAAGAAGTTGCACAAGTCCCTGATCCTAAGTTAAGAAAATTAGCAGAAGAACACCCTGCAATTAACGCTTTTTTAAAACTTGCAATGGTTACCTCACCCTCAATTGTTGAAGGACATCCCATGCAAGTTGAAATGGAAAAAGCACTTGATGAAGTTAGAAATTTATACGCAAATATGTTTGTTGATATTGGTGTCCCAAAAGAAAATATGGAAGTAGATGAGGGTGGATCATTAATAATGAAAGTTCCTGGAACTAAAGGCTACGAAGATAAACAACCAATCATGCTTATGGGGCATGTAGACATCGTGCCAGCTAATCCAAAAGATCCTATGCGTTCAGTAAGACCCACACTAATAAAATATGATATGGGAAATGGTCTTGAGGATTTCATAGCATCAGACGGAACTACAACACTTGGTGCAGATGACAAATCATCTCTTGGAATAATTTGGAATACAGTAAGAAGACTTTATAAAGAAAAGGTACCTCATGTTCCACTTGAAATTGTTATTTCACCAGATGAAGAAAGTACATGTGCTTCTGTTGACAAGCTAGACAGAAGTAAGCTTGACTCAAAATACATTGTTATTGTTGACCACGAAGAAGAGTTTAATATTACAACGGGAACAGGTGGTTTTGTAGACCTAAGAATTGATGTAAGCGGACTACAAGGTGGACATTCTGCAGTCGACACTCATAATGAAAAAATTGTAAGTGCTTCTGACGTTTTACTTGAAATACTCAATATGCTTGGAAATAGAGTTATGAAATTTAATCCTAAATTTCCAAAGCAACCTTTAATCTCAAAGAATATTGCAGGTTATGGTCTAGGAGATGTAACAATAACTACAATTCCCAATTCTGCTTGGGTCTCACTTTCTTTAAGAAGCCTTTCTCAACATGAGCAAGACAAAGAACTGGAAAGAATACAAAGCGAACTAAAGCGCATAGAAGAAAAATATAACCCTACAGAACCAGGACTAACAATCAACACCAAAATGGAAACATGGCCTATGTATGAAGGTAACAATGATTCACCTATAGCATTAGTGGCTGAAAGTGCCGGAAAAAAGATAGGACATAATGAAACATATAGAGATCAAAGACACTGGTATGCTCAATCAAGTCAATTAGGAAATATGACAAATGCACGCGGTGAACATTTTGAACCAATAATTATCGGTCCACAAGTTCTTAATGAACATTCTCCAAATGAAAAGCAACCAGTTCATTCAATGCTTGAAGCTGATAAATGGCTATTTCAAATAGTTAAAGATTATACTGAAAGCATCAAATAGATTTCTTATGAAAGTTACTTCAACAAGTTATGCAATCACTGCATCTCATTTACAACAGCTAGACCTTAATAAGTCATAGGGGTCGCTTCTTTAAATTGTAGAAATAACTCAAATTATAGAAACGTCCCATACTAATACTACTTACCTGATCGTCTATGAAATGATTTAAAGTTCTTTTGTGAACCCCCACTAAATTTATTCGGATTTGAGAACTGTTGAAATGCTTTTGGACTGTTTCCTGGAAATTGAGATCCCTCCTTCTTGTTTTCTGCTTTAGCTTTATCCTTAGAATTATCTTTTTGCTTTTTTTGATTTTCTTTTTCTGACATTTTTATTTCCCTCCAAATATATTCTCCACGCGTTGACCTCTTTTTATTAAATATAGCAAAAACTATGTTTCATCCCTTGTTAAGGTAAATATACCATTGAAGATAGCTTACTTACTTTGCACAAAAGAGTATTTAAAGAATCTATCGTCTACCTTCATAAGCGGAAAAGTCTCTGGGAGATTTTCTTTTTTTACCTCTATGAAATCATTCTTTTCATAAAATCTGTGCGCGGCTTTATATTTACTTATTGTTCCAAGGTAAACCTCTTTAGCATTTTTGTCTTTTAACCATGCAAAAAGCCTATCTAATAAAATTTTAGCAACACCATTTTCTTTACCACGATAGCCAAAATCCACAAACATTTTTCTTAATGCATAGAGACCATCAGAAATATTTAAAACAGCAATAGTACCAATAACAATATCATTATCCAGCGCAATTAAAAAGTTACCACCCGATTTAATGTAAAACTCATTGATATCTAGTAAATCGGGTTGTTCATTTAAAGTAATTTCAACATCAAATTCGTTTCTTTGGATACCTAAAATCAAATCAGCTACCTGACCAGCATATTTAGAATCAAATTGTATAATTGCTAATGATTTAAGCATTTCATTTGAGAACCCATTATTCTTAAAATACAAGGTGCAGGTTAACATATATTTGACAGTTAATATACAGGTTTTTGTTTAGGTATTAGTGAAAACCCTTAGTGTAGCCCAGCTCTTTTTTAACAAAGATGGTGAGAGCGAGGGGTTATGTACACAGTTGATAGCAAAATATGAACTCTGGGTATAAATCCATAAGACTAAAAGTTATGAAATTAAAGCCAATTATTGCAATATTGCTTATAGTTTTAATTCTGTTTTCTCATCAATTACAGACTTTCTCTCAAAGCACGTATACACTATCAGAAATTGGATCTATTAATGTTTCAACAGGAGCAAATATTCCCCAACCGGTTTTTGTAAATAGAAATACAGCTGTTGTTGCATCTCTAGATAATCATAATCTTTTTCAATGGTGGGAGCCAGGGGATGGCTGCACATACACAGAGTGCGGCATCACTTGCTGTATAAATGGGTGCTGTCCTACAAATCCAGAAACCTGTTTAGGTTTTGCTGATTGTCCTGTTTGCGGAGATGGGATTATACAAACAAGTGAAGAATGTGATGATGGAAATACTACTGCTGGTGATGGATGTAGCTCAACATGCACTAATGAACTAAGCAGTAGCTCGTCTTCCAGCTCATCTTCATCTGGAGTTATTTTATCCAACTCTTCCTCAGGGGGCCCTTCTTCCAGTTCATCATCATCTTCAGGAGATTTATCCTCTAGTTCATCTTCGTCTGGAGATATTTCATCTAACTCTTCATCTTCTTCAGGAGATTTATCTTCTAGTTCATCCTCATCTGGAGGTCTTTCTTCTGGCTCATCTTCCTCTGGAAGCATATCTTCCTCCAGCTCTTCTTCTGGAGATATTTCAATTCCTCCACTAGAAATAACTATTTCCGGTAATAATTCTGTAACAATACCACAAGGTAAAAAATCAATTCTTACCACTATTAAAGTAGCAATTGAAGGGTTGGATAGTTACACCCTTTGTTCTTTAAGAAGTGATAAAGATTTATCAGACGTTCGGTTTTATCCAAGAAAGTTCTTTTTATCTCCACAAGAATTTGTTGAAGAAGTACTCACAGAAATCAAGAGATTTTCTTCTAAAAAAGAAGATGATTTAAACATAACTGCAAAGTGTGGCGAAGATTCAGAAACTAATTTTACTATTATGGTTCACCAAAAATAAGACTATTTTCTATTTTGGAGCCAGTTCAATATCCAGACTCTTTTCACCATCATCACATAAAACTTTTATTTGAACATTTCTTTTGCTGCTATCTTTTTTTACCTTTTTAAAGACTTTTTTGTTAATTTTCAATTTCACATCTACTGTATCTGCACCAGGAGTAAAAGAAAAGTTTTTTGGCTTTGTTAATATTTTAACTAATCCAATTGGAATAACAGAACATTTTATTTCACTTTCAACTTCAGGGTGTGAAATGGTTAGTGCTATTTTCTTTTTATTTGGTTTTATTATTTCAGGGCCAGTAATAGTAAGTGGGGAAATTAAAAGCGATGAAGGGTCTTCTTCTAATTCGTCAAATGGAAAAGGGAATATGAAACCGCCGCTGGAACTGGATGGTAATGAACTACCTCCAGAGCTAGAAGATGATGAGCCGCCACTGGAACTGGATGAAGAGCTACTAGAAGATGGTGAGACTTCTGGAATCACTGGATTTATCTCTATATTATTACCGCCACCAGCAATAATCCCTCCTCCATCTTGATTTTCAGCAGGAATGATTTCTGGAGCTACAGTTGTAAAATCCCAGACAGATTTATTTGATATTCCACTAAATGTATTTCCATAAAAATCAGCAAACGCACCTTGTGCAATAGTTATAAAATACGATGTGCCTTCTGTAAAATTCATAACAGGATTTATGGTTATGCTATTTGTTCCAACTCCTGTTACAGAACCGCTTGTCACATCTATCATTTCTACTATAGTATTATCAGCTGACTTATTTACATTAATGTTTCCAGTACCTATAAAAATAGTTTCGCTAAAGATGATATCGAGATTAGAATCCACCATTACATCTACAGCATTATCAGTTGGAGTTAGACTGGTTATCGTAGGTGCAGTTACATCTAATATTTGGAAATTCCATGTGCCTCTAGTCGATATCCCACTAAATGCATTCCCTGCTACATCGGTAAATGCCATAGAGTCAATATTTATATAGTATTTTACGTCTTCTTCTAAGTCTTTAACAGGATTTATAGTTACAGTATCCGTTCCACTCCCTGCTACACGATCACTATTAACATCAATGGTTTCTACAGGCTTTTCGTCAGGATTAGTAGTTAGTTTATAGACATTGATATTTCCTATTTTAGCTAAAACAGGTTCACTAAAAACTATTATTAAATCAGAATTTGCATTGACATTAGTAGCACCGTCAAGAGGGGAGAAAGTTTTTATAACGGGTGCCACAGTATCAGCAGTTTTAAAACTCCATGTAAATTTATCTGTGATTCCTATAAAATTATTACTAGCTGTATCATCAAATGCATTTGCATCTACGTTTACGTAATATTCAGTGTCTGAATCTAAATCCGTAGAAGGATTTATAGTTATGGTACTGGTTCCGCTTCCTGTCACGGCACTGCTGGTAACATCTATTGTTTCTACAATAGAATCATCTGCTGATTGCGCCACCGGGTTAAGTAATATATCACCATTTCCTGTAGGCAAATTATTATTTAGTTTCTTTATTGGTTTCCTGATAGTAATATTTCCTGTGTTTACCATTACTGGTTTATTAAAATTGATTTGAAGATTTGTATTTGCTGAAACATTTATAGCATCATCAGAAGGTGATAAACTAACCACATTAATAGGCGTAGTATCTACTGTAAGGAAGAGCCACTCATGATATTTAATAGCGGGAGAAGCGTTACCTGCAACATCTTGCAATGATCCTGAATCAAGAAGTATAGAATATAAAGTATCTGAGGATAAATTCTCAGAAGGGTTTATAGTTATCATGTTTGTCCCACCACCCGTTACAGCTGAACTAGTAACACTAATAGTTTCTACAAGAATTGGTTCAACTCCAAAAGGTGGAGGTCCAGGATTAGCATCATCATCATCAAGTATTCTAATATCTCCAGTAGATGGATAAACTATTTCATCAAATGTAAGCACTAGATCACCAGCTATAGGAGCAGCCTGAGAATTATCTTCCGGACTTAGAGCTATTATTTTAGGTGTTGTAGAATCATTACTAGTAGTAAAATTCCAGATGGTAGTATCTAAAATTCCAAGAAAGCTTACCCCATTATATTTAAATGTATTTTGATCAGCTTCTATATGATATGAGGTGTTTTTAGATAAGTTATTTACAGGATTAATTGTCGCAGTCATTCCTGAAAGAGCAACCCTACCTGATGCAACATCAATAGTTTCTACTGTAGAATTATTGCTGGATTTTTTTATAGTAATATTTCCTGATCCTTTACTTACCGTTTGGTCAAAATTTATTACTAAGTCCGACTGAATTGGTACACCAGTAGAATCATCAGCTGGCGAAAGACTGATAATATTCGGGCCTTGAAAATATTTTGCTTGCTCAGAACGATAATTTTGTAAAATTTCTGCTTGTGAAAGAGCCTTATTATATACTCTTACATCACCAAGAGCCCCTTTAAAGGAGTACCCTCCATATTCTGTAGCACCTAATCTTAAGCTACCAAGATCAAATTTGGTAGAACTACTTAACTTATCAATTCCCACAAAAATAGATTTTAATTCTCCATTATAATAAAACTTAACTCCTGAAGCTTTTGATGAACCATCATAAGAAACAACTACATGTGTCCATTGATTAGCAGGGGAGGGGGATAAAACTAAAATATTATCAAATCCATTAGTATCAAATAGCCTCAGATACAAATTCTGATTCACAGTATTATAAAGAAGTATTTCATATCCAACACGGCCATAACCTGGTCTTTTTGAAAAGATATACGAAGGCTTTCCAGCTTGAGTATCTGCATTTATCCAAAACTCAAATGTAAAAGGAGTAGTGGCAGTAAAATTAAGAGGAGAAGAATTGGCTACTTGCACAAAGTCATTTACTCCATCAAAAGTTAACTTTGAGGGGTTTGAGTAAACATTATTCCCATCCCAGCCTGATAAAGCATTTAAAGCAAAACTATAAAGTGTTCCGTTATTATTATTTCCACTTAAATCTTTCCATGAAGTGGTCGCGGTAGAACTAGTAGCAAAATTCCTTTTCCCATCTATATTTGAAGCACTGTAATAAAGTTTTAGATTACTGTCAGTTACTATTTTGTCTTTTAAGTGTTCACTTAAATCACTCTTTGAAAAGTCCAAATAGTTTTTTAGGACTCTTTTGGATGATAAAGCAAAACTGGATATTTTTAGATTAGTGATTTCTCCATCATCAAAGCCATTCTGCAAATTGCTTATTAAAGAAGAAAGATTTACACCCTTCAAACTAATTAAATTTACTTTCTTGCCATTCTTATAAACAAGTAATTTATTTGAATTACCAACCAAAGTAATAAAAACATCTACATCTGATTCTTCCAGATCAAAAAGTTTAATTTGCTCCATTTCATTGCTTAGAATAATCACTCCGCTTTTTTCTATTGACAGTAAATTAGGACCATTAGCCATTAGAGAATTATTTAAATCTTGGTATATTTCAATGGTTGCATTATTTGGCGTAGCAAAGATCCGCAAACAAAAGCCTATAGATAAACTTAAAAAAATAATAAAAACTACTAATGTCTTTTTCAAAAACATAAAGTTATTAAAGCATTCAAAAGCAAAAAGCTCAAAATTAATTACATCAGACTTTACAAAAGACTAAATAACACTTCATTGGGAGAATAAAACCGTTTGTCTCTCCTTACTACTATCCAGCAATCATTGAAACTTGGTAGTCCTAGTTAACGATGTTTCCCACCTAGTTAATGTCTAACATTGCTCTAATTTGCTTTTTGTCTTATTAGTAGCATATAGGATTTAAGAGATGCAATAACTAATGGCAAGCATCCAATAACAATAAATACCATATCACCAGGTAATCTTGCCCATTCAAGAGTTCTAATGATATTTTGATTTAAAAACTCTGGACTTCGTGCATGCCAATAACCATTATTAATAACATCTAAGAGTTGCAATACCCCTACAGGAAAAAGGTTGCTGATTACCATGAGCACCAGCCCTAAATTCAATCCCCAAAATGAAACTCTAATATATTTTTCTATACTTTCCCATGCTTTATCATTTAATACCTGTCTAAATGCAAATATTGCAAGTGCCAGTGCTAGCATACCAAATACACCCATCATCGCAGCGTGTCCATGATTTGGCGTAAGTATTGTGCCTACTTCGAAATAACTTATGATTGGCATATTTATTAAAAACCCAAAAACTCCAGCACCGACAAAGTTCCAAAAACCTACTGCCATAAGAAAATAAAATGTCCATTTATGTGGAACAGAAACTTTTTTACCGCATGTTTCACAATCACTATTTGATAATTTAATAAAGTCCCATGCATCTAGTGTTAGTAACGTTAGTGGAACTACTTCCATTGCTGAAAAAATTGCTCCTAAAGCTATAGAAGCGTTCGAGTGTCCTATCCAATACCAATGGTGTGCTGTTCCAACAATACCACCACTAAGATATAAAATTGCATCTAAGTATACTACTCTAAGAGCTGTAATTTGACGAATTATTCCAAGTTTATAAAAAATTATGGCAACCATAACTGTTACAAAAAGTTCAAAAAATCCTTCTACCCATAGGTGAATAATCCAAAATCTCCAGGTATCTACTACAGAGTAATGAGTGCTTCCATTAAAGAAAAAAGCAGGTAAATAAAATAAAGGTATTGCAATTGCTGCATATAAAAAAAGTGATGTAATTTCAGAATCCTTCTTGCTCTTCATTGCTGGTAAGATACTTCTAAAAAGTAAAAATAGCCAAAAGACAAGACCAATAGCTAAAAGTATTTGCCAAAATCTTCCTAAATCGAGATATTCCCAGCCCTGATGTCCAAACCAAAACCAACTGTTTTCAAGTAAATTGTTTATCCCTAAAAGTTCACCAAACATGCTACCAACAACAACAACAACGACAAGTGCTATAAAAAGTAAGTTTACTCCAAATTTTTGTTTGTTTGGATCTTTACCACCTAAAGCAGGTGCTAAAAATAGTCCGCCACCAACATAAGCTGTAGCAATCCAAAAAATCGCAAGTTGTAGATGCCATGTTCTTAAAATATTACTTGGTAGTAGAGAAGAAATGTCAAAGCCATAAAAACCTTCTGGTTCTGCTCTATAATGTGCTACCCCTCCTCCAAGTAAAGATTGAGCAAAAAATAATAAGACAACTACTACAAAATATTTAATAAGAGCTTTTTGACTATCTGTAGCTTTTCCTGGAATTAATTCTGGGTGTATATGATTATCCTTTTCTTTCCAGCCTAAAAAATCAAACTTACCAAATACAAAAAGAACTATTGCAATTCCTCCAAGTAAAGCAATAATACTTAAAGCACTCCATAAGTATGCATCACTTGTTGGAATATTTCCAACACCAGTGTCATAGGGAAAATTGTTTGTATACGAATAATTTTTACCAGGTCTATTAGTAACTGAAGCCCATGCTGTCCAAGCAAAAAATGAAACTAAGTCATTAATTTGAATTCATTGTCAATAAAGTCTTTAGGTAATCCATAGTTACTTTCAGGGGTCTTAAAATACTCTAGCCACTTTTCCCTCTGCAAGGAATAAGATTCAGCTTCAAAATCAGTAAATGTCAATGTCTTTGAATTTTTGTCGTACCTGTTTTCTTTTAAAATATTTTTAATTTGTGAATCTATAAAGTTCTTTTGAGATGAACTTAGATTTTTATATTGATTTCCAAAGCCAGATATTGCAAGTTTATTCTTTATATGAACAGATAGCGTATGTAGGTATTCTGCAGAAAAATCAGGAC
>JACOTS010000098.1 GCA_016178265.1 Candidatus Melainabacteria bacterium
CTTTCTTATTATTTGTGGCAAAGTCACGTAGAGATTAACTAAAATTACATGATTTAACAAATCGTTTTTTGGTGACATATTATTTATGTGTTGAAACATGTATCCACCTTCTAAACTTACATTTTCACTGATTTTTCTATTTAACCCAGCAAATAGCCAGTTCCTATCATATCCATTGCTAGGGCCATTTGATACCGAGTTAAAATAAAACCAAAACTCATCCCATAAAACAAAAGACCACATTTTCTTTTTATCAATTGGAATCCACGTGCCTAAGCGGTATCTACCTCTTACAGGATGCCCACCTACACCTTTTGTAAATATTTCTTCAAGACGAAATCTGTTTTCTAAATTAAACTTTGAAAAATGGTTGTTTAATTGTAACTGCTCCCATATTCTATTTTCATTTATAGAAGGATTAAACCTTGGATTCCATGAATATCCTTGAGTTAATGTTAGATATTTGTTTAAGTGGTAATTTACTGATGGTCTTATAAAAAGCTGATCAAACTTTGTGACATTATCTTGGTTACGAGGGCTAATCTCCAGTAGAGCATTTATCCTTTTATTAAATGGAATAGTAATCCAAAGAGGTGTCCACAAGCCTAAATCATTCTCAACGGCAATAGCAGGTAAACTAGAAACACCAAGTAATATGACTAATAAAATTGATAGCTGATTTTTTAGCATACTTAATAATCATTATCTACAAAACATAACTCATGCTCTTTATTATTTACTAAACCATTTCTCTTGCCTCATCAAGTTCTAAATTAACTAATCTCATGGAACTTGGGTAAGATGAACAGCTTCTCATGCATTGCATTCCATCAATATTGATAGGTATCCTACCTTCTAAATTATTCTGTTCAATTAGATTAAAAATATTTTCACAGGTAGTATGGTCTATTAATGTTACCCCTTTAGTAAAGTAGAAGTGTGAACATCTTACATCCTTTGGAATATTTGCAATCTCTTTGTTTAGATGTAGGGCATTGAAAGTAACCAGTGGTTTATCAAAATATAAATGGTATTCGTTTTTTACTAATTCCCTTTTTGAAACCGGGTTTTGAAATAATCTAAATAATATTGAAAGCGGATTGTGAAGAGATTTTCTATTACCATTATTTAATTGTGAGCGTCTACGTTCTAAGATAAAAGTAATACCTGTAGTTATTAACAATTCAAGGACTATACCTGCAAAGATTCCCCAGAGTAAATCTGTAGTTAATGTAACAAACACAGTAAAACCAAATATAATTATTTGTTCAATTCCAATGCCTGCAATCTGGTACCAGATTGCAGGCATTGGAATTGAACAAA
>JACOTS010000078.1 GCA_016178265.1 Candidatus Melainabacteria bacterium
GGTGGTACACCTAAAGGGGTTGGCGACAAACCTGCAGATAACGTATGGGGTAAAATCCTTGAAAGTAAGAAGAATCAAATACTTGAAGAGACAGAAGAAGAATTTAGGAAATATCTGCGTGATTCACAATTACTTGAAGAAAGCAAGATAGAAGAGCTGGTCAGGGCAGAATATCATGGCGAAGGACTGGATGAAAATGAAAGTTCTATAAAAGATGAAGCAGAAAGACTGATTGATATTGAAATTAAACATTGTGCTGAAGCACATTCAACGGTAGAAAAGAAATTGCCTATAGATGTTAAGTCTCATTCTCTTTTAGAATTAATTACCAAACCTAAAGATTTATGGGAGGTTTTAAAGCTTAGATTTTTCCACGTAACCAATACATGGCTACCATTATGGGTTAGAGGATTTATAAAAGTAGTGGATTACGGAAAACCAGGCGAAGCTTACTGGAGAAGAAATATCAGAGCTCAAGAATTAGGTATTAGAGAAGGCGATATTAAACAAGCTTGTGATAGAGAATACTTACCAGTTGCAGCATATGCATTCCAAAGCCTAGGAAAAGGCTTAGCGCTTGGACATGGCTTATTAAATCTAATTTTCAAAGGACAGCCTCTGCCAAATTTTAGCAACGACTAAGTTAAAATAATATTGTGACTCAGATACTTCATAAAGCAAAAATCATCATTGCTAATAAAGATACCATTATATATAACGGTGCTTTATTAACTGAAGGCTCACAAATTCTACAAGTTGGAAAAATAGAGGATTTCGGTACAACCTTTGAAGAAAATATTAGCGATCATGGAAATTCACTGATCACTCCAGGGCTTATAAATTTACACACTCATTTGTTATATTCAAAATTTAATTTGATTAAAAGTGAAGAGGGTTTGTTTAAATGGCTAGAAAATTTGACAAATGCTTCATTTAACATGGAGCAAAATGAAATTGAAGAATCACTGCTCTTTGGTATAAATCAAGCATTATCATATGGAACCACATTTGTAGTCGATAACACTCCTAGCTTATTAAGCGCAAAGCTTTTATCCAAGAGCCCATTAAAAGCCGTTATTGGACTAGAAATATTTGGCTCTGATGAAAGTCAAGCAGAAAAGATCTTTACTAAAGCTTTAGAAACATTAAACGAATTGGAAGAAAAATACAATCCTCAATTATCTTTTACTTTTTCTCCACATGCTCCTTATGATGTTTCACTTCCCCTTTGGAAATTATTGGATACATGGTCCAGAAAAACAAAGAAACCTTTACTTACACATTTAGAAGAAGCAAAAGATGAAAAAAAATGGTGGCAAGAAAAAAGTGGTTCTGCAATTGCCTTTTGGCAAAGAATCAATAAACTAGAACCAAAAATGAAATTCTGGAAGAAACATGATTCAGGCATTGATTTTTTATTTAAGAATAATCTGTTAAATAACAATTTAATTGCTGCTCATCTGACAAATGCAACCCAAAATGAGCTTAAATTAATTAAAGAAGCAAACATTAAATGTATTCATTGCCCAAGAAGTAATTTTAATTTAAATAATGGAACTGCAAACTTAAAACTATGGAAAGAAAATAACTTACTTTTTGGAATTGGAACTGACAGTGCAGCAAGTAGCGAAAATTTAAACTTAATAGAAGAGATGAGATTTGCTATTGAAGAGCAAAAACTTTACGGCCTAACAATTTCAAACAAAGAAGCCTTTGAATTAATTACAAGTAATGCTGCAAGGGTTCTATCTATGGAGGATGTAATAGGAACATTAAAGAAAAATGCTTTTGCTGATTTCTTAATATTTGATTTAAATGGTATCCCCGAATGTACATACAAAGATCCTTTAGATATTATCATTTGGAAACTAAATATTGTAAAAGATTTAAAGGAAGTATGGATAAATGGCAAAAAAACTGTGCGGGTAGATTCAATGTTGAATAAAATATAAGTAAGTATGTTATGTATTGAATACAACAAAAAAGAAAAGCTTAAAGTTGTCGAAAAGCCAATTCCAAAAATTGAAAGAGATGAGGCTTTATTAAAAGTAGAAGCTTGTGGTATTTGCGGATCAGACCTTATAAAAATTAAAAACAATCTAGTGGAAGAAGGAACTGTTTTAGGACATGAGATTGTTGGAACCATCGTAGAAGTAGGCAGCCCGACAAAAAAAGATTTTTTAAATAAAAAAGCTGTTGTTGCTCATCATGTACCATGTTTAAGCTGTCATTTTTGTAAACATGGCAACTTTTCAATGTGTTCACAATTTAAAAATACAAATATCAAGCCTGGCGGGTTCTCTGAATATATAAAAATATCCAAAGAACATTTAGAACAAGCTACCTTTATTATTCCAAAATGCACAGTATCAGAAAATGAATTAGCACTTACAGAACCTCTTGCCTGTTGTATGAGAGCAGTGAACAGAGCACAAGTTTCTGCAAGTAATATAGTTTTAGTTTGTGGATTAGGTTCCATAGGCATTATGATTGGCAAGTTGTGCGAACAAAAAGGTGCAACTGTTATTGGGCTTGATTTAATTCAAGAGAGAATCAATTTAGCCAAAAATATGAGTGCAATAACTAATGGTTTCATAGCTAGTTCTCCTGAACTTAAAAGTTTTATTTTACATAAGACAGAAGGAAGGGGTGTTGATACTGTATTTTTGGCATCAGGGAGTACCAAGAGCTTGGAAGATACATTAAATCTAATTAGACCTGGGGGTACGATTTTAGTATTTTCAAGCATTCCAAAAGAAATTGGTTTTTATAACAATGAGATTTATTACAGAGAACTAACTATTATGGGAAGTTATTCCCCCTCACCTTTAGATCTTAGGGAAGCACATCAGCACATATTAACCGAAAAAATCAAACTTGGTCCATTAATTACTGATGTAGTAAATTTAAAAGACTTACCAAAAGAAATTAATAAATGCTTTGAAAATAAATCACTAAAAATGATTGCAAGAGTAAGTTAATTTTGACTATCTGAATAGTTAATTAAAATAGCATTGCTAATGCTTCGCTCTTCACCATTGCTAGGTTGATTTAACACTTCTCCATTTAGTACTAGTGTAGTAGATCCACCGCCATCCAAATTGATTGCAGTATATAACCCCATTTTTTGCAAAAACTTCGCAAGCTCAATTAGTGAAAATCCAACCGAATAACCCGCCTGCCTGCCATCAACTGCTACAAGAAATAAATTACCTTTTAAATCTACTCCTATAGCACTTCTTGGAGCATAGAAATCTTTATCCTGAAACCTGATAGACCAGTCAGGTTCTGTAATCCATTGAATATTTAAACAATCCCACCTATGTAACTTACTTAAATCAGAGTCTTTATTACCAACAAGTAAATATTCATGCTCTGGCACATTAACCTTTCTTGTATCTTTGCTTTTTATACAACCTTCTTTTACAGCATATGCAAACTTTTCTTTTGGTAATTTTAATTTCTCTGCTAAACTATATTCAATAATATTAATGTCATCACATAAATTAACAGGGGCATTTAAACAATCAATCTGCAGCATAAGAGGAATAGGCTTCTTTTTAAATAACCCTCGTTCTACACTAACTATTCCATATCGACTTAACTGTTCAAAAAAAACATCTTTATCTTTTGAAAATCCAATAGCTACCCTATTAAATAAAGGACCGGATATCCAGCTTTCATCTTGAATCAACACCCCTATAGGAATGCCATCTTCAGTAAAATAATTAGCATTTAGTCCAGCTATTGACATTCCACTTTTCACTAACTGGGCCAAAGTATTTTTATTATGTCTAATACTTTCTTTATCACTTATACCTACTTTGATAGATATATTTTTATGCTTCAATTCTACTTCCAAAGCATTAACAATAACAGGACCACGAGCAGTCGATGTTTTTATATAATGCTTATAAATTCCATCGACTATTTTTGTTCTTTCACTATGATATTTATCTTGTTTATTCTTATCAAAGGAAAATGCACAGGTTGGCAATACAAAAAACACTACGTTAAAAAAAAGAATTGAAATAAACTTAAGCATCAAGCAAAGCTTCAAAAATTATCTTTCCGCCCACAATTGTAGTCATAGCCTTGCCTTTTAATTTTCTCTGATCAAAAGGAGAATTCTTAGATTTTGAATATGAAGCTGTTACATCATAGGTCCACTCATATTCAGGATTAATAATTGTTATATCAGCAACATCACCTTTTGATATAGAGCCTCGTGGAATATTTAATATACGTGCAGGATTTGAAGTAATTAGCTTAATAAAATCAAGCGGCTTCATTTTTTTACTGTGATAAAAAACTTCTAAATAAAGCGGTAATGCTGTTTCAAATCCAATAATTCCAAATGGAGCTTCCATAATTGAAACAGATTTTTCCTCTCGTGTATGAGGAGCATGATCTGTAGCCAAAACTTCTATAATCCCACCTAAAACTGCTTTCACCAGTGCTTCTCTATCCAGACGGGATCTAAGAGGTGGATTCATTTTTTTATTTGGATTAAAATCTTCAAGATCTTCATCTATAAGAATTAAATTATGAGGAGCAACTTCCCCTGTAATATTTAGTCCTTCTTCTTTTGCTAATCTTAGAAGTTCAACCCCTTCTTTTGTAGTAACATGAGCAAAGTGTAGCTTACCTTTTGTTTGTCTTATTAAAGCAATTTCCCTAGCCATTGCAGCTTCTTCGCTAGAAGAAGGTATTCCCGGTATGCCAAGCTTTAAAGATAACTCTCCCTCATGAATAACACCATCAGATTTTAAGTGGGTATCCTCTGCATGACTAATAATTGTCATATCCAGCATTTTTGCATATTCCAGTGCATGCCTGTAAAGTTTTAAATTTTCAATTGGTTTGCCATCATCCGAAAAAGCGATTGCACCAGCATTTTTCAGTTCATCTTGCGATGTTAATTCAGTACCGTTCAATCCTTTGGTAACTGCTGCTATTTGAAAAATATTAACAAATCCATATTTTTGATTTGTTTTATTAACATACTCAACTAAAGCACCTGCATCAATTACAGGATTTGTGTTTGCCATAGGACAAATACTGGTAAAGCCACCTGCACTAGCAGCTCTTGTGCCAGTTTCTATAGTTTCTTTCTCAGGATATCCTGGATCCCGCAAGTGACAATGAATATCAATTAGTCCTGGCGTTACCCAACAGTTCTTGGCATTAATAACTTTTACACCATTACTTAAATTTATTTCTTTACTTACATCAGCAATTCTGTCATTCTCAATCAAAACATCCAAAATATCATCAGTATTAGTTATAGGATTGATATAGCGTCCATTTTTAATAAGTAACTTGCTCATTGGTCCCTATAAATCATGTGTCTATTTAGCAGACGGCTCACTCATAATTCGCTTCGCCGTCTTTCCACAGTGCACTTATGTGTTGCTCTTTGCACTGCTAGCCAGATTTTACCGAATAAATCGGATAAAATCTTACTTCTTAAATAGCTAGCTTCAGAAAATTACGCTAGCTAAGCAGTAACTAAATCATATAAAATGTTAGCATGCAATCCCCAATTAGTTATGAAGTTCGTATTAGAGAAAAAATCAAAACATTTTAAGGCAAGGGCAGGAAAACTTTCACTCCCTCATGGTGAGATATTAACTCCTGTGTTCATGCCTGTTGGAACCAATTCTACTGTAAAAACACTTACAATGCCCCAACTGCTTGAAACCAACGCTCAAGTCATGCTTTCCAATGCTTATCACCTTTACTTAAGGCCAGGTCCTGACACTATTGAAAAAGCAGGTGGATTACATACGTGGACCGGCTGGCATAAACCAATACTAACTGACTCCGGAGGATTTCAAGCATTCAGTCACAGCAGATTTGGGAAAAGCAAAGTCACTGATGAGGGGGTTTATTTTTTAGATCCCTTAAATGGAAATGAACATTTTTTAAGCCCAGAAGATTCAATTAAAATTCAAAATAAATTAGGGGCAGATATTATTATGGCATTTGATGATTGTCCCAAATTGCCTTCTACGGAAGAAGAACTAGAAAAATCATTGGACAGAACACATCAATGGGCAATTAGATCCATCAATGCTCACAAAAATGTTAACTCACAATCACTATTCCTAATAGTCCAAGGTGGCACAAACAAAGAACTAAGAAAAAAAAGTGCTGAGTTTATAAGTAGTTTAGATCCTCTAGGCATTGCTATCGGTGGTGTAAGTGTAGGAGAATCTAGAGAGGAAATTTGCAAAATCACCGAATATACAATAGGTAAGTTGCCAGAAGGTAAGCCAAGATATTTAATGGGTGTAGGAACGCCAGAAGATTTAATATTTAGCATACTTACCGGCACAGATATGTTTGACTGTGTAATGCCTACAAGAATTGCAAGACACGGAACGTTTTATACAACTGAAGGAAGAAAAATAATTAAAAATGCTGAATTCAAAGAGAGTTTTACCAGCTTAGATCAACATTGCAACTGCTATACTTGTCTAAATCATACTAAAGCCTATATAAGGCATTTATTCAAAGCAAATGAGCCTACCGGCCCAACTTTGTTAAGCATACATAATATCTATTTCATTGTTAATCTAGTAAATCAAATGAGAGAAGCAATTGTAAATGATTCTATTCAGGAATTCTTAGAAAATTGTCCTTTAACCCCTTGGGAAATGATAAAAAAATATATTTCTGCCTACCACCGGCTTGCTCACGAATGAGCTTCGCCGGCTTTGCAAAGAGCATCTATTAGATACTTCTTGCACTGTTGTCAAGATTTTACCGAATAAATCGGATAAAATCTTACCTTTTAAGTAGCTTACTTTGAAATATTACACTAGCTAGGTAGTAACAAAAATATTTACTTCTTGAAGTTTAAATTCTAATTGCACAGTCATTGCTAATATATTTATAATATGAAGTCTGCAAGCTTAAAATTTTCAATATCACTTCTAATCACAATTTTAATCGCAGTTTTTGTTCAATATTCATCTTGTGCACAAAACAATAAAATTAAGTCTGCTAATTGGGAAAATAATTCTTTAATCATTGAAGCCTCTGAAAAAATACAGTACACAGAAGCCAGGTTAAAAGATCCCGATAGACTAGTGGTAGATATTTTAGACTCTTTTATAAATGAAAATTTAAAAGCAACCAATATTAAAACAAATCTAGAAGAACAAGTATCAATTACAGATACACAAGAAGGAAAGACAAGAATAGTTTTTCTGGGTGAAGCTTCAATAAATAGAAAGGTTTTTTTAACTAATCATGAAAAAACGCTGATAATTAAAATTGCCAGAATATCATCCGAATCTACAGAGGAAATTATTTCCAAAGAGCTGGAAAAGCTGCAAGAAGAAAAAGCTGATACCGGTGAAATAAAAGAACTTAATATAGAAGAAGAACCTGATAAAACAGAAATTACAATATCAACAAACAAATCAATTAAATATAATACTTATAGGTTAAAAAATCCAGACAGAATTGCCATAGATTTGCTCAATATTTTGCCTCCCAGTACAACACTTCCATATCCTGAAAAGACAACTTTAATATCAGGAATAAGAATTGGAAGTGCAGCAAGTGGTATAGAAGCTACACGAATAGTAATTGATTTAACAAATGGAAATTTAGACTCTGATATAAGTTCTAACCTTTTAGGCAACAAATTAAAAATTAAGCTTTTGCCAAAGCAAGAAGAAGAGGCAAAATTAAAGACAAGCTTTAAAGCGGTGTTGGATCCTGGTCATGGCGGATATGATACCGGTGCAAGCTATGGTGGATTTGATGAAAAAGATATAAATTTAATTGTTGCTGAAAAATTAAAGAAATTTCTTATTGAAGCAGGCATAACAGTAATTCTTACTAGAGAAGATGATTCATTTATATCTTTAGCTGAAAGAACTGACATTACCAACAGTGTCATGCCAGATATATTTGTAAGCATTCACGCCAATGCTCTTAAATCCTCAGTAGGAATTAGAGGAATTGAAACCTATTATTGGACACCACAAAGCCAAAAACTTGCTTATATCGCACACAATACAATACTAAAGTTAGTTCAAATTCCTGATCACTATATTAGAAAAGCCAGATTTTATGTAGTCAAATACACCTCCGTACCAGCAATCTTAGTAGAGATGGGATTTATGACAAACAGCGAAGATAGAAAATTATTAACTAGCTCAACCACGCAAGACAAATATGCAAAAGCAATGGGAGAAAGTATACTAGAGTTTTTAGGTGTCAAACCAGAAGTTGCAAAGGAAGATAGTAAATCATAAATGAATAGCCCGATTTGTTTATTTGACTCAGGTTCAGGAGGTTTAACAGTTTTAAAAAAACTGATTTCTTCATTTCCAAGCGAACATTTTATTTATTTGGCAGATCTTGCAAATGTACCCTTTGGAGACAAGTCAAAAGATAGTTTGAAGAAAAGTGTTGATGAAATAATAGAATGGCTCCTTAAATTTAATCCAAAGCTCTTAATTATGGCTTGTAACACCAGCTCAACACTATTTTTTAATGATTATAAACAAACTTTAAAAGTCCCTGTATTTGGAATGATCGAAAGTGTTGCAAAAGAAATTGCTAGCTCTACATTTTCAAAGGTCAGTGTATGGGCTACAACTAATACCGTACAAAATCATGGTTACAAATATGCAATTCAAGAACTTAATAGTAAAATCGAGGTTGAAGAAGTACCTTGCCCTAAGCTAGTTCCTTTAATTGAAGACTTAAGTATAATTTCAGAAGAAAAAGAAAAGATTCTAACCGAATACATTAAAAAAACGTCTAATAACGCAGAAGCACTTATTTGGGGTTGTACACACTACCCACTAATTGAAGAGGATTTTAAAAAACTCTTTGCCATAAAAACAATAGACCCCACAGACAGTTTAATTAAACAATTAAGAGATATATTACCGACTCAAAACACAGGTAGCACCCCAAATATTACACTATACACGACTGCCATGAAAGAAAAATTTCAACAATTTGCAAAGTATCATCTATGCTATAGTGGTCAGATTAAACAAATTTCAATCAGCAAGTCACTTGCTTAATGCAAATTAAATGATTTTATATATTTTTCCAATTTCTTTAAAATCAAGTTATTCTTCCCCTGCAATAACTTAATTATTGCACTTCCAATGACCACTCCATCAGCTCCAAAAGATAAAACATGCTTTGCTTGTTTTGAGTTACCTATGCCAAATCCTACTACAACAGGCTTTCTTGTATATTTTTTAATCTCCATAATTTTCTTTTTTACATTGGATGATATTTTCTTTCTTTCACCTGTTACTCCAATAACTGATACAAGATAAATAAGTCCATTTGAATACTTTGCAATATTTTTAATCTTTTGACTTTTTGTTGTAGGAGCTGCAAGAAGAATAAGATTTAAACCATATTTTTTGAATATCGATATATATTTTTTAGCTTCATCAAAAGGCAAGTCTGGAATTATAAGTCCGTAAAACAATGGTTTTGGTAGTTCCTTCAACAATCTCTCAAGCCCATATTCAAAAACAGGATTAAAGTAAGAAAACAATATGAGCGGCTTTATTTTTTTGGGGGATAATTTTTTACACGAATTTAAAATCCACTTTAATGAAACGCCCTGCTCAAGAGCAACTTTAGATGAATGTTGTATAACAGGCCCATCAGCTAGCGGATCAGAATGAGGTACCCCTACCTCAATATAATCAACCCCAAGACTTGACAGCTTATGTAAAATAGGGAGAAAGAATTTCCTTGTAGGATACCCTGCTGTAATATAAGGTATTAATAATTTTTTAGATTCTTTTTTCACACGATTATTATAAGGGACAAAGTATGATGTTGTATCATATATGGTACAAATGCCAGAAACAATATCTAAAACAAAATACGAAGTGGTTATAGGGCTTGAGGTACATGCTCAATTAAAAACCAAAACAAAAATATTTTGTTCTTGTCCCATTAATTTTGGTGCTGACCCAAATACAAACGTGTGCCCTGTATGCCTAGGCATGCCAGGTGTACTACCAGTTTTAAATAAGCAAGTAGTCGCATATGCAATAAAAACCGGGCTTTCATTAAACTGTGGGATAGCAAAACATTGCAAATTTGATAGAAAGCAATATTTTTACCCTGATCTGCCCAAGAACTTTCAAATATCTCAATACGATCAACCTATTTGCAAAAATGGATTTTTAGAAGTAAACAACAAAAAAATTGGCATTGAGCGTATTCATATGGAAGAAGATGCCGGTAAATTAGTTCACGCTGGATCAGATAGGTTGCATGGATCAGATTATAGCCTAGTAGATTACAACAGAACAGGAACACCTCTTTTAGAAATTGTAAGTAAGCCAGACCTTAGATCTGCTGATGAAGCAAGAGAGTATGCTCAAGCCTTAAGGAGCATCCTACGATATATTGATGTATGCGATGGCAATTTAGAAGAAGGATCAATGAGATGCGATGTCAATGTGAGCCTACGGCCAGAAGGAAGCCAAACCTATGGAACAAGATGTGAAGTTAAAAATGTAAATAGTTTTCGATCACTGATTAGAGCAGTTCAAACAGAAATTGAAAGACAAACAGAAATATTAGATAGTGGTGGTAAAGTAATTCAAGAAACCCGATTATTCGATGAAAGCTCAGGAAAAACAATCTCTATGCGCAGTAAAGAAGAGGCTCATGATTATAGATACTTTCCT
>JACOTS010000079.1 GCA_016178265.1 Candidatus Melainabacteria bacterium
GCTAGTGTAATATTTCAAAGCAAGCTATTTAATAGGTAAGATTTTATCCGATTTATTCGATAAAATCTGGATTACAACAGGCAGAAACATACATACAATTAAACTAAATGACTAGGAGGTAAAAAAAACAAATTCTCATGAAAGATAGCGTAAGCATATATTTAAAGTTTATCTTATGTATTGTATCTATTGGAGCCTGGTCATTTTGGTTAAACCAAACACAACCTGAAAGTAAGAGCATAGACAAGCCAAGTATAGTAAAAAGCAAAAAGAAACACAAAAAAAAGATCAGCAAACCGTTAAAGTCAAAAGAAGAATTCACAAATATTCAAAGAGACATAAATGATCCATTAGAAATCAATAAAGAAGTAATTCATGAAGTAAAACATGAAACAAAAAAAGAAGAAGAGCCTACAATCATTATTAAACAACCCACACCAATTCCTCCACCAGAAGATATAGCCCAAGTTAAGCCAAAAGAAAATAAAAAGGAAACAAGCATTGAAAATAACACAACCAAAAAACCAAAAGAACCAAAGGAAACAGAAGAAATCGAGGACAAGCAATCTATTAGTTTAAGAAACAAACTATTTCTTGATAAATCAAAACAAAAAGAATTAATAGATGAGTTTAAAAAAGACATAAGTGACAAACATTTAAAAGCATCTCTTCATGAAGGCTGGATTCCAATCTACATTCAAAAGAGAGAAGAAATTAAATCTCAAGGTAATACAAACATTGATAATTTAATCAGCGATCTGGAACTAATAGGTATACTAGACAATACTAAAGGACAACAAGTAGCTGTTTTAAAAATAAAATCTACAAATAAAGTTAAATATTTAGCAACAGGTGATTCTTTAGATGGCTTAACATTAACAAGCATTCAAGACAAAGCTGTTACTTTAAAAAATGAAACCTTAGAAAAAGAATTTACAAAAGAACTTAAGATTATTGAGAACTAGACACTAACTACTTCTTTTTTTTTATCTAAAATTTTGGTGTAGTTTTGTCTGCACTCCTTACAACTGAGCAAATGGTCACTCATTATTTTATGTTTAATAGAAGAAACATCATTGCTAATATACTCTCCAATACCCATAAAATATCTTTCTTCATCAGAGTACCTGGTACCATCATTTTTTAGCATTTTTTCAGAAAACATATCAGAGTGGAATAAAGAATCAATATTTCCTGAAATATTTTCCCAGAGTTTTTCAATATTGAAGTCTTGTTGAGGTTTATAAAAATTTCTTAGAAGTTCACTTAACTTGTCTTGTGGATTATCTCCAAATTTGTCATTTTCATTGACCATTGAATTCGTTAACTGCCCTCTTGCGTTTCTTTTCTAAATAAGGACTTAAAACCTCTTGTAATCTTCCTCTTGCCCTTGCAATTCTACTTTTAACCGTACCTAATTCACAACCGATTGACTCAGCTATTTCCTCATAACTTAACCCATGCAGTTCTCGAAGGACGATAGCAGTTCTAAACTGTTCCGGAAGCCCTGCCATTGCTCTTTTAATTACTTGATCCAGTTCTTGTACAAGCGATATTTCATCAGGTTTAAGTGAAGGATCGGGGATATCCCTTACCAAATCTGAATCTCCACCATCATATTCTATTGGTGCATCAATAGATACAGTATGCAATCTTCTTGGTCTTTTTCTAAGCTCATCATAAAAAAGATTTACAACAATTTGATTTAACCATGATCTAAATGTCTTTGGATTTCTTAATGAGTGAATTCCTCTATATACTCTTATAAAAACTTCTTGAGCAAGATCAGAAATATCATTCCAGTCTGGTGCAAGTTGGTACAAAAGAGCATGAACAGATCTAATATGCTTTTTGACTAAGTATTCAATTGCTTGTTTATCGCCACGTTGACATTCAATTACTAACTCAGCATCATCCATTTGCGAGTACATCAAATCCATAATCTTACTCCTCTAACTTATATGTAGATATTAGCATTATCAAGACAATCTGAAAAAGATAAATCAAACATTACTTTACAATCCGTAAGAATAGGCCTAAAACACAAAATTAGGCCCAAAACAGGCCCAAAAATTTATTTTTTTTATGATTACAAAAAACTTGACGAACCTATAATTAATGTGCGGTTAAATTTTGTAATTTCACTTCTAGTAGAAATAACCCTATTGATTCGAAATAACTAGTAAAACTATCATGTTTCTAATTTTTGACTGAAGCTCATTGTAAGTAATATATATGATATTTAACAACTTATTAAACCTTTTTCATAAACAAGGTTGTTATCTATTACATTTTGGGAAGGAAAAGAATATCCACCAGTTTTAAGGGGTAATAACTATGCAATTAAATATTAATGAGAATGAGGACAAGTTATTTGTAAAAATAAACGGTCAATTATTATACAGTGAAGCTGATCATTTTAAAGAAGAAGTCTTGCCTAAAATTGGACAGCATTCTACCGTAACAATCGATTGTGAACATTTAGAATTTATTGATTCTGCAGGTACAGGCGCAATAGTAAGATTGTGGAAAGAATGCAGAATGGTTGGCGCAGAATTAGAGTTAATCAAAGTAATTCCAGAGGTGCAAAAACTACTTCATATGACCAGATTACATCAACTAGCAAAAGTTACAGGAGTTGATGCTGCTTAACGATTTAAAGATTAGTATGTTCTTTAATATTATAGAAAATGTCAAATGAAGCAAACAACCCTTCAAATTTAAACAACCCTGAAAATCTGCAGGATGTAAAGTCTTGTCTTGAAGAAATAAGAAAACTACAAAATGAATTAGAAAAAGAAAAAAAATCTGCTGATAAAAAAGAAAAACTTATGTCTGCCAGCTTGGAAGAAAGCAAACAAATGTCAGCATATTTAAAGCAATTGACAAATGCATTAACAAAAGAAAGAAAAGCAACTTTACAAAAGACAGAAAAAGAAAAACTCCTATGGAAATTGATTGAAAAAATTAATTCTAGTTTTGATCTTGAACAAATTCTTCAATCTACAGTAGATGAACTTGGTTATTATTTTAAGGTAAGCAGATGTGGAATCATTATTCCAAACTACAAGCAAAATAACAAAGATTTAGTTAGAGAATATGCAACAGGTGAATGGAAAAGATCAAAAGAAACATACTCACAAGTCAGCATGTCAGCACTATACAGAACTGTAATTAAAACATTACAGCCATTGGTAATAAATGATTCTTTAACTCATGATTTAACAGCAGGTCATCTAACCGAAGATCTTAGATCAATCCTAATGGTACCTTTATTGCAAGGAGCAAATGAGCTTGTAGGAGTTATATATCTCCATCAATGCAGACAACAAAGAACATGGACCAAATATGAATACTCTATGCTTGAAGCAGCTGCAAATCCAATTGCAACAGCGGTTGCAAAATCCAGGATATTCAGCAAAGCAAAACAATGGGCTTCAAGAGAAAAACTTTTAAACAGGTTAACCTCTAGAATCAGAGGAACTTTAAATATCAAGGTTATTTTAGAACGAACCGTTGCAGAGCTTGGGCAAGCCTTACAAGTAAGTCGCTGTTTTATAAATATAATTGATCCGAAAACCTCCAGAGAAGTAGTTGCTCACGAATTCTTAGGAACCAACATAACCAGTTTGGGAATTGGAAAAGAAAATCCACTAATCATAAATAAAATTGCTGAAAAAGAATCAGATTATATTACTATTTCTGACCTATTTAAAGATTCAAGGATGGCAAAATTAAACAAAGCAGAGTTGGAACAGTTACATAAAATTAATGCAAGAGCTTTCTTGGCTGTCCCAATTAATTTTCACACAAAATTATTTGGATGGTTATGTTTTCACCAATGTAATGTACCCAGAAACTGGACTGATGAAGAAATAGCTTTTATTCAATCTGCAGCAAGTCAGGTAGCAGTAGCTATTAACCAAGCTGAAATGGTTCAAGAGCTTTCAGAATACAAAAATAAACTTTCAAGGGAGTTAAAACAAGCTGCTCAACTACAGTCAATTTTACTTAGCGGCGGAGCAGACACAAACAAAAATTTAAAAATCGCTGTTTCATATCATCCTCACCATAACGTATCAGGAGATTTTTACTGGGTTCATGAATTAGCACCACATGTTATAGGCATATTGATTGGTGACGTATCAGGTAAGGGTCCTGCAGCAGCGCTTCTTACCGGATATATTATTGGTGAGTTAAAAGGTCTTATAGAAAGGGAAGAAATTGCATGGCATCCAGATAAATTTATTACAGGATTAAGTGATTCCATTTATGAACAAAATCAATACTCTGACTTCTATGCTACTGCTTGGTATGGCATTTTTAATATCACTGCAGGTAAAATAGTTTGCTGCAATGCAGGTCATCCATCACCATATTTAATGCAAAAAGATAAAATAAGCAAATTACAAGATAATCCAGGGGTACCACTCGGACTACTGTCAGTTAAAGATGTAGGAGCTTATGAAACAAAAGAATTTGCTCTTAATATAGGTGACAAAATGATAGTTTTTACTGATGGGTTAACAGAACAAAGACAATTAAAAGGCGAGTTTATATCAGAAAGTTGGCTCCCAGACGCTCTAAAATATCATCAAAAATATAAGCTTGAAGAATTACCTGAAGAAATTATTAGAAGATTAAACATTGTTAGTGAAGGTGCTCCTCAGGATGATGACAGATTGCTTGTTGCAATTGAAATGCCTGAAATAAATACAATTGAATTCAGGGATATAAATCAAGAAGATATCCAAAATAAAATAAAAGTTATTTTAGATGAAGTATTTAAAAAAGGATTGTCGGAAAATTATGTTACAAGTTTAAAGCTTGGTTTAGTTGAAGCAATTTATAATTCCCTAAGGCACGGTATGCCAACTACCAAACAGGGTGAAGAAAAATATATTAAATTATCTTACTGGATTAAAGAAGGATCGTTTTCTTGCGTTATAGCAGATTCAGGTACAGGATTTGACTGGAAAGAATATTTAACAAAGAAACAATCCATTAAAGATGTAGATGTATTAGAAGAAGGAGGCAGAGGTTTGCCTTTAATTCTTGAAATCTTTAATGAGGTTAAATGGAACATCAAAGGTAATGAGATTGGATTAAAGTTAAATTGGTAAAATGCCTAATGCCCATTCCACTATGTTATATTAATTCCTGTGAACCCGAAAGAATTAAGCACAAAAACTGTCCTAATTTTAGGAGCTGGCAAAACAGGAATATCAGCAGCTCAGTTTCTTCTTGATAAAGCTAACAAAATATTACTTAGTGATGCTGGAAACATAGACACAATATATGAACATGAAGTATCAAGCTTAAAAAAAAATGGTGTTGAAGTTGAAACAAATAAAAATTCTGAAGGGTTTTTAAATCAAGCTGACTTAATAATAGTTAGTCCCGGAATAAGCCCATTTACAAAAATTATTCAAGCTGCTCAAGCAAAAAACATACCAACTGTTTCGGATATAGAATTAGCCAGTTACTTTACAAACAAACCACTTATTTGTATAACCGGGACAAACGGAAAAACAACAACTACTTCTCTAATTACACACATTTTAAACAAAAATAATATTAGTACACTGTGCTGCGGAAACATAGGCACACCAATATTTAATGCCATAAAAAGTAAAAAGGATTTTCAATATTTAGTAATAGAAGTAAGCTCATACCAAATATTTTACAGTCCTACTCTTAGCGCGTATATTTCTGTTTGTTTAAATATAACTCCGGATCATTTAGACTGGCACAAAAGCTTTGATCATTATATTAGCTCCAAGAAAAAATTATTTGACAATCAAAAAAAAGATTCATGGGCTATATTAAATGCAACTGATTCTATTCTAAAGAATTTTCATCCTAAAAATAATATCTTTTACTTCACAACAACAGCTGATAATTTAGAGAATTATGATCATATTGCATTTTTTGAAGATTCTTATCTAAAAATAAAGTACAAAAATAATATTGAAAGTATTATCCATAAGGACAAACTAAATATCTTTGGAATGCATAATATAGAGAACACTTTAGCTAGTATTGCAGTTTCAAGGATACTGGATATTAAATCAGTACAAGACAGCCTTACCTCATTTCAAGGCGTTGAACACAGATTGGAACGCACTAAATCAATAGGAGAAAAGGAATTTTATAACGATTCTAAAGCAACGAACCCTGAATCTACCATTAAAGCAATAGAAGCAATAAGAATGAAAAATAATGGTTAATAATCTTGAAGAAGCAGTAAAAGAGACATTAAGTTCCAATACAGATATTGTTTTATTTTCACCAGCTTGTTCAAGTTTTGATATGTTTAAAAATTATGAGGAGAGAGGAAAACATTTTAAAGAAATTATCAACAAACTTTAAGCAGCTTGATGTATTTTTTTTACAATTAACTGCCTCACTCATAATCACTGGTTTAATTTTTGCTTTCAGCAGCAGCTCTTACGAATCTTACAAAATCAGCGGATCGTTTTGGACACTGGGATTAAAACAATGGTTTGCTACAATCATTGGATTGTTTTTTCTCTTTATAGCATCAAAAATAAATTACAAAATGTGGGATAAATTAACCTGGATTTTTGCTTCGTGTACTCTTATTTTAATGTTAATCACATTATTTACCAGCATGGGAAAAACGATTGGTGGCTCACAAAGATGGATAAATATAGGATTTATTCAATTTCAACCTGCAGAAATTGCAAAATTATCAATTATTCTTCTTTTATCAAAGCAACTCGTTAGTTACAGATGGTTTGAAAAACAAAATTTATACTATATTGCATTTAGTTTACTTTTAACTTTCACTGTTTTTAAGCAACCAGATCTTGGCTCAACGATATTAATTTTATTAGTTGCTCTGACAATGTTCACCTTATACGAATGGCCTTTATGGTTTATTGGAATAGCATCAATGATCGGTTCATACTTATGTTTCTTAAAAATTCAGACAACCCAATATCAATTAGACAGATTAATTTACTGGATCAACCCTTATCTGGAACCACTTGGAAAAGGGTACAATTTAATTCAATCAAAATACGCTTTTGCACTGGGAAAATTTCTTGGGGTGGGTTTGGGTAATTCTACACAAAAACAAGGAAGCCTTCCAGTACCACATTCAGACTTTATTTTTTCAGTAATAGGCGAAGAAATTGGTTTCATTGGGCTTACCATTGTTTTGCTTTTGTTTTTAAGCTGGATAATTAGAGGATTTTTTCTGATAAATAATACAAAAGACAGATACGGAAAAATTTTAGGAAGCGCTATTATCCTTGTTATCTCATTTCAAGCAATTATGAATATAGCAGTAACAGTAGGTTTGCTACCAATAACAGGTGTCACATTGCCATTTTTTAGTTGTGGCGGAACATCAATTATAGTGACACTTGTTATGTGTGGAATATTATTTAATATCATTTCAAAACAAGGAGATAGGAGTTAAATTTTCCTGTCCTTTGGTTTAGGTGCAAGAGCAAACAATACTTCTGCTTCGGCTACTAGCTCGCCGTCCACTCTTGCTTCACCTTTAAACTTACCTATTGGTCCTTTTAGTTTCACAAGTTCACAAGAAAGTTCAAGTTTATCTCCAGGATAAACAGGTTTTTTAAATCTTACTCCATCTATACCAGCAAAAAGCCCTATCATTTCTTTATATTCAGCTTTAGATAGCATTGTAAAGCAACCAAGTTGAGCTACTGCTTCTACAATAAGCACCCCAGGCATTACCGGATTACCAGGGAAATGTCCCTGAAAAAATGGCTCATTGGTCGTTACGTTTTTATATCCTCGTGCCTTTAAACCAGGCTCAACATATGTAATTCTGTCTATCAGCAAAAAAGGATACCTGTGAGGTAAAACTTCTCTTATCTTATTTATATCTATCGTTGTTTCAGCTGATACAGGCATAAACTATATATTAACATACTTTATAATCCGCCTGCTCGCTCACAATTCGCTTCACAGGCTTTCTAAAGTGCATTTATTTAATACCTCTTCTAGCACAATCAAGATTTTACCAAATAAATTGGGTAAAATCTTACCTAATAATGAGCTTGCTTGAAAGTATTATACTGGCTAGGTTGTAACTCAATTTTGTTAAAATTATCCCATGTCAACAAAATCTATACCCACTGCAGACATTCAATTATATATAAATACCAAGAAAAAGTTACTTGACAATTTTTTAGAAGATTTACTAAATAATCCAAACTTATTTAAAGAACCACAAGAACTTTGGGATGCAATTAGATATTCACTCCTTAATGGAGGGAAAAGATTAAGAGGTGTTTTATGTTTAACAACACTAGAATCACTGACCAATAAAAATAATGATAGTTTTGACACCGATGATTTATTAACAGCTGCTTCCCTGGAAATTATTCATGCAATGAGTTTAATCCATGATGATTTACCATCAATGGATGATGATGACTTAAGACGTGGCAAACCTTCGTGTCATAAGGCTTTTAGTGAATCTACCGCAATCCTTGCAGGTGATGCAATGCTAACATTACCCTTCTACTTAATTTCCAAACAATGCACAAAACTTTCAGATACACAAAAACTATCCATCATACAGACCTTATCATTTACAACAAGCTTTGCATTAGTGCCAGGTCAAATAATGGATTTAGCAATCAAAGAAAAAAACATTGAGCTTAATAAACTAGAAAAGATTTATGCTAATAAAACAGCAGAATTAATTAAAGCCTCGATTCTCTGTGGAGCATACTTATCCCCAAATAATATTCCTCAAGCTAAAGAAACGATCAATTATCTATCCAATTACGGTTCCAAGATCGGACTTGCATTCCAAATAATAGATGATATTCTGGATGAAACATCAGATACAAAAACACTAGGTAAAACCTCTGGTAAGGATAAATTACAAAATAAACCAACTTATCCAATGCTTTTAGGGATTGATAATTCAAGAAAGATAGCAAATGAGTTAATAAATGATGCCAGCAGTGACCTAAATAAAGTAAACTTAAAGAGCCAAAATTTACAATTTTTAGCTCAGTTTATTCTAAACAGGATAAATTAAAATGCAACTTTCAAATGGATTAGAAATAATAATAACTGCGCTGGGCTCAAATTTTATTGCCCAGTTTTACAAATTTATTGTTCATTTAATAAATCACAAAAAAATAAATTTAAAAACCCTTGTTCAAACAGGAGGAATGCCATCTAGCCATAGCGCATTTATGATGGGGATGGCAACCAGTACAGGTTTAATTACAGGGTTTGATTCAGTTGCATTTGCAATAGCTTTAACCGTGTCACTCGTTGTGATGTATGATGCAGCAGGACTTAGAAGATCTGTTGGCAAGCAAGCATCTGTACTAAACCAGATAGTAAGCGAAGTTTTTTCTGAGCATCCACATTTAAGCTCTCAACACTTTAGAGAACTTTTAGGACATACGCCATTTGAAGTACTAGTTGGTGCACTTCTTGGAATTACTGTTGCACTATGGACACATGGGTTTTAACTGTGTGTACAACCGATAGATTCAACTCAATTTCGCATGATTTTTCTACACCAAACGGTTGAGATTTAAACATTAACTTTATTTAATTTTACTCATTACATATAGTGCCAGATAATAGCTTGATTTTGCAAAATTCACCAGATTTTAAGCACGTGACATTTAGCCTGGTTTTAATTAAATTTCATTATTTCTAAGGGCATAAAGTAAATAGCAACCTGCAAAAAACTAGGTGCTTAAATGTAGTTACTCCGGGTTTTGAAGCAAAAACTTCAAATGCTATTTCAGGGCCAATATTGCGTCTCAATGAATAAAATTAACAAAAAACAATTACTAAAATCATTCATTAGTATATTAGCTATATTTGCTTTTAACTTACCTACACTTGCTGCATTAAATATTAATTATGGAAATCTGTTTGTTATCCCTCAAAGTAATGAGTCACAAAAGGTAAAACAACCTACACCAGCTGACTTACTTGCTCAAAGTGAAACAACCACATTAGAAGATACAGATGATCAAACTAAAGATTTAGAAACGACTGAAATTATTGAAGATGTTGAGATACAAGAAAACACCAAGAGTATTGATTTAGAAGAAACTAGTTTGGAAAGTACTCCAATAAATGAAATCCAAGAAGATGTAAAAAGTTTTGAAGAGTATTCCTTCGGTACATCAACAATTAAACTAAACAAGCATGAATGCTTACATGCAAGAGGAGTTAGTACAACATTATCATTTGATTCCTCAACATTTAATATTCCTAAAATTAAAGCCAGTGATTCTAGTTTATTTACACAAGACAGCACAATAAAGCTGCTTGTAACAGGAGAGCTTAGTGGCAGAGGGTTAGGAATAATATTTCAAAGCCAAAAAGCTGAAGAAATAACTTTTGAAAATCCGGCTTTAATTAAGGGTGGCGTAATATTATCAAATCCAATAACAGTAGATATTAATGGAGATGAACTACAAGATATAGTTGCAATAGACAAGTCTGAAAATAAGCTTTATGTTTTTATTGCTACAGGAAATGAATACTTGGAACCAATAGTTTTAAATACCGGATTAAATCCAAATTCACTTGCTTTAAGAGATTATAATAACGATGGATTATATGATATTGCTGTAACCAATGCCAGTTCAAATTCAATATCTGTATTTTTAGGAACAAACAATGAGGATTTATTTAAAGAACCACATACCATTTTAGTAAATAGTGCTCCAAGCTATGTAATAGCAAGTGATTTTAATAGTGACAACAATATAGACCTTGCAGTATCACTTAAAGATGAAAATAAAATCAGCATATTTACTGGAGATGGAAAAGGTAGATTCACCGAACAAACAGAAAATGCAATTAATATACCTCATCCAATAAAACTAATAACAGCTGATTTAAACAATGACGACATACCCGACTTAATAGCAGCCACTAGTAATAAAACTATTTATATTGTGCTAGGAAATGGCAATGGCACATTTAATAGTTCGAAATCATTTAATGTAGCAGGTGAGGTTTCAGATATTTCTCTTGGGCACTTTAATGAGGACTGTAATTTAGATTTAGTTACATCAAACCAAGACAACAACATATCAATATTGCGTGGAAAAGGAAATGGAGATTTTGAACCATCTGTAGAATTTGCTATTGAAGGTATCCCCATTAAAGTAACCACTGCAGATATTAACACAGACGGATATGATGATATTATTGTAACCACAAAAGAAAACACATTAAATATCCTTACTAAATCTTTTACGAAAGAAACCACAATAACAACAGAAACAGTTGTTGAAGAAGAAGCAACCACTACAGAAGACATATCAGAAATTAAAACCAAATCACACGATGTAACAATTTCAACCGATGATGGTTGTACTGCAACAATTAGTGTTTCTGGAGAAAGCACAAGCGAAGGCGGTACACAATCTGTTCAACATGTACCCAATCAAATTATTGTAAGCTATGCAGATGAAGCTGAAGCTAACTTACAATCAAGAACCTTTAGAGCAAGAGCTAATTTAACACCAAATATTGACTTTTTAAAATTAGAACCAATCCACCCAACAGAACAAATAGTTAAAGAGTTTAAAAGCAGAATGAAGAAAGGTTTCGAATCAGGCAAAGAATTTCATAGCTTATCAAGAAAATATACAAAAGTAGAAGAGGTAAGTAACGAAGAAGTTTTTAAAGAAGCCTATACAAAAATGAGAGAGGAGGAACAGCAAAGCTTTAGAAGCTATGTAGCTACCTTGCCTGAAGATATTTCTGTTGAAGAAGCAATTGAAATACTAAAAAATGATCCAAGAATTGAAAATGTTGAACCAAATGCAATATTTAAACTTTCATTTACTCCAAATGATCCGTTTTATGCATCACAAAACACTTGGGGACAATGCATTGATGATTTACACGGATTAAAAAGAATAAACGCCCCAAAAGCATGGGATTTTTCACAAGGTGAAAATGTAGTCGTAGCAGTAGTTGACACAGGGGTAGATGTTAACCACGAAGATATTTCTTCTAATATATGGATTAATGAAAATGAAATTGCAGGCAATGGAATTGATGATGATGAAAACGGTTACATAGATGATACTAAAGGCTGGGATTTTATTAATTTCGACAAAGATCCAAAAGATGACAACGGACATGGTACAGTTTGTGCCGGAATTATTGCTGCAGTAGGTGGTAACGGAAAAGGCATTATTGGTGTTGCACCTAAAGCTAAAATCTTGCCAGTAAAAGTATTTGACAGTGATGGCAATGCAACATTAGACTCAATTTTATCCAGTATTTATTACGCGACAGATAATGGAGCACAAATAATAAACAACTCATGGGGCGCTATTGGTTCCAGTTCTGAACTTGAAACTGCAATTAATTATGCACATTCAAAAGGAGTAGTTGTAACTGCTGCTGGTGGAAATGAAAATATTGACGCAGCTAATTTTACTCCTGCAAATATTTTAAATACAATTGCAGTTGGTGCAACACATGTAGATGACACGAGAGCTGGTTTTTCTAATTTCGGCAGTACTGTTGATGTAGCAGCACCAGGTGTAAATATTTTATCTCTTAGGGCAGCACTTACAGATGTCAATGAAGACGGAGGACAAGAATTTGTACCAAAGGGAAGCCTAAGTGCAAAATATATTTATTCTGATGGAACAAGTTTTGCAGCTCCATTTGTTTCAGGTTTAGCAGCACTATTACTTGCAGCAAAACCAGAGCTTACTAATATAGAAATAGAAGATATTATAAAATCAACAGCAGATCCCCTATCTACTGATAAACCAATTGGCACAGGAATTATAAATGTATTTGATGCACTGGATAGTATTATTGATACATCAAGTACATCGAGCAGTTCATCTTCTAGTAGTAGCTCATCATCCAGCAGCTCATCCTCATCCGGAACTAGCACAACCACAAAATCAAAAACCTTTGGTAGCTCAATGTGTTTCAATGAAGGCGGAACTATTGCATTAAATAATCAACAAAAACAATACATTATAAAGGATGTCTGCGGTGAACACGATTGTCAACCAAGCACAAATATTGACGGAACTGTTTGTAGCTGCAGTGGAGGAAAAACAGTATGTGAAGCAGAATGCATATGTGAGACATCTACTATATCAAGTAGTTCATCAGGGGCAGCTAGTCCAACTACATCAAGTAGTTCTTCTGGAACAACTGTATCATCTACATCAAGCAGTTCTTCTGGAACAGCTATATCGCCCACATCAAGCAGCTCTTCTGGAACAATCACCAGCAATAATAATATCAAAACTAAAACATACAGCTCAAATTGCGGCAATACTGGAAATGAAATTTCTCTAAATGATACAACCAAAATCCAACTTGGAAATCAAATTTGCCAGGATTATAATTGCAATCTAGATAATGACAATTTATCCGTAAGTTGCATATGCAAAGAAGGTATAGAATGTTCAGCTTTGTGTGTATGTGAAGATGGTATTATAAGCAGCTCATCATCCGGTACAACAATATCTTCAACATCTTCTTCCGGATCCCAAACAACAACTGCTGTTCTTCCAAAAACTAAAGTTTTTGCTTACACATGTGAAGCAGGATCCACTATTTCTTTACCTCAAGCTCAGAAAGATATAGTTGCAAGCAACATTTGCAACACACACAATTGTTTAGTAGCAAACACTCCTTCTGATACTGAGTGTATCTGTGATGGCGGCGCTAAGTGTACAGCAAGCTGTTTATGTACTGTGACCTCAACTTCTTCAAGCACATCATCCAGTGGAACAATATCAGGTTCTTCGTCATCAGGCGGATCAAGCTCCTCATCTAGTTCAGGTGAAGCAACAGCTAAATTAAATTGCATAGCTGAACAATGGGTAAGCCAAGCAATATCTGCATCAAGTGAACATCACGCCACTGACTTACAAAACACTATACATGTAAAAGAATTTGCAGAAGGTGAAGTTGATGGTGGTTGTTTAAGCTTAACAAAAGCATGGGCTCCTGAACATTCCACCTCTAATCCTGTTGCAAAAGATGAGAGCATAAGAGTAAAGTTTGCAAATCCAACTCTTGCAACCAACTTAGATATCTATGAAGTAGGTAGTACTGGATTTAATCCAGAAAGAGGATTTGTAAAAGAAGTAAGACTATATAATGAAGTAGGCGGACTGGTAAAAGTACTACAATCAGGGGTAGATTTCTCTGATGATACCAAGTGTGAATCAGGTCATTTCCCAACCTTTGAAGATCCAGACTGGGCATTTAATCTTTCATTTGAAAAAACAGAAGAAAATATATCTGAGGTAGAAATTATTACAAATAGCATAAATGCTGAAGGTATTGATGCTATAAAATTACGCTGCGGTGTTCCAATTATTAGTTCACTAAGTCGAACTGAAGGATCATGCAATGGCGGGGAAAGCATTACTATTGCAGGTGCAAATTTTCAATATCTAGATTTAGAAAATGTTGAATTTGTTTCAATAATAGATGATACTGAATTTATTCAAACAGGAGAAAATGGGACTACTTTTACTGGAAACCCTATACATATTAAAGCACCTGCAGGTCCTCTGCATGAAAACGGATGTCCAAATAATGCTGTAACAGCTAAGATAAGACTAACTAATCCTGCAGGCAGCAATGAACTTGAGCATGAATACACATGGAAGCCATCTCCAATATCTTCAAGTTCTAGCAGTTCATCCTCAAGCAGTAGTTCTTCATCAAGCTCATCATCCGGTACAATAGTTTCTTCTTCCAGCTCCTCATCCTCTGGAACAGTTAGCGCCAACAACAATGTAAAAACTAAAACTTACAGTTCAAATTGTGGCAACACAGGAAATGAAATTTCTTTAAATGATACAACCAAAATCCAACTTGGAAATCAAATTTGCCAGTCTTATAATTGCAATCTAGATAATGACAATTTATCCGTAAGTTGCATATGCAAAGAAGGTATAGAATGTTCAGCTTTGTGTGTATGTGAAGATGATACACCCAAGAACTCATCATCTGGCACTGTAAGTACATCAGGATCGGTAGTTTCATCATCTGGAACAATTACATCTTCTTCAAGTGGTTCTTCAGGATCTTCTTCAACCACCTGTACATTCTGTCCAAATGGTGGCACTCCAAGATGCATATCATTAGGAACAGAACCAGCTTGCTTAAATGGAGCTCCTACTTGCTGCATCATTGGTTCTGTACCATCATCATTAAATTGTGTTCAAAATAATTTATCATGTGAGCTAGTATCTTCCAGTTCATCATCTTCTTCATCTGGCTGCACATCAGGAACTCTTACAATTACCGAATACGATGCATCTATAGCTAATGGAGCTACTGGTATCTTGATCAATAACAATTCAATAATTCTAGGCCCCGATGGAAATGTTTGGTTTAC
>JACOTS010000102.1 GCA_016178265.1 Candidatus Melainabacteria bacterium
TTCACTCTCTAAAGACGGATCAAAAATTACTGTTCCTATAAATATTCTTTTTTCGTCTCCATCAAGCGGAGCCATAACTTCCACAACCTTCTCAAAATCTGTGTCATCTGGAGAAAAAGAACCAGGATCAAACTTATCATTTCTATAAAGCACAAGCTTACCATAGATATTTTTTTCACTGGCTTCTTTTTGCTCTTCATTATAAGTAAGGTTTTCATATCTACTCATCAACACCTCATCAAGAGAAACACCATAGTGATCAAAAGTTTGTTTTAAAATCCTGTATTTTTCTCTGACAGAGGATTCATGCCCTGAAAGAATTTCCTGCACTGTCTCATCTAGCATCTTTAATGCTTTTCTTTCATTCTCAAGAGAATGAAAACTGTTTTTCTCATCAATTCTTCTAAGGCCATCTCTAAATGCAAAATCTGCTGCAGTTAATGGAAATCCTGCATTTTTTCTCTGTGGTGCATATTCAGGAAAAAGCTCTGCATGGACTTTCTTTCTAAGTGATTTCGGCAAGCCTCTCCTTTTTTTGGACCCTGGCTTTCCAATTTCTTCATAAAGAGCTTTTCTTTTATCTTGAGCCCTTGTAACTACTCTAATAATTTGTTCTGCACTACTTATGCTTTGAGGTATTTTCAAACTTTGATTCCTAATATATGTAAAACTTACATATCATTATCCACAATTTATACACTTAAATCAACATTTTTAGGCAAAAACTTCTTTGGACCTACAACATAAGCTGCCATAAAGGCTGGATCAAAGATTTCTCTTGCAACCTGCATTATATCTTCATTAGTTACTGCCCTGATTTTTCTATCCACTTCCTCAATAGGTAAAATTTCCCCTCTTTCCATATAATTCACCCCATTTGAATATGCACTCAATTTAGCTATTTCTTCTTTCATCCGCGACGACGGCATATCGACGTCCTTATGAGCGGCCTGATAAGCGTTGCGCAAACGAGTCAGCATGTCGGCTATAGGATCTGTCATAGTCATAAATATTGCCCCCTTTCTACCAGCTAGTGCATACCTTTTATCATCTAAAAGAGAATATCCTTTTGACATAAGGACTACGTGAGATTGTTGAATATTCATACTGTCATTTGCATTTTGAACATTATAAGTAAGCAGTGGTACCTCTTCTCTAATTGTTTTTCTTGTTACAGAAGAAGTAAAATCATCTATTTGCCTAATAGCTGCATCCACATCAAAATTACCAGCAAGAGAAACAATCATATTATCCGGTGTATAAAAGTCAGTTAAAAATCTTTTTAAATCACTTCTTTGCATTCCAGAAATTGTACTTTGTGTGCCAATAACCCTTTTCCCATATGGATGTCCACTACAGTATGTTTCCTGAGCTAAATGCATAGCCCTTGATGTTGGATCATCTTCATACCCTTTTGCTTCTTCTAAAATTACACCTTTTTCAATATCAAATTCCTTCTGAAGCATTTTATTGTTTAAAAGCATATCCAAATACACAAGGGTAGGAGCCATAATGTTTTCACCAAGTGCTTGAGTATGATAAAACGTATGGTCCTCACTTGTAGCAGCATTTATACTTGCACCCGAGTTTTCTGCTTCCTCAGCAATTTCTTTTCCTGATCTACTTTTTGTTCTTTTAAAAACCATGTGTTCTAGAAAATGTGTAGCACCACTATTATGCTCATTTTCATTTACTGAGCCAACATGAACAAAAACATTAACCCCTGCAGAATATAAAGTAGGATTGGTTTGTGTAACTATAGTAAGTCCATTATCCAAAGTAGTGATTACTGGCTTTGCCTTACTTGCAATTTGACTTTCTGAAGCTTTACTAACTTCAGCAGTAAGAAAACCAGCATGGCTAAACGGGGCCACACCTACATAGTGAAATCTATCTACTGTTGGGATAATCATAAAGTTTTAGAATTGATCCCATCATATCACTAAGAGTATTAAAAAAAAGATTTAATTACTGCGATACAAATTTAAGAAGGAAATAGCTTTTAAATTTAGCCTTCACAAACTCTATAAAATTGAATGTTTCTTCCTTTAACTCAACGAAGAAATCAGCTACTATCTCTTTTAATTTTTGTAACTTTTCTTTTAAATCAAGCTTTCTAATAGCTTCATTTAGCTCCTTTTCAAGAAGTTCTTTTAATTTGTTTAACTGAAATGAAAAATAGACGGCAAGAGATGATACCCCTTTGACCACTGTAGAAATCATATTACCAATGTTTTGAACAACTGGACTATTTACAACAGAAGCCACAATACTAGCTACAGTATGTGCAATAAGAAAAGTTGCCTGAGAGATAAAATTCACTACCGGATTTTGCGTAGATTTGTCATTAGAAAAGGCAAGCTGTTTTAAAAACTCAATGTTAAAATTTTGCATTAATGCTTTCATTGTTTTGTCAGATAAAAAGTTCATCAGCATAAAACTTACTGCAATTCTATCTATTCTTCTTAAGCTGCCTCCGCCTCCACCACCAGATTGCCTAAGTTTTTCAAGAAAGTCTTCCCAGATTTTCTTTTCAACCAATATTCTTTGCATGGCTGCCTTAAATGCACCATCAGAAGCAATTGATTTTGAAACATCTAGTCTTAAATTCAATGTTCTTGTACTAGTTTGCCCTGTGCTAGCTTTTCTTGGAATATAAGCTTTCACTGGTGCACTATACACATTTTGTGAGTAAGTATTTAAGTTTGCTGCTATTACTGACATATTTATTACCTCTTTTTTTTATATCGCTCGTGTCGCACGAATGCTCCACTCGCTTTTCTCATCCGACGACTTTTGTCGAATAAATCGATCAAAAGTCTTGGCTTTATCTAATACCGCTATTTGTGCAGCCGCACTTGAAATTTCTTTATCCAAAGGCTTTGATGATGGCTTACTAAATAAATATTTTGAAACAAAATATGCAAGTATTCCAAAAGTCACACCGCCAAGACCAGATAAAACTGTTTTTAAAATATTTCCACTGCTTTCCCCTCCTATTTGTTTACCAATTGCCATAGTAGGCACAATTCTTCCTTCATCTGTAAGCCACCTTCCATCAGCCATAACTGATCCGCTAGATGTATGTTCATCTGCTGTCCCTGTAAGCAGTCTGCCTGTTCTATATGCACCAGAAGCTAAAACACTTTCCATTAAATGAACACTGTTTCGTATCATAAGCCCTTTAAACTCATCATATTTTGCTCCTTGGTGTTTAAAAGCTTCGCCTAATTTAAATGACAATGCCGGTCCACATAAAACAACAAGTGGAGCAGGAATATATTTGCTAATTTTGCTGCCAACGGCTGACATCATGGAGTATGAAAAATCAAATGGAAGCCTTTGCATAAGACCACCAACTGTATTCATGGGTACTTTAAAATTTTTAAACAAGTTACTTGTGTTTTTAGAAAGTGTTGCAAAATAAGTTAAAAGCGTAAAGCCAAGAGATAAAGGAATTCCAAAAGCACTATTTCCTACTTTACTGCCTGCATTAAAAATAAGGGATTCAATGCCATGAAAAATAGATCTGATTAGTTTTCCTTCTACCTGTGGAAATGGAACGTTATGGTCCCAGATTTTTTTATTCGATGCAAGTATAGGAAATAAAGCTGTAAGACCTGCACCACCTAAAAGCATATTTTCTTTAGTATCTAAATATTTCCCAAAACTTCCGCCAATGGTTGAAAAAGTTGAATCCAAAAAATGAAATCCTGCTTGTGAAATCATTCCTTCAAATGTTTTCCAGGTAAGTTGCT
>JACOTS010000095.1 GCA_016178265.1 Candidatus Melainabacteria bacterium
ATTGCCAATACTACCAAAATGGACTATTGATGTCCCACAATTTGGTGGCTGTTCATTGTTATCAACTTTAGAACCTGCTCCGCAGCCGATAAATGGTTCTGGAGTTGTTGTCACTTCGTTTGTGTTACTTGCAAGTAAATCTTTAGCATATGCAATTTCCCATGTTCCATTATCGGGAGTCCAGACTGCTATATCTTTTTTCCCATCTCCATCATAGTCAGCTGGTACTATTCTTGAAAAATTATTACCTATAAGAATTTTAATTGGAGTATTCTTACTAGATAATAATATTTCGATGGAATTTAAACTAGCTTTATGCAAAATGTAATCATCTTTATTATCTCCGTCAATGTCTGCAAAAACCAATGTTCCTTCATTTGAAAGGTCGATAAGTCTGTCACTATAGCTGTAATTTGTTGAAGAAAGTAATGAAGGGGTTCTAGATTGATTCTTTTCCACAGATAATGCAACTATGTCAGTTTTTGAATCACCATCTATATTAGCTGGTGTGGGAATCTCTCCTATCTTTGCTCCCCAATTTTTTCTTACTATATATTTTCCAAAAGAATTATAAATAAGCCACAATCCGTTATTTCTGCTAAATAGAGCCACATCAGTTAATTTGTCTCCATCATAATCGGCAGGTATTGGTATGAAAACATCATTGCCTTCATAGCTCTCTAGTATATGACTTGCTAGATCGATTTCTTCCTCTTCTTCAAAATTACCTCCATAAACCACGTACCATTTTTTATTCAACTCGTCAAAAAAGGCCACATCAGATATATTATCTCCATTAAAGTCATTGGACATACTGCTGTAAATGCCAAAATATGGACACTTTGCAATTTGGTTAATATAAAAATTATCTTTTGAATTTGCTACATCATTTAATCTTTTTTGATCTAGCGAATAAACCCTATTTAATTTATCAGGATTAATCTCATATACTTCGGCTACTTCTTTTTCATTACCGATGTTTTCTTTATATGCTAATTTTGATCCTTTGTTAACATAAGCATTTAATAACTGAATCCTAGCTATAGGAGTCATTATGAACCTTACAAACTTTTGGGTTAGGTAAACCCATTTTACTTTTTGATCTTGTAAGATTTGACTGTCAAAAGTATATGCAAAAGGATAAAATTCTCCATGATATTCACTCGTGTACTTTTGTATGAGATCATTATTTACTTTTGTAAGAGGAGCTGAACTTGGCTTAAGAAGCGGAGTATTAAGCCCTGTGGTAGCTGAGATAATTTCTGCATATTCTGGTTCTGACAGAAATGAAGAGTTACTAATATTTTTTGATTTAAGGGATTTAATTAATTTTCTGTAATTTTTACTCTCATTGTTATAAGAGAGAGTTTGTAAACCATTGAATGATAGTTTTCCATTGTTTAATTTAAACAATGGTTTAATAGGATTTCCCAAAAGCCAATATAATAAGGAGCTTACACAAAAGACTAATGCTAGAGCTACATAAAAATAACTATTTTGCTTTTCAGTAATTTTAGTTTGTTTTTTAATGTAATCTATTGCATAGGGAATGGCAAATGCACCAGCTAGATTGCTTGTCATAAAGAAAATACCAGCCTCATTGTCTGGGAGACCAATAAGTAGAGGAATAATAATTCCAAGAGTGAAAAAAGGCAGGAGAAAGTTACACCATTTATCTTTCAAATTATAAGAAATATAAAATCCTAATCCAAAAATCACCAAGACAATTCCATTGGAGCTTAAAGAGCTTACAATATCCTTGTTTAAAGATTTGGCAAATTTGAAAGTAGGTAAAATGCTACTTAAGTCCTTGCCAATGAGCGTAATGTTAGGTAAAGAGCTTATAAGTATTGTCAGAAGTAATAAAACTCCAACATGTGATATCAACTTAATTGAAACTGAATTTTTTTCAATTCCAAATCCTGTGTGTTGCAGAAAATAACTTAGTGCAACGTACAATATTATTCCTGCACATAGAAGGGTTGCTATTTGTGTAGATAGTATAGATAAAGAACCTATGTATAATCCAATAAATAAAGTGTGAATGACCGAAAGCTTACTTTTGAAAAAGTTGTAAATTAAATAAAGTCCAATAAGCAGAAAAAATATGCTGAATCCAACAGAAGAATCGGAAAACCAATATAAAAGATTTCCTTGAAGAGGAGCTGATGTAGCTAACTTACTTTCAGCTATAAACCCGATTTTGCTTAAGAAATTGCTACTTTCGGTTTTGGATAATAGCTGATTAATTGGTAACCATGCAAAAAATGCTGATATTACAATTACATACCTAGTTAAGTTGGTTGCATTAGAAAATTTTTGTGACATTGAATAAATAGCAAAAAAACAAAGGTTAGCAAAGAGAACCGTCAAAACATCCAGTGCAATTTCTGGATGAGCCCATGCAAGTTTTGATACTAGTGCTGAAAGAATATAAGCGCCATGTTGGTAATCAAAGTTTATAAATGGAAAGTATGGATATTTTGCAGGATAAGTTCCAGCTACAAGCTGATTAATATTAAAAATATGGTTGTTATATAACCCGTTACTAATTTGTTGAGGAACTGAAAATGCAGTCAAAATAAATACCAGATTAATAACAGCAAAGACAATCCAAAAATATTTATTTGTATTGTTTGTAATGATAGAAACTAACTCATTTGCAAAAAAATCTTTTGCCTTGTTTAAAACATTAATTAGTTCTTTAAATTGCCATGCCGAAAATATTAATATTGCAGCAATACCACCAAGAACCCCTAAGTGAAAATTCCTTGTGATTATGGAAAAAGAATTAACAAGAAGTATAAAAAATGCTAAACCAACAGCAACCTTAATTAATAATGAAAGGAATTTACTGTCTTCTTTGATTTTTAATGTATGAGTTATTAGATGGCCAAAATAGCAAGAAGCAATCACTATAAACAAACAAATTATTACAGCAACCAATATTTGCATTTATTTTTTCCCCTCTATTCTTTAATTCCGTTTGATTTTGACGAAAGATTTATATAATTGATGCATAAGCCTTATAGTTGGTATACTCTCTATTAATACTGCTTAAACATGGAAAAATATATATTTTTAGAAATGTTTACAGTTAATACACAATTCAGAGTTACCTGTGATCTAAAACTTATTAATTAGAAACTGTTTTAAGGAACAATAATTGTAAAAATATATGTCTTAGGTAGCCATAAAATCCTTATTTTAGGCAAAATTTTTACGAAGAGAGCATTAAAAATCTATGCAACAAACTCAAAATGTAGAAAATGAAAAAGGGCATGAAGAGTATCATGAAGTAAATAGCAAACCATATTATTTTTTAAGTACAAGAAGTGAAAGAATAGTTTTTCTTTTTTTACTTATTTTAATGGCTGTAGGTCCTCTTATAATAAGAGGTTCATTTCCAGCTCATGCTGACTGGCACAGTCATATGGCAAACGTCTATCAATTTAAAAACGCATTTTGGGAAGGACAGTTATTGCCAAGATGGATCGATGCTTATATGTATGGATATGGAATGCCAAAGTTTAATTTTTATGCACCTCTTCTTTGCTATTTATTTATATTCCTTGATTTCTTTTTTAGAGATCCAGTTGTTTCTATGAAATGTACAGTAATTGCAACTGTATTAATGACTACTTTTTTCGGATATATCTATCTTAGAAAACATGCTAGTCCTGTAGCGTCAACTCTAGCAACAGTTTTTATTATTTTTTCTCCTGCTATCCACATTTATACTTATAATAATAATTTTCCAACCAATGCACTTGCTATTCCGTTTATTTTTATGGTTTTGTATGGGATTGATAGCTTTAATAAAAACGAGAATTTTGACTTAAAGGCAACTCTTATTACTGCAGCAGGATTTGCACTTATTATTTTGTCACATCTTCCTACTGCATTTATGCTTGTTATGCTTATGGTCCCTTATTTCATTCTTTCATTAAATACTTTTAGGACAAGAAAATTTGTGAAATTCTTTATTTCCAGTTTTGCATTAGGTGCAGGTCTTGCAGGATTTTATTTATTTCCTTCAGCTCTTGAAAAACAATATGTTCATATTGAAGTATTATCCAAGGGAGCAGGGTGGGATGTTACAAAGAACTTTTTATTTACTTATTTGGATAGATTGCCTAGTGATGGATATTATTGGGGGATTTTTGATCATAGGTTTTATGAGGTTAGCAATGCACTGTTTTGTTTAGCAGGGCTTATTTGTGTGATTGTATTGTTAACTCAAACTCAAAGAATAAAAGCATATTTTTCAAATTATGTAAGGGTATACAATGCAATGATTATGTTTACTATATCTGCACTAATGATGACTCCTGTTTCTTATTTTTTTTGGATAGCTATTAAAGATATGAAAACACTTCAGTTTCCTTGGAGATTTACATCATTTGTTTTACCTTTCGGTGTTCTGATGCTTGCTTTTGCCTTTGATCTTATAGGGAAAATCCTAAAAGAAAAAGTAGAAGTTGTTGGATATAAGATTATAAATCTTTCAATGGTTCTTCTGCTTGCTCTTTTAGTTTATGTTGA
>JACOTS010000096.1 GCA_016178265.1 Candidatus Melainabacteria bacterium
AAAGCTCAAAAAACACACCTTGCCTGACGCGCCACTTGTTAGAAAGCAATATTGTATATTGCAAGAAAAATAACTCAGCAGTACACTCCTAAGAGCTCTGCAGATACTACCTTAATAGTACTTACCTATGTTATTTAATAAAGCCGAGCAGTCTTCCTCAACTAAAAACTTATAAATAAAGACTTTGAGAGGCGGTCTCTGGAAACCCAGCCCTTAAAAAGGGCTGGGGGATTATAAATAAAGTATCAAACTGCTCGAAAGGGGTGTACTGCTGAGTGTATGAAATGTTAGAAAAATATTCTATTTTGCTAAGTGATTTTTGAGATAGCTTCGATACAAGATACGGTATACGAACGACAGGATACTAAAATGTAAGTTTAATTTGCCGGTTTCGTATAATCATCCAAATTAAATTTTTGAGCAATAATTATTAAGTAAAATCTGTCTATGCGTTCATACAAAACGCTTTCTAAATATTTAATTAATCTATAAATTAATAGTTTCATTGTAGATTCTTTTGCTGTGAGTTCTTTTGCAATTTTTATGTTTGAGTATCCTTTGGCAACATAAGTAAGAACTTCAATTTGTTTTTGTGTTAATGCAATTTTTATGCCTTCGTATTCTACAAGAAGCTTCTTGTTTGTGTTGATTTTTCTTTTTCTTAAATAAGTTTCAAAATCAAGCTTTAGATCCAGTGGCGAGTAATTAATATTTTTGTTTAGTGTATGTTTTAGTGTTTGTTCTTGCATTTGTTTTACAAGAAAGATATTATTTGATAAATCAAGAACTGATAATAATCAAAGCTTTGTATGTCTTTAAAGAAAAATCATGCTGTATTTCTCTTAAGAATTTAAAATTGTGCTCAATACATAAGAATTATTATGATTGCAAAGTATGTAGCCTTTTGTATCAGTCATTTGTTCTAAGGAAAAGTATTAGACCGTGAAAATATTTTATAAATATTTAATTATATGGTTTTGTTTCCAAAGCCTAGTTTTGATGCGAAAAGCACTAATGTTCTGGGTCTTATTGGATGTATGCCAAAAGCATCAGATAGTTTCATTTTAATTTCACTTATGTAAGTTTGCACGGTTTTAATATCGATTTTTAATATTCCGGCAATTTGATCGTTTTCTTTTCCATCCATAATAAAATGAAGAATTGCTTGCTGTCTTGGAGAAAATTGTATATTAGGAATTTTTTCAGCAGTATAAACTAAATGATCATCTTCTTTATATACTCTTTGTATGAGTTCGGCTAAATTGCCAAGTGTAATTGCTTTTTCGATATATGCAGAGGCACCAAGCTCAAGGCATTTATGGATTCTTGCCCAGCCGGTTTCATTTGAAAAAATTATTATTTTACTGTTTGTTTGTTCTTTTAATTTTAAAATGTATTCTTTAAAATCTAACGTTTCATGACCTGGCATTTTTAAGTCATGAAGGATCACATCTGGACTTAGCTCTATTGCTTTTGCAAGGAGAGAATCGTAACTTTGTGCAGTTCCTATAATTTTAATCTTAGGATCTTTATTTAAATCTGCTTCAACTCCATGAATCAGATATGGGTGATCATCAGCAATTAATGTAAGTATTATTTCTTTATTGGTATTGTTGCTTGATTGGTTAATACTGTTTTCTTTTGAGTTATTAAAGCTTCCTTCAGGAAAGGTGTATAAATATCCTTTACTCTTTTGCATAAGAATCTCCTTATAATCATGTGTTGATTATTTTAATACTAGAAGAGAATCCGGAATATTAAATTTATCTAATACATAATATTTTGCCTTATCTATTTGGACCTAAATTTGGTTTAAATTTCCATTCAATGTTAAGAAGCTTTTTGAGGTTAGAGAAATTTAATCTTCAATAAGCACCTTAAATGCTTTTTGACATGCTTGTTGTACTAAAATTACTGACAAGTTTGAGTTTAGGCAAATATACTTTCAATGATTTGGAGGAAATGTTATGCAGGCTACTGCAGAAATGGCCCAAATAAAGTCTTTAATAACAGAACTAGCTATACAAAAAGAGCCTTCTGAGACTTCAAATATTGTTTCATTTACAAGTAATGAACTGGCAAACTTGATTTTAAGTATTAGTACTGATATACGTTCAGGCAAACCATTAGAAGAAGTGCTTGATAACACGGTTTTGTTGCTTGGCAAGTCAGGTATAGCTGAGAGAGTGCTTTTGTTCCAAATAGATACTGCAATTTCAAGAGCATTTTTAACTAATTATTGGGAAAGTTCATATATTCCTTCTTTTAGACCTATTGGGTTTGAAATAGATATAACGGATCCTCCTTTTACTTTATTTTCTCTTGTACAAAACAAAAGTTTCCAAATTGAAAATCTTTCCAGATTTCTTTCAATGCCAAACTATCTGTTTAAAAACAAATATAAAGCTTTATGCATGAAACTAAAGACACAATCAATGCTAGTTGCAATTGGTACTTCAGATAAGGTGAGACTTGCTTTAAGTTTGCACTTTAGTACTCGTGAGGCAATATGGAGTAATGAGATTGAAAAAGCTCTTCAATCTATAGTGGATCAATTAGCCCTTGCAATTGAGAAACACAGTGAAAAAAAACTCAAGGAAAATCTAGAAACAAGTGTTATAGAACTTCGAGAACAAGCTTTGTGTGAAAAAGAAGAGTTACTTAGAAAGTTTTCAAGTGATGTGCATGATTTGCCTTGTAGTTTTATCCCTAAACTAAAGTTAGCAATAAAAAACAATGATTTATCAGAGTGTGATCAGCTTGTAGATGAACTTCATAGTACTTTAAGGCAGCTTATAAATGAATATATAATTCCTGATATCAACCTGTTGGGATTTATTGGTGGCTCATATCAGTTTGTAAATGGATTTAAAAAGTCATTTCAAGGAAAAGTTATTATAGATTTGCCAGAGGAAGAAATAGCTTTATCTGGCAGGAGTGCTAAAGAATTATTTAAAGTCATCAAAGAATGGTTTTGTAATATTGAAAAACATTCTAATGCAACAGAGGTTTACTTTTGCATTAAAGTATTAAATAGGTTGTACTTTACCGTTGAAATAACAGACAATGGAAAAGGTTTTGATGTAAGCGACACAAAAAGCTATGGATATGGGATTCTGAATATAGAAAGACGCCTCTTGGAAATTAACTCAAAATATAAAATAGATAGCAAGATTGGGAAAGGGTCTAGTTTAAAGATTCAATGTAATTTGAGTTAAATTTTAAGTACTTAATTTTGATACCTACTTTACCTGATTACATAAAAACACTAGAGTATATAGAATTTTTTATAATTCAAAATATTTATTTATAGGAAAGTTGGTGCTATATGGGAATGGCAATTCAAAGTATACGTCATGGCTATGGTACTGATGTGAATGGAGAAAAACAATCAGTTGAAAGGCCAACAAGTCGTACGATAAAAAAAATAAAAGACCATATTGAAAATGAACCTTCAATAGTCCCTGTTGTACTGGGGGTAAGCTCAATATTTGGTGCATTTTTAGGATGTCTTTGGCAGACTACTAGATTTGCTTCTCCACTTTTAGGTACTTTTGGGACTATTTTATTGCTTGGAGGAGCACACTTTTCTGACTAGGAAAGGGGCCCTATATGCTAGAATTCTAAGTGTTATGGCATATATTATCCTTGCAGGTCAAATATTAAGTGGTTTAGCTACAATTGCTTTGGTGCTCTTGCATAGTGCAAAAGGAGAAGGACTTGGTGGAATTGGTGGTTCTGCAAGTTTGTTTACAGGTCCTTCACAAGCTGAAGCTGGTTTAGATAGAATTACCTGGATTGTGGTTGCAGTTTTTATTTTTTGTTCAGCTATGATTGGTTGGGGAATCGTTAAGTTTTAGATTATATTAGTGTATTAGTTTTAATTTTTCAGCAATTCTAACTATTGATTTATACATGTCAAAATAAGCAGTGTTAGAACAATTAATTTTATTATCGGTGAATTTATCTAAGCTTTCCAAAGTCTCTCGCTCTAACTTGCACAGAGCTTCTTCTTCAAATTTTTTAATAATCTCTTTGCCAATATTGACTCCTGCTTTACTATACCTAAAAGCTGCTTTTAGATATAATTTGACATCTGGATTAAGCTCTCCTGATGAAATTAATGTTTCAAGCAGTTGTGCTACCTCAACTAAACTTGTAACTAATTGTTTAAGAACATAAGGATCTTTTTCTTCTTGTAAGCAAGTCATGAAACCCTTTATTAGTGATGCAATTACACTGGCTGCTAGCTGTCTTACCTCTGCATGCTCATGAGTTAAAAATCTAGAGAGGCTTTTAATTGTAGAGAGAATAGTATATTTATGATAAAAGATCAAAGCAGTGCCTATTTTGTTAATTGCTTCACTTTTTTTGCCTTCCTTGATCTCTTCTAATAATTGTCTGCGGTACTCAGCTGTCTCCTGTTTCAACTTAAGAACATCCAGTGTTATTTTCACTATGACAACCCCAGCTTTCTATGATTGCAAACTCTTTTAAAATATAAAATTCATAAGAGGTATTGAAATTGACCTTATCTATGGTTAATTAATGATTTACTAATCTTAAAAACCTATTTATTTAAACTAATTTTAATTAATTCTTACTTTCCTTGCCAATTAAGTTTTTCGTTGATTTATCAGCTGAACTTACAAAACTATCGTAAGTTGTTCTTCCCGTATCAAACCCTCTTGGCATGGTGCCCATGTTAACTGATGTAACTTTACTAAAATCATCCCTATTATAAGGGACAAACTCATCTTTTTTATTTGGATTTTCTGCTTTTTCGTTGACTAGACTTTTTGCTTGATAAAGAATAGGGGCTACTGATTTGTAAGTCTCTGGACTAAGCTCTGCTCTATTTACTTGACTTATTGCATCTAACAAAAAATCTTTAGTTTCTTCAATAGTTTGTGGGTCTTTTACGTTTTGAAGAAATCCGGCAGCTTTAAGTGAAAGGCTTGCTATGACGGATGCAGCTGCATCTCTTACATCTTTATCTTTGTGAGATAGTAAATCAAGGATAGAGTCTATTCCAGACATGCAATCAGATAAAGAAGAGTCTTTTTTGCTTGCAGCAGCAATCTTAGCAAATGGACTGCCAGGAGCTTTTATAGAATTATTATCGGCAGAAATCCTATTATTGGTTAAAAAATTATTTGCACTTAAATTAGTACATTCGGTTCCCATTTTTACCCTCTTGTCAAGCCAGATAAATTTTACATATCAAATAATGCTTACCTTTGTCTAGAGTAGATGTTGATTTTAATCAGTTTTTAATTAAGTAGAAATTAAATTATATATTTTTGTGCTTCTATCTGGAATTTTATAAGTATAATAGCTTACATGGCAAATAATGCAACAATTCTAAGAGCTAAACTTACAAAAAATGTTGAATTAGGAAAAGAATATTTTGTTAGCTGGTTTAAAGCAAAAGATATAGTAGATAAAATTGAACCTGGTCAGTTTGTAATGATGGAGTCAGGACAATATCTTTTGAGACCATTTAGTGTTTTTGGAATTAATAATGATGATATAGGCTTTTTGTACAGGGTTGTAGGATGGGGAACTGGCTTTTTAAGTAAACTTCAAATCGGGGATGAGGTAACTATTCATGGACCTCTTGGAAAAACTTTTGTATTTCCAAAAGATAAGAAAAGGAAGATAGTAATAGTTGCTGGTGGTATAGGTGTGGCAACATTTCCACTTGTAGCACAAAAAGCACATGAATTAGGATATACAGTTTTATCTCTTTTTGGAGCTAGATCCATAAATGATTTGGTCGCTGCCGAAGAGTTAAAAAAATATGGTGAATTGCAGATTATAACAGATGATGGTAGCTCAGGCAGGAAAGGCTTTGTCACTGAACTTTTAGAGGAAGAATTAAAAAAGAATAAACAATGTGAAATATTTGTCTGTGGACCAACTCCTATGTTGAAAAGCGTTATAAAAGTGTGTCATAGTCATGATGTAACTGCACAAGTATCTTTTGAAGAGTTTATGGCATGTGGATATGGAGTTTGTATGTCATGTGTAATTATGACAACCTCTGGGAAATATATAAGAACCTGTGTTGAAGGTCCGGTTATAAAATCAGATTTAGTCAATGCTTAAATTTTTGTTACTACCTAGCCAGTGGTGGATAGAAATTATTTTTTTGCCGCTAATTCTTTATCAATTTTTTGAGCAAATTGTTGCATTACGCTAACTAGTTCATTAAATTCGTGTATTTTAAGCAGTGCATCTGAACCATTTAATCCTTCAATTGGCTTTAAAACTTCTCTTAAGCTTTCATCTTTAAATTTCTTGCTGCTTAAAGATTCAAATGCAATTGTTTGATTGTTTTCAATTCTAATAAGACCGCAGTGCCCGATTTCCTGAACCGGATCTAGAAAATTAAACATAGCACTAATAATAACTCTGTCATTAATATGCTCTGCGCTAAGATCGATTTCTCGACCGGAGCTTAAAATATATTTTCTTCCTGTAAAAATTGATTTTCTCATAATATGCTTAATATGCTTATTGTACTATAGTGTCTAATAACACTAAACCCATCATATTAACTTAATTCTTTAAATCTTTTAATTGATAATTGTATATATTCCTCATTTATATCAATTCCTACATATTTTCTCCTTAGCTTGTATGCAGAAATACCGGTAGTTGAGCTGCCACAAAATGGATCTAAGATACAATCTCCTTCATTTGTGCTTGCCAGAATTATTCTTTTTAAAAGCTCAATTGGTTTTTGTGTTGGGTGTTTCCCTGATTTTTTCTCATCTCTTTTAGGAGACGTTATTGACCATACTGAACGCATTTGTGTACTGTCTTTTTTAAACTTATCATTTGTCCAATCACCATTTTTCATGACTTTATAATGAAAAATATGTTTTTTGCTTTTTTCTTTTTTAGCCCAAATCAAAGTTTCATGGCTGCTTGTAAAATATCTACAGCTTAAATTAGGCGGTGCATTTGGTTTAAACCAACATATATCATTTAATATGTGAAAACCAAGTGATTGGAGAACAAACCCGCATACATATATTGAGTGATATGTACCACTTACCCAAATAGTTCCATGGGGTTTTAAAACTCTTTTACATTCAGAAAGCCACAATTTGTTAAATTCAAAATTGCTTTCTATACCCTGACTTCTATCCCATGTGCCTTTATTTACAGATACGCGCTTTCCTGAATGACAAGTAAAACCATCATTTGATAAATGATATGGAGGATCTGCAAAGATACAATCAAAACTGTTTTCTTGGAATTCTTTAAGTATATCTATGCAACTGCCATTGTAAAGGATATAAGAATTATCTTTTTTAAATGCGGTGGTAGATTTTAAGTGTGTAGTAGGCATTACTGGTAAACCATTTTACATGATTTGTGAATAGTATTTTTCTTCTAGATGATAATAGATAAACTTTATTTTATGTAATATATTTTTTTATGAGTAAGAATTAATTTGTTTGCTATTCCTTGCTTTTATTAAGGAGTTAGGCTAGCCCTAAGTATTTAATTGATTTTTAATACATAAAAATCTTTGATTCCTTTAACCTTCACCTAACACTCCTCCGTATTTATTAAAGTTGGGGAAAAAGAGATACTCTGTGAAATTTTTGACAGGGAAGAGGGTAAAAGAATGAGTAGGATGGGAAATATTGATAGGGATAGTTCTACCATTGGTTTTTTTGAAAAATTAGAAAATAATACTTCAAAGGGCCGATACTTTGTAAATAAAAAATTGGCAGACGATAAACTACAAACTAAAATTGATTCTGATTTATTAAATAGTAAGTCAGTTGCCGATAATAATTGGCTTCCAGAAGCTGATGTTCCTATAGATGATTCAGTAAAACTGTACCTTAAGGAAATAGGTAAAGTTTCACTTTTAAAACCTTTGGAGGAACTTGAGCTTGCAAATATAATTGCAAAAGGTGGAGAGCAAGCAGATATTGCAATAAGAAAACTGGTTAACGCTAATCTAAGATTAGTTGTTTCAATAGCTAAAAGATATGTTGGGAAGGGACTTGGTTTGCTTGACTTAATTCAGGAAGGCAATTTAGGTTTAATTCGTGCTGCGGAAAAATTTGATGCCTCAAGAGGATTTAAATTTTCAACATATGCAACATGGTGGATTAAGCAAGCAGTTACTCGTGCTGTAGCAGATAAGGCACATACAATTCGTGTGCCGGTACATATTGTTGAAAGTGTTTATAGATTATATAGAATGAGTGAACACTTGCAAAATAAACTAAAGCGAAAACCTACTATTGAAGAATTGGCTGAAACAATGAAGGTCTCGAAAGAAAGATTAGATGAGATTTTGAAAGCATTAAATGATCCGGTCTCGCTGGAGTCGCCAGTTGGCAAGGAAGAAGATGCTAAACTATCTGATTTTATTGAAGATGATTCTATTAAGCAACCTGAAATGCATGTATCCAATGAACTTTTAAGACGTGATCTAAATGAAGCATTGGAAGGCTTAAATGAAAGAGAAAGGCATCTTATAAATCTAAGGTTTGGTCTTGAGGATGGAAAACAAAGATCTTTGGATGAAATAAGCGATCTTTTTCAAATGCCAAGAGAAAGAGTCAAGCAAATAGAATTTAAAGCCTTAAGAAAATTAAGACATCCTGCACGAAGCACCAAGCTTAAAGATTACCTGCCAGATTAATAATTAACTTAAAATTTGAAACTTGTAACTTGAAACTTTTAATGGTATGCATTAATCTTTATGTCTTTAAATTTTTCTCCATTACTGTATAAAATAGCTCTTACTCCCATAACTCCTATGTGGTCTTTGCCCCTGGCATCAAGTTTCATTTCATAGCTAATAACTCCATTTTCAAAAAAATGACTTATAAAATGTGCATTTTTGACTTGTTTGCGATAATCTCCCCTGTCTTTTTTTTCAAATAACATATCAGCAATGACATTAGCTTCTTGTTCGGTAATTAAATCTTTTTTTGCATTTTTCTCTTTTGGTCTTGCACTTTCAGAATAGGATTTCCCGTCTTTAAATAATGCTTCTATTTGCCAACCAAAAAGAGGGCATTTGTATACTTTTTTGCCATTAAATTTCCATTTGTCATCAGTAAATTGTTTTGAAATAATTTCTTTACCAAACTGTTTCTCGTTATCTTTTGTAGTGTTCTGTATTTTTGCCAGTGAAGGTGATTGTATTAGTGATAGTGTAAGGATACTAAGTGCAATAATCTTATGATTCATAACATGATCTCATTTACTTTTTTGCTTTTTCAGTTTTAGGTTTTGCCCAAATCCCTACTGTAAAAATATAAGCATAACAAGCAAAAGCCACAATCATACCTGCATACCAGTTAGGATTTTCAATACTACCAGTCATTTCAGCTACTTTGGTTATTACAGGACCAATTACAGCGCCTCCAATGATTGCAGAACATAAAATTCCTGAAACGGTTCCTGCATATTCAGGATCGTATGTTTCTAATGCTAAGCCGTAAATTGATGGAAACATAAAAAAAAAAAAAAAACCAACTGCTGGAAGTGCCCAAAGAGCAACAGTAATATTTTTAGTAAGTAAAGTTATTCCAAGTGCTACTATTGCACCTAATATAAATATCTGAATTGCTTTTTTGGTAGGTATTTTATCCAAAACAACCCCGCCAACAAGTCTTCCTAAAAGTAAACCGAACCAGTAATTCCCAATGGTTGCATTTTTAACTCCTTCTGCTTTATCTCCAAATACATCTGAAATATTATAAAAGTCTTCTAGAAAAAGCCCAATATTATTTGCAATACCTACTTCAACCCCAACATAAAGAAAAATTGCAAGGGCATACATTAACATCAGAGGATCACTAAGTAATGTTGCCATACTTCCTTTTGATTTTGTGGTTTTGGCTGTAGAGATCTTTTCTTGTGGATATTTAGGAAAAGCAAGGCTTAAAAACATTATTAAAGAAACTGCTGTAAATAGAAAATAAATATAATTCCACTCTAACCCTTTTGCTTTTATAAAAGTAACAATATATGGAGCAATAGTTGAACCTACTCCAAATAAAACCATAAATAAGGTTAGGTTTCTTGTATATTTTTCAGGATTACTTATTTCTTTTACTAATGGATTGGCAGAAACTTGAATAGCTGTTATTCCAATTCCACAAATAAACATTGCACTCATGTTTGCAAAATATCCTGGTATTGTTGCAAACATAAAAACTCCGATTGTTGTTATTAGTGAACCTAAAAGCAAAGTGAACTTTTTACCTTTTCTGTTAATTAATTCCCCGAAAGGAACTGACATAGTTCCATAAGCAATGAAAAACACTGATGCAAGAAGCGTAGATGCTGAACCGCTAACATTGTAAGTATCTTTTATTTTAGGGACAATAGCTCCTGCTACATTTGTGATTGCACCAAAGGTAAGATATGCAAATGCAACTGCAAATAATAGAGGCAAGAAATTGTTTTTTTCTTTCGTCATTTTGTAATTAAATTAACTTTAGATCTACTTCGGGAATTACCTTTGTAACTCTATCTTCAAATGCAGCGTCTGCCACAGCGCTTGCAACTGCAGGTGCAACCTGTTTATTGAAAATATTAGGGACAATATAATTTTCGCTTAGTTCAAAATCTTGAACAATCGAAGCAATTGCTTGAGCTGCTTTGTATTTCATTTTTTCCGTGACTCTTGTTGCATGACTATCTAAGAGTCCTCTAAAAAATCCGGGGAAGCATAAAACATTATTAATTTGATTTGGGTAATCTGATCTGCCTGTAGCCATGACTTTTACATAAGGCTTAGCTAGTTCTGGTCTTATTTCAGGATCAGGATTGGAGAGTGCAAAGATTATAGGATCTTTTGCCATAGATTTTACATCGTCAACGGTAAGTAAATTAGGACCGGAAACCCCGATAAAGACATCAACCCCTTTAATTACATCCGATATACTACCTTTTTCTTTGTTTGGATTTGTCAGTTTTGCAATTTCTTCTTTTGCATTATTCATTTCTTTTCTTCCCATGTAAATAGCGCCATTCCTATCGGTAAGAATTATGTTTCTAATTCCTGCGTATAAAAGTATCTTTGCAACAGAAACACCAGCAGCGCCAGCTCCTGTAATTACTACTTCTAAGGTTTCAAACTTTTTGTCAATTACTTTAACTGCATTTAACATTGCGGCAAGAACAACTACTGCTGTTCCATGCTGATCATCATGAAATACAGGAATGTCTAATTCGTTTTGTAATCTTCTTTCTATTTCAAAACATTTAGGGGCTGCAATATCTTCAAGGTTTATTCCCCCAAATCCTGGAGCAATTGCTTTTACTACTTGAACAATCTCATCAGGTGATTTGGCATCTAAACATATTGGATAAGCATCTACATCGGCAAGCATTTTAAAAAGCATTGCTTTGCCTTCCATTACAGGCATTCCTGCGCTTGGTCCTATATTTCCAAGTCCAAGCACTGCTGAGCCGTCTGTAACTACTGCAACAGAGTTATTTTTAATTGTGAGGTTATAAGCAAGTCTTGGATCGTGGTGAATAGTTTTACAGACCTCGGCGACACCAGGTGTATATACAATTGAAAGATCTCTGTGATTTTTAACTTGTTTCTTAAGGCTTACACTGATTTTCCCGCCTATGTGTGTGTTGTAAACTTCATTTTGAATATCAATTATTTGAGTGTCAGGTAAATTATTTAGTTTTGAAATTATTTCTCTTGCTTGAATAACATTACTTGTAAAATGTACATCTCTTACAACCATATTATTATTGCTATCAACTACTTCAATGTCACCAAGTTTTCCACCACAGTCATTAATTACGAGTGCTACTTCAGAAAAAAGTCCTCCGGGTGAACTTAATCGTAAAACATATGCCTGTGGATTGAATGTAGAAGGAGTTGTTTCAATTTGATGTTCTGTAATATTAATCATTTTTTTTATTTTTAATTTAAACTATGAATATTTTAATCCAGAAACTAATTTAGCTCTTAAATCTTAATATGATTTAATCTTTAATTAATACTTGATGAGTAAGATTTGTTATTTTGGCCTTACTGACAGCAATTCTATGTTTTATAACTAAATGTTAGTAGAATTAAGGTGCTAGCGTTACTGCCTAGCTAGTGTAGTATTTCAAGATTAACTACTCAAGAAGTAAGATTTTATCCGATTTATTCGGTAAAATCTGGACAACGGTAACAGGAAGTAGCTTAATAGTGCACTTTACAAAACCGGCGCAGCTCATTCGTGAGCAAGCCGGTGGTAGGTAGAAACGTGCTAGCTTGTGTCATGTGATATAACAAATAAGGAATTTTTGTTTTAGCTTTATTTGTGGGTGATAAAATACATGATAATAATGAATACAAAGAACTTTTTATTTAGAATTTTAGCTTTTAGCATAGTTTTTTCTGGACTTTTAGTCCCTGCATATTCTCAAGTAGCAGGGGAGAATATAGGTAACAGCCAAGAAGCTTATAATCCTAAACCAGCAAGTGCAAGCTTATATAATCTGGGATTAAAAAGTTATGAAAGCGGAGATCTGAATTCCGCAATAAGTTTTTTTAAACGTGCTATTGATTTGGATGCAGATTTCGTAGATGCTTATTTTAATTTGGGGGCAATTTATAAGAAGCAAAAGGATTTTCCTCTTGCTACTTATGCTTTTCAAAAAGTAGTTGAACTTAATCCTGGCGACTATGAGGCTAATTATGAGTTAGCATCTTGTCATTTATCAGTGAGAAACTATGCATTTGCACATAAGTATTTTTCAGTTATACCACCATCTTTTCATAAATATTCAGAGGCGCAAGCTAACATAGCTAAAATACAAAATATACATGCAGTAGCAACTGGTAATCCTGTTATCACTGGAGATGTATCTTCTCCTGAAAATCAAGCTAAACTGCTTGTTAACACATTGGCAGAAGGTGGTGTACAGGATAAAGCAATAGGCTATAACCAAGAAGAGCAGCTTACATCTAAAGACAAAAGTGAGCTTTTGGTTACTACTCTGACCAAGCCATTTAAAAATTCTTTTGATGAAGGGCAAAAACAATTTAATGTTTTATCTTCTGATTTTATGGGTCCTACGGGGATAGCTAAAGATGCTAAAGGAAATATTTATATAGCTAATTTTTCCGTTGACAGCATAGAAAAAATTTATCCGGATGGTACAAAAGAAGTTTTCCTTGACAAAGTAGGTATACAAGGACCGGTTGGTTTGGTATTTGATGATGAGAATAATTTGTATGTTGCAAATTATAGAGGTGGTTCTGTAGTTAAAATTACACCGGATAAAGATGTATCTGTAGTTCTGGATGATTTAAATAAGCCATATTACCTTTTATATGACAATGAGACTAATAAGCTTTTAGTTACTGAACAAGGCAAAAATTCATTAATTGAGCTTGATTTAGGTAATGTTACTAATAGACCACTTACTCAGAAGTAAGCCTGGAAATTGTTTTATTTTAAATCTACCTGTTTCTATAAGATAGAATGTTTATTATGAAGCAATTTGTTGTCAACCCACTAAAAAGTGCTATTAAAACCACAATATCTGTTCCACCTGATAAGTCTATTTCTCATAGAGCTGTAATTATAGGCAGCATTGCTTCAGGAAAAACAGAAATTAAAAATTTTTTGTCAAGTGCTGATTGTTTGTCAACTTTAAAAATTATGCAACAGCTTGGAGTTGAAATTGCCAATTTTAATAACTATGAATCATTAACTGTTTTAGGCAAAGGATTAAATGCACTTTCAGAAGCTAAGGATGTATTAAATTGTGGCAATTCAGGTACTACCATGAGACTTTTATGCGGGTTATTATCAGCTCAAAGTTTTCAATCTGTTTTAACTGGTGATGGATCTTTGCTAGCTAGACCCATGGGTAGAGTAATTGAACCCCTAACACTTATGGGGGCAAAAATATCTGGCAGAGAACATAATACTAAGGCTCCTATTGTTATACTGCCTTCTGTCTTGCATGGCATTTCTTATGAGCTTACAATTCCTAGTGCACAAGTTAAATCAGCTATTATGCTTGCCGGGCTCTTTGCGAAAGGAGAGACAAAGATTATTGAAAAAGAAAAATCCCGTGATCATACTGAAAAAATGCTTACTGCATTTGGGGCAACCATTAAACAGGAAAAAAATGAAATAGTCATAGGATCTGAGCAAAAACTAGAAGCACAATCTTTGGTTATACCAGGAGATATTTCTTCAGCTGCATTTTTCCTTGCTGCATGCAGTATTATTCCTAATTCAGAAATGTTTATTCCTAAAGTATTGGTAAACACAACCAGGACAGGTTTTGTTAATGCATTAAAAAAAATGGGAGCAAAAATTAATATAACTAATAAAAAAGAAATCTCTTGCGAGGCAGTTGCAGACTTGTTTATAACTGCCTCAGAGTTAAGTTCTATTGAAGTAAAAGGAAGCAATATACCTTTATTAATTGATGAAATTCCTATTCTTTGTATTGTTATGGCTCAAGCAAGTGGTAAATCTGTAATTAGAGATGCAAAAGAGTTGAGATTTAAAGAATCTGACAGAATTAGTACAATGGCTCAGGTGTTAAGGAAATTATCTGTTGAAGTTAATGAGTTAGAAGATGGGCTTGAAATCAATGGTTCTTCTGGTGAGCCATTTAAAGTGAATCATGATTTGGAATGGCCTCAACACTTTGATCATAGGATTGCAATGTCAATTGCAATTGCTGCTTTAAAAGCTAATGAACCAATAGCTGTACCAGGTTCTGAATGGATTCCTACCTCATTTCCCTATTTTGAAAAATTAATGCATCAATTACATATGGCTGTAGTTTAATTTGCTATCAGTTGCTGTTAGTTTTTGTATCTGATTTAAGATTGACTCCAAACGCGCATCTGGCCAAAAATGC
>JACOTS010000097.1 GCA_016178265.1 Candidatus Melainabacteria bacterium
AAAAGTAACTATTCAGGTATATCGTAGTGCTTAGAGTAAAGCAACTAATGAAGAAAGGTTTTGTCCGATTTATTCGGCAAAACCTGACAAGTGTTAAAATTGGCTTACTAAGTGCACAATGGAAAGGTGGCGAAGCGAATTATGAGCGAGCCACCTGAATAGTAACAGATAAAATAGGTTTTAAATATGGTCAAAAAAATAAAACAAGTGTATTTGGGTATTGATATAGGAGGTACAAAAATTGCCCATGCATTGTTTGATGGGAAAAAATTAATAACTCATACACAAAACGTGGGGACTCCGGGTGGTAGATCAATCTTAAATGTTGTAAGTGGTTTTTATAAAAAGTATTCTAAAAGATATGAACTCTGTGGCATTGGAATATCTACAGCAGGAATGGTGAGTGACTCAGGGAAAATCGTTGGTTCTACAGGAAATATCAAAAATTGGTATGGCACTGAAGTAAAGAAGATATTAGAAAAAAGACATAATGTTCCTGTAGTAGTAGAAAATGATGCCAATGCAGCTGCATATGCTGAATATAAAATTGGTTTGGCAAAAGGTTCAAACCCGCTTCTTATGGTTACATTAGGAACTGGTGTAGGTGGTGGAATTGTAATTAATGGAAAGGTACTTAGAGGAAAACATTTTGCAGGTGGAGAAATAGGACATATAAAACTTAGTTATTCAAAGCATAGGTTATGTACTTGTAGCAAGTATGATTGTCTGGAAGCATATGCATCAGGAAATGGACTTATTGCGCTTGCAAAACATTACTTTCCTGATAAAAAGAATATGCATTCCACAAAAGCTTTATTTAGCGTAGCTGAACGTGAAAAGCATCAGGATAATTTACTTGCTTTAAGAGCTGTTGAAGACTGGCATTTTTATGTTGCAGAAGGCATTTGTAATTTAGTTCAAGTAATTGATCCTGAAAAAGTTGTGCTTTCTGGAGGGCTTTCTCTTAAAGTAAATTTGAAACTTTTAAATAAAGAACTAAAAAAAATGCTTTTGCCTGCAATGGAGAAATCAGTAGATAAAGGACTGGTTGTTAAAAGTAAATTTGGAAATGATGCTGGTATATTGGGTGCATGTTTGCTTGTAAGTGATTTGTTGATCTAGTTTATGGTTTCTAGTGTAAAAGCAGTTTTATTTGATCTGGTAGGGACGCTGATTTATGTTAAAGACTCGGTTGGAACAATCTATGCTAATTCTGCTATGCAATATGGTATTGTCTCTGATCCAAATGCACTGAATAATTGTTTTTATAAGATATCGGAAAGAAAACCTAAACCATCAGGGGGTAATGTAGAAGAAAAAAGATGGTGGAGAGAAGTTGTTCAGGAGACATTTGAGAAATCAGGGATAAATATTGGTGAGAACTTTCAAGCTTTATTTGAAGATATTTTTAGAGAGTTTGCCACAAAAAGTTCATGGGGTGTTTATCTGGATGTGATACCAACGTTAAGAAATCTGGCATCTAAGAAAATAAAAAGTGCACTTATTTCTAATTTTGATAATAGATTACCTGAGTTGCTTAAGGACTTAAAACTAAGTAAATATTTTGATAGCTTAGCTTACTCAGGGAAAGTCGGGGTTTCTAAGCCAGATGCAAAGATTTTTAGATTTGCACTTAATGAATTAAATATATTACCTGAAGAAGCTATTTGTGTAGGAGACAGCTTGGAGATGGACTATTATCCTTCGCAAGCTCTAAATATTAATTCATTAATTATAAATAGGGATAAACATAATCTTAAAGGTATAAAGACTATTTCAAATTTAACTCAAATCATTGAATTTATTGATAAGCAAATTGTGTAATATAATGTTAGTTCTAAGATATATGCCTATAACTACACATACCATTAAACAATATAAAATGCAGCGAAGAAAAATTGTTGCTCTTACTGCTTATGACTACAGTACAGCTAAAATGCTGGATGCTTCTGGTGTGGATCTTATTTTAGTGGGAGATAGTTTAGCTCAAGTTGCATTAGGTTTAGAAAGTACATTACAAGTTACTATGGATGAGATGTTACATCATGCAAAAGCAGTAGTGCGTGGTGTTAAGCATGCTCTTGTAGTTGTTGATTTGCCTTTTTTAAGTTATCAAGTAAGTCAGGAAAAAGCTATTTATAATGCTGGAAAATGTTTGCAAATTGGTGCAAAAGCAGTCAAGCTAGAAGGCTCATCACCTGACATCCTAAAAACTGTAGAAAAGATGGTTCAAATTGGAATTCTCAGTCAGTAAATGCACTGGGAGGGAATAGGGTTCAATCAAGAACAGCAAAAGAAACTAAATCTCTTATAGATCAAGCAATTAGTTTGCAAAATGCAGGTTGCTTTGCAGTGGTGCTTGAAATGGTGCCTTCTGAAGCAGCATCTTTGGTAACAAATAGCATTAGTATTCCCACAATAGGTATTGGTGCTGGTGCAGAGTGTGATGGGCAGATTCTAGTAACTGATGATTTGCTAGGTAAGTTTACAGATTTTAAACCAAGTTTTGTCAGAAGATATGCTGAATTTGGAAAAGAAGCTGATAGTGCAGTGAAAAATTATATTTTTGATGTGCAAAATGGTAACTTCCCGCAGCTAAATGAAAGTTTTTATTTGTCTGAAGCAGAAGCTGAAAAGCTTAGAAAATAGTCTCAGTGGTAGATAAAGAAAAGATAAAAGATGCAAAAAAGAAAAAAGATGGTTGGTGGGCATCTTTATTTTCCGGTACAGTAGCTAATTTAATTTTGCCTTTTATAGCTGATGTTAAATGGATAACTCCTAATTTGGTAACTACTTTTTCACTAGCTCTATGTTTTGTTGCATGTTTTTATATAGCTTCTGGTGAATATTTTAATTTGATTATTGGAGGAATACTAGTTCAATTTGTTTTTGTTTTTGATTGTCTAGATGGACAATTAGCCAGATATAGAAATACATCCAGTAACTTTGGGGCTTGGTATGACAGGGTTACGGATAGGGTAAAAGATTTTATCCTATATTTTTCATTAGCTTGGGGACATTTTGTTATTTATGAAAATTGGGTAATTTGGCCTTTAGCAATGACAAGTTTGTTTTTTGTATATTTGTTTGATTACTATGTGAATCAGGATATTAAACTGGAAGCAGGAGGCAAGAAGCAAGAGGCAAAAGATGAGAAGAAAAAGAAATTCAAACTTTTACATTTTGTGTTTTTGTTAGGGGAGAAAGTTTATAAATCTATTCCGGTATTACAATTTCATATTGGTGAACAATATTTGTTCATCACTGTATTTTTAATTTTTAATAAGATAATATGCTTGTTTTATACCGTGATAATTCTAGGCATTTTTTATGCATTTTATTGGCCATTTTCAAAGTATTATGGACGAAAGCCTATAAACTAATTAGCTCTGTACATAATCACATTAATATTTTCCAATGTAATGAGACCTTCTTTAACTATGTCATCAAGCTTAGATATGAAATCTTTAATTTTTTCTTCACTGTCTACTATTTCAATTATAATTGGTAAGTCTTCAGATAATCTAAGTAGTTTGGCTGTGTGCATATGACTCTTGCAGCCAAATCCCATAAACCCTTTAATTGCAGTAGCACCAGCTAGCTTAGATTCTTTTGCCATGTAAATTATTGCTTCGTGCAGAGGCTTGTCTTTATATTTATCATCTTCTCCAATAAAGATTCTAAGCAATTTGCCACTCGATGGAATTTTCATGAACTTTCCTCCTAAATTAATTTTGTAGCTAGTACCCCTAATCTAAATAACAAGAACCCTGCTATTACACTTGCTGAAATATTTAAAAATGCTTGCATGGATTCACCTTCTTTTATTAAATTAGAAGTCTCAAATATAAATGTGGAAAAAGTAGTGAAAGCACCGCAAAATCCAACCATAAGTAATATTCGTGCGTTAGTATCTAATAAAAACTTATCTTCTGATAAACTCGCTAATAGTCCTATAATGAAGCAACCAAGCATATTTACAGCAAATGTGCCAAATGGAAAACTGCTTCCAAACAATTGATATATAAGACCTGAAAGGTAATATCTTGCTATTGTACCAAGCGTTCCTCCTATGATCAAATTTAAAAGTTTTATCATGTTATTCTCTTGGATCTAGGATATCTCTTAGTTTATCACCTACTAAATTAAAAGAAAGTACAGAAACAAATATACAAAATGCAGGAGCTAATAAAAGCCATGGTCTAATTAACATATTTGAAAGCTCTTTTCCTTCAGCAAGTATATTTCCCCAGCTTGGATCTGGTTGGGTTATACCCAATCCTAAAAAGCTAAGAGCACTTTCCCCAATAATAAAACCAGGGATTGATAATGTAGCAGCAATAATTACATAACTTGCTGTTTGAGGAAGTATATGTTTAATAATAAGATTAATGTCATTTTGCCCCATTGCTTTTCCAGCAAGAACATATTCTTCTTCCTTGATTGATAATACTTGACCTCTAATTACGCGACTAAGTCCCGCCCAGCTAACAAACGACAAAATAACTGTAATCATAAGAAATCTTTGTGAGTTTGAAAGATTAGCAGGTAAGATGCTTGCAAGAACAACTATTAAATAAAAATATGGAAGGCTCATAATTGCTTCAGCAATTCTCATCATTAGATTATCAATAGCACCTCCATAGTAACCAGATATTCCTCCGTAAAGAAGTCCTAACGGGAAAACAATTAACAAACCTACAAATCCAATAGTAAGGCTAGGCAGTCCTCCATATAAAATGCGGGATAAAATGTCTCTTCCATTTCTATCTGTGCCAAAAAGATAAACTCTTATATTTTTATCGCTTGTACCAAATAAGTGAATGTTGCAAGAGATTATACCAAGTAATTTACAAGGATCTCCTTGAGCAAAAAGCTTTAAATATATTTTTTTTGTTTTATCCTCCTTTACTATTTTTTTAAAATTGTCTTTGTCAAAAGAATATGTTCTCTTATAGATAAACGGAATAGATGGTTTGTTATTGTCAAAGAAATAAATTGTAGATGGTGGTAAGTAACTTGCCTTGGTATCTCTTACATTGGGATCATATGGTGCTATAAATCCTGACAGCAAAACAAAAGAATATATAGTGATTAATAAGATCAAACATACTTTTGAGATTTTATCTTTTGACAACTTGTCTAAAATGTTTATCATGTTACCCCAAGTTTAATTCTAGGATCTGCATATTTTAGTAGTAAATCTGCAATTAAATTACCTATAATTAGCATTGTTGCACCTAACATAAGAGTTACCATTGTAAGGTTTATATCAAGTTTTCTTGCTGCTTCAAGGGTTAGTGCACCAAGTCCTGGATAAGCAAGAACTGTCTCGGTAAGCGCAGCACCGCTTAAGAGTGCGGACAGCTCAAAACCAAAAATGGTAATTAAAGGATTGATGGCATTTCTAAGAGCATGTTTGTAAACCACTTTATGTGTAGGAAGTCCTTTTGCGATTGCAGTTTTAATATATTCTTGTCTTAAAACATCCAGAAGATTAGCTCTCATTTGTCTTTGTAAGCCAGCAATGGCAATTACTGTTAGTACCAATGTAGGCAATAGTAAATGTTGAAATATATCAAATAATTTTTCGTAAAAATTAAGCTCGTAATGATTTACACTTGTTAGCCCCCCAATAGGCAAAATCTGTGTTTTCAGTGCAAATAGTAATCCAAGCACAGCAAGTACAAAAGATGGTGTTGACATTCCACATGAAGTAAAAATTGCCAGTGATTTATCAATTAATTTATTTCTATTTAATGCAGCCCAAATTCCTAAAGGGATAGCAAGAAACCAAGTGCATATTAACGTTGATAGGCTTAAAATTAATGTGTTTAATAAAGGTCTTTGTATAATTTTAACAACAGGTTGGTTTTGTTGAGTGATTCCTAAATCCCCGTGAGCAAGTCCTTTTAGCCAAAGAAGATATTGAACATAATAAGGTTTATCTAAGCCTAGCCTTTGTTCTTCACGTTCAATTCTTTCTTTGCTTATTGAGGGATTAAACCTTAAATCAGCAAGAGGATCTCCTGATTTTAAAATAATTGGTTTTATGGGGACATTAATAGCAAATTGATTACTAATGTAAATGCTAGAAACTAGTATAAGCAAGCAGGTAATTATTTGGGGAATGTATCTTGATTTTTGAGTGAAGGATTGAAGCCAGTAAATTAGAAAGAATGTAAAAAAAATAAGACAATTGAAAATAAACACTAAAACTATATTATTGATAAAAGTATCAACAGGAATTATATTGAACTTAGCTAAGTAAATAGAAAATAATAAAAATGCAACTAAGCTTGTTGTCCCTAAAAAATACCAGTTTTTAATTTTAGTGAATTGATAAAAGATAAATAGACCAATTGGCAAGAAAATAAGATAGCTAATATTTACGGAGGTAATACTAATGTTTAAGCGAATAATTGCAAAACTTATCATTGAAACAATAGTTAGAAGTGGAATTGCAGCAAAAATTCTTTTTAATATATAAGCTAACGGGCTCATAATGCTCATTATACAAATTAAAAGATCACTTCATTACATTTCATTTCCGAATTAGATATAATCCTTAGCGAGCCTGCGATATTAATATGGATCTTAAAAAACAAAAAATTAGACTAAATAAAGCAATAGCTCAATCAGGGCTTGTATCCAGAAGAAATGCTGATGTGCTAATTAAAGCTGGACAAGTAAAAGTAAATGGTAAATTAGTTACCCAATACTCATTTTATGTTTTGCCGTCGGATGATATTAAAGTAAATGGTAGAACAATTAACCTTTGTGATTTCAAATATTTGCTATTTTATAAACCAAGGGGTTATATCACTACTAAACAAGATGAAAAGAACAGGAAAACAGTTTATGATTTACTTCCCTCTCAAGTTTCGGTTTTAAAATATGCAGGTAGGCTAGATAGGGATTCAGAGGGATTACTTATTTTTTCTAATGACGGTGATTTTTTAAATATTGCTGGGTCCCCAAGCTCTAAAATCAAAAAAGTTTATCTTGTTACTTTAGAAAAAAATATTACAAATGTAGAATCTGAAGCTATTAAATTAAAAATGTTAAATGGGATATATTTGGATGGAAGGCTTTGTAAAGCAACTTCTGTTAAATATATTAAAGATAAGAAACTTTCAGTATTAGAGATCGTCTTAGAAGAAGGACATAACAGGCAAATTCGCAGGATGCTGCAGATAATTGGTTTTACTGCTTCTAAGCTAAAAAGGACACAAATTGGAGGATTTAAGCTTGGGAATTTAAGACCAGGTGAGCACAAGGAAATAACTAAAGAAGAAGCTTATGAAACACTACGTTCAAAAAAAGGAGATTCATTTTAAGGTTTATCATTTATATTTGTTAATTGCTAGTATGCTTGTTTTGTGCGGGTTAAACATTATTTTATTTCAAAAGTAACTTTTGGCTTATCTTTTTACTATGAAATCAGCAGCAGTTGATAAATGCTCTTTTATGACGTTATCCTTTATGAAGGATAAGCTGTTTTTTGCTTCTCTTATATATTTATCAGCTAGTTCCTCTGCTTTTTCGCAACCACCTAGCTCATGGACTAGTCTGATTGCTTTATCGTAATTTTCATGGTCTGTTTTGAACTCACTTTCTATTAATTGTTTTAATTGCTCTTTTCTACTGTCTTCGCTGGTTAGGGCAAATAAAGTTGGAGCTGTTATAAGTCCATTTTTTAGATCTGAACAAGATTCTTTTCCTAATTCTTCTGCACTACTTGTAAAGTCTAATAAATCATCTTTAATTTGAAAAGCAATACCAACACATCTTCCATAATTATTCGCAAGTTCAATTTCACTAACACTAAGCTCGTTTAATATGGCAGCTCCTTTACAAGCAGCAGCAAACAAGCTTCCTGTTTTTGACATTGATTTATCTATGTAATAATTCCATGAAATATTTGTTTTAAATTTGTTGACAAATTGTTCTATTTCTCCACAACATAAATCACTTAAAACCTTTGCATAAATTTTTACTATTTCATTATTTTCTATTTCACCCAATCTAACTGAAGCTTGTGCAAATAAATAATCTCCCGCAATAACAGATACTTTATTGTTCCATAAACTATTAATGGTTTCCCTTCCCCTTCTTAAAAGAGAAGAATCAATAATATCGTCGTGAATTAAGCTTGCCGTATGAATTAATTCTGTAAGCTCTGCAAGGATAATGTGTTTTTTTATTACTTGTCCTGTTCCTTTCGCTATTAATAGCGAAAGAGATGGTCTTATTCTTTTGCCGCCTGCTTTTAGTATGTAACTTATAATTTCTGAAAGTAAATTATCTTTTTGTGGGATGTTGGAATATAGTTTTTGTTCTACTAGTTTTAGCTCATCTTGAATGTACGTCAGAAATTCAGGCCTAGTGGCTCTTGCTTCAAAAGTTTTTTTAATGATCGCTTGCTTCATGTGTTATCCCTAAAGGATTTTTGAAAAACTTAAATCTGATTCTGCAAACTTTTCTATAAAATACTGTATTGTAGCTTGTATTGATTTAGTTTTGCCATAATGATTTAAGAATTGTGTTGCTTCATTTTCTTCTTCAAGTATTAGTTGTATTTGGTTAAAGTATTTTATTATGCCTAAATTTTTTGCAGTAGGAGATAATTCAGTATACAGGTTTGAGATTATTTGCTTTGCAGTATTTTCACTGTCATTTCTCCAATCCCACAGTTTTGCAGTTAATCCATCTTTTGCAACCAGTTCTTCTTGTTTGTCTGAAGATCTTGCTATCTCCTCTAATTCTTTTGAGGTTTTACTTAAGACTTTGGGCCATTTGTTGGTGCTTAAATAATTGTGAATTAAACATTCAATCAAAGCAACTATGCCGAGTATTTTCACTGGGTGACTTATAAAGTCACAAATTCTAACTTCAATCCTATTTAACTTATTTGGTCTATCCGGACCATTGGGTCTTATACTAGACCAAAGATGTCTAACATTAAACATAGATTTGATTTCCAATTGCTTTTTTGTCCAGAGGATAAATTCATCGTGTGTTTTAAAAAATGGTACAAATCCCGGCGTTTTTGG
>JACOTS010000106.1 GCA_016178265.1 Candidatus Melainabacteria bacterium
TGACCTTCCGATCAAATCTAATTTTAAAGAAGGGTTAACCGTAACAGAATATATTATTTCAAGTTATGGTGCAAGAAAAGGATTAGTTGACACTGCTTTAAAAACTGCTGACTCGGGTTATTTGACAAGACGCCTTGTAGATGTTGCACAAGATGTAACTATCAGGTCTCATGATTGTGGGACAAAATTTGGTGTTGTTGTTCATACTTTGTACGAAGGTGACAAGATAATGTTAGCTGTGGGTGAGCGTGTAATAGGTAGGGTTGCAGCAGAAGATATCTGTAAACCAGGCAGTAAATCAATATTAGTAAAAAGGAATGAGTTGCTTGATACTGAAAAAGTTAGATTACTTGAAGAAGCTAATATTTTGTCTGTAAAGGTTAGATCGCCACTTGGTTGTGAACTTGAATATGGTATATGTCAGTTGTGTTACGGTTGGTCGCTTGCAACTAATACAATGGTTGATATTGGTGAAGCTATAGGTATTATTGCTGCCCAGTCAATTGGGGAACCAGGTACACAGCTTACTATGAGAACGTTTCATACCGGTGGTGTAGTTAGTGGTGCTGGTGGAAAGCTTCAAATACTAGCAAAGGCTGGAGACACTATTAAGTATGATATTGCCACAAGAGAAGTAAGAAACAGATATGGTGAGAAAGTAGAACAAACTACAAGAGATGGTAAATTGCATATTGGCTCAGATGTTATTAATTTACCAGCAGGTTCTCATTTGAAATACTCCAGTGGTTATAAGGTTCAGGAGACTGGTTCAATAGGTGAGTTTGCAGAACAACAAAAAGGTATAACTGAACGAGCAACTAAAGATATTATCTCTGATTATGCCGGACAGATTATTTTTGATGGATTTAGTGGTGATGAAAGAAGAGATCGTCAAGGTAATATTTCAAGAACAGCTAATAAGAGCGGTACTATATGGGTAATGCAAGGGGATGTATATAATCTTCCTGGTGGAGCAAAGCTTACTGTTGAAGATGGTGGGCAAGTTAAACAAGAAAATGTTTTAGCTGAGTCTCTTATAATATCTGAGCGTGGTGGTGAGGTTAGATTTGGTGATGAGATGGTGATAGATGAAACCAAATCTGGAAAACAAACTATTAAAAGGCTTATTCAAGGGCGTGAAGTTAGCATTGTGATTGCAAAAGTTGGTGCAGACAATGCTAAATTTGAAAGCACTAAACAAGGATATGCATGGAAAGTAAAAGGTACTAAAAATAACCCGGAAGAAAATTACACTATAAAGGTAGTTCCTGAGGAAACTTTAGAAAATAAGAGTGTAATAGCAGAGCTTATAGATGATGGGGCACTTTCAGTTGCTTCTGCTGGTGAAATAAGGTATTTTGGGCTTGAAATTGATGATTCTAGGATCATTACTCAGCCTGGTAAGGTCATGTTTATTCCGGAGGAAATTCACTATGTTAGCAAGGATGTAAATTTAAAGCTTGTTGAAAATTGGGATAAAGTGAAGGCTGGACAAGAAATTGTTCAGGAAGTGTTTACTCAGCTAAATGGTGTGGTTGAGTTTAAAATTGACAATGATATTATTCATGAAATAGTTGTTCGACCTGGAGAAATGCATGATATTCCTGATCCAGCGCAATTAAATTGTGATGATGGAGAAATAGTAAAGGGTGGTACTGAAATTTATCCGGGCATTGCTCCTGCAAATGACTCGATGATTACTATTATTGAAAGCGAAAAAAATGTTGAAGAAGGTGCGGAAGAAGAACGTTCAATAAGGCTTATAGTTAGACCGGTATATATCTATGATGTTGAGCCTAAGAAAGTATTTTTCCAAGGTTATTCAACTGATGCAAATATTGCACTTGTAGCTGTTACTCAAATGTTATTTAGAGATGGTGAAAGAGTAAGAAAATTACATGGTGGCCCCCTTTGTAAAACAAGCTTGGTTTTAACTATGAGTGGGGATATGGTTTCTCTTAAAGGACAAGTTGAAATTAATGAAAATCAGGATGGTAAAGAAGAACTCCAAATTATTGTGAAAGAAAATATTGTTCTAAGAAGAGAGCAGGATACTAATGTTACCCAGCTTTTAGTTAATGATCATGATCATATAGCACCTGGTGTTGCTTTAGCTAAGACTCAAGTTCTTGCAAAATCTAATGGATTAGTTAGCTTGAGTACACAGGAAGAAAAACGTCTCCTTTTGATTACCGGTCCAGATCTCATAAAGCAAGAAGTTTCTGGAAAAGTAAGTGTCAAGAATAATGATTTTGTTAAACATGGAGAAAAAATCAGCAGTCAGACAGGTTCACATTGCTCAGGTCAAGTAGTAAATGTTGATTCTAAATCAATAGTTATTAGAAAGGGCAGACCATATTTGGTAAGCTACGGTGCTCTTTTAACTTGTGATCAAGGGCACTTAGTTCAAAGAGGTGATCAACTTGCTTCACTGGTTTATGAAAGAATGAAGTCCAGTGATATTGTTCAAGGTTTACCCAGAGTTGAAGAGCTTTTAGAAGGAAGAAGACCAAAAGATGCTGCAATACTTGCTGATATTAACGGAAAAGTAAAAGTAGTTCAGCAAGAAGATATTAAGCAATTGCTTTTAACATCAGGTGATATGCAAAAAGAAGTTATAATTCCTCCTGGACTTAATGTTATTGTTGAAGATGGACAAGAAGTTAAGCTTGGACAACCGCTTACAGATGGTTCTCCTAATCCAAGCGAGTTATTAAGCTTGCTTGGAATTGAGGCACTGCAAGGATATTTGTTAGACGAGGTTCAGAAGGTATACAGAAGTCAAGGTGTTGAAATTTCTGACAAGCATGTGGAAATTATTATTAGGCAAATGACAAGGAAAGTCAGAATAGAAGATCCAGGAGATACTATTCTTCTTCCTGGAGAATTGGTTGAATTAAGAGATATTCAAAGAGAAACTCAAAAAGCACAGGAATTAATTTCAAAGGATGCAAAGCCCCCGATATACAAGGCAGTCCTTTTGGGTATTACAAAAGCAAGCTTGAACACGGATAGCTTTATTTCAGCTGCAAGTTTCCAGGAAACAACACGGATACTTTCTGAAGCATCTATAGAAGGTAAAAAAGATTGGCTTATGGGCTTGAAAGAAAATGTTATTGTAGGCAGATTGATTCCAGCAGGAACAGGGTTTATTCATTCAATGCATGCAGAGGCTAGATCAACTGGCTATGGTGATAATTTTATGTCAGAACCAGCTGTAGCAGCTTCTACGCGCCCAAGTTTAAATTGATCGCTGTAAGCTCTTTTTCTTCTTCGTGAGAAGTATATATCATTAGCACTGTCTTTTACTCTTCTTGCAATTTCTACAACGTGATTAAGGTTGCCACTTGTATCTTTTATTTTATCTTCAAATACGAGTAATCCAAAATCCAACATATCTCCTACTATTGAGCCAGCTAATAAATCAGGATAACTAAATATGTTACTGTCATGTTCCTGTGTGCTCCCTTTTTGAATGGATTTTTCAGGCAAGTAATATCTAAAGAAATCTGTAATCCAAAAGAATGGTCTATCTATCACACTTAAAATTCTAAAAGTGTTTCTTGGGATACCTTCTATTCCTAGTCTTCTAGCAATTGGTCTTCCAAAATCACCAATTACATTCAGTGCGTTGACTATAGGCATAAAGGAAGATGTTATTTTATCTGCATGTTCGCATATACCTAAAAATGCTTTTTCATGTTCTTTGCTATCTTTAGAATGTTTTTGTATATCACCTAATGCTTTTTTTAAATTTGTACAATGTTCAATGAATTTATTTTTTATAAAACTAAGTGATAGTAATGGATCAGCATTTTCTTCTTTTTTACTTCCTAATATGGTACTTAATACTCTTGGACCAAAGTTAGGTCCATATGCTAAATGCATTCCCATGCTTCTCCACCAGATGCCGTCAAATGCTCTAATAACAGCCCATTCAAGATCATTTGCAACCTCTGGATCAATGAGACCTAGTATTGAACTTAAAAATTTAACTTTTGTTTGCATATGATTATTGATAACTCCAACTGAGAAATGTTCATTAGCACCTGCTGCAATTTCAGCGCCAATATTGTCATCAGGATCCCCGTTGTTATTTTTATGTCCATAAATCATATTTCTAAACATGTCCCCAAAGGTACCTGTTATTCTTTCTATAGTAAAAATTCCTTTTGCCCACCATTTGTCTTGTAAGTCTGAGTGAAATAAAAAGTAAGAAGGGATTTTTAGAATAGCTTCTATGATGTATGAATTAACACTATGGTTAGATAATTTTGCTGTTTCTTCAGCCCACTCTTTACCTTTAAAGCCTTGAAAATCTTTATGAGCACAGTCATCCCATGGGTATACCTCGCTATACCCGTATTGCGATTTATGAATTGAAGGTATTTTCATATTAGTTTTAAATAGACATATAAAATAAATAAAAGACAAAGCTTTTACTTTGCCTGGATTGATTTTATGAAAGTTAAGAAGTCTCTGTCTATAATTTCTTAACCTTACTAAGAATCTTTATTATTTTTTTATAATTACATCTCTAAATTCTAGCTGCTAGGCACTAGTTTCCAGTATTGTGTTTATGTCCTTATCCCCTCTTCCAGAAAGGCATACAACCACAGTTTCATCCTTTTTTGTTTTAGGCATTAAATATTTAAGGTATGCAATAGCATGAGCAGATTCCAATGCCGGGATAATCCCTTCTAATTTTGATAGTAAATAAAATGCAGCGATAGCATCCTTGTCAGAGATTGTTTTATAGGTTGCAAGTCTACTATCTTTTAAAAAAGAATGTTCTGGTCCAACTCCCGGATAATCTAAGCCTGCTGAAATACTATGTGCTTCTTTGATTTGACCATTTTTGTCCTGGAGAACATAACTGTAACTTCCATGTAGCACTCCTGGTTTACCTAGTAAAAGTGTAGCAGCGTTTTTTCCATTTTTATTATTTATAGATGTGCCTGCAGCTTCAATACCAATAAGTTTTATTTTTTTATTTCCAATAAACTGGGTAAAAATGCCAATTGCATTTGAACCACCACCAACACATGCAACTATATAGTCTGGTAATTTATTTTTTGGCAATTGACTTTTTACTTCTTTTCCTATCACTGATTGAAAACACTTTACTATTTCAGGATAAGGATGCGGTCCAACAACTGAGCCAATTATATAGTGTGTGGATTCTATATTAGTAATCCAATCTCTGATTGCTTCATTAATAGCATCTTTTAGGGTCATAGAGCCATTTTTTACTTCATGAACCTTTGCACCTAATAATTTCATTTTAAATACATTTAGCTCTTGTCTTTTAATATCTTTGCTACCCATATAAATTTCACAATTGATACCAAGTAATGCACAAGCTGTTGCACAAGCTACGCCGTGTTGTCCTGCACCTGTTTCAGCAATGATTCTTTTTTTTCCAAGTCTTTTAGCTAAAAGTGCTTGCCCAATTGAATTGTTTATTTTATGAGCACCTGTATGTAATAAATCCTCTCTTTTAAGAAAGATTTTTGCTTTTTTATAATGTTCTGTAAGCCTTTGTGCATAATATAGAGGAGTTGGTCTTCCTGCATAATGTTTTAGTAAGTAATCAAGTTCTTTTTTAAAGTGTTTATCGTGCTTGACTTTTTGAAATCCTTTTTCTAATTCTTCAAGAGCTGGGATTAATGTTTCTGGAACGAATTTTCCACCGTATTTTCCATAGTAACCTTTTTGCATCATATTGAATATTTTATCAGAAACAAGAGGCATGAAACAAGAAGCAAGAAGCAAGAAGGCTAGTATTCTTGTCTCTTGCTTCTTGGTTAGTGCTAGTATTTATTTATTATGCAAAAGCAAATTCTAATAGCCCCTAACGCTTTTAAAAATTCCCTATCAGCAATTGATGTTGCATATGCTATTAAGGAGGGTCTTCAAGGACTTTCTTGCCAAACTAAAATTCTTCCAATCGCTGATGGTGGTGATGGAACTATTGATATCATAAAACAATATCTTAAAAAATCAAAATATGTTAATTGCATTGTGCATGATCCTTTAATGAGAAAAATTAAATCAAAATGGCTTTGTTTAAATAGAGAAATTGCAGTTATAGAACTTGCTAAAGCCTCTGGTATAGTGCTTTTGAAGAGGAATGAGCTGAATCCGCTTTTAGCTTCAACTTATGGAACTGGTGAATTAGTCCTTGATGCCTTAAATAAAGGTTGTAAGAAATTTATAATTTCACTTGGCGGCAGTGCAACGGTAGATGCTGGCATTGGTATTTTGTCAGCACTTGGTGTTAGATTCTTAAATAAGAAAAACGAAGAGCTGTTGCCATGTGGAAAATCATTAAAACTAATTCATAAGATTGATTTTAGATGTTTGGATAAAAGAGTAAAACAGAGTGAGTTTATTGTTCTATGTGATGTACAAAATCCACTTCTTGGTAAATATGGAGCAGTTGCTTGTTATGCACAGCAAAAAGGTGCAAATAAAAAAATGAGACTTTTATTAGAAAAAGGAATGAAAAATTATATAAATGTAATAGAAGAAATAGAGAAAATCGAGAAAAATACAAGAAAAAAATATTTTAAATTACCAATGACTGGATCTGCTGGTGGTGTAGCTTATAGTTTGTTTGTGATTTTAAATGCTAAACTGTATCAAGGTTTTGATTATCTTGCAAAACTCTTTCCAATTAAACATGAAGTAAAAAATGCAGATCTAATCATTACTGGTGAAGGCTATCTGGATAAGCAAACTATGTATGGTAAAGGAGTTTATAAATTATTGGATTTAGCAAAACTTTTGCATAAACCAGTGGTAATTGTATGTGGAAATTATGATAGAAAAGTTGATTGGGAAAAGATAGGAATTGAACATGTATTTGCTATTCAAGAAAAAGGAATTTCTGCTTTAAAATCTATGCAAAAAGCAAAACAACTTATAGTTAAGAAGGTTAAGAGTAATAGCAAAATATTTGTTTCTGCCTACCACCGGCTTGCTCACGAATGAGCTTCGCCGGTTTTCCATAGTGCATTTTAAGGTACTTCTTAACACTGTTATTCAGATTTTACCGAATAAATCGGATAAAATCCTACCTTTTGACTAGTTAATCTTAAAATACTATGCTAGCTGAGCAGTAACAAATAATTTATTAATTGTTAATTTTCTTTTACTTAATAGGTAATTGGTATATAAATAATGTTGATCATAATACATAAGTAAGCTATATTAAAAAAATCAATCAATTAGTGAAATTATGAATATAAAGTCAAGATTAGAAAGAGCTTCAGAAAGCAAACAGTGGATAAAGGTATATTTCCATGATGGAAGTGGTATTGCAGGTAAAGTTGTAAGGGTAGGACAAGATTATTTAGAAATTGAAAGTTATGGTTATGATGATTCTCCGGAACTAAGAAGTTATGCCAGGAACCTTGTACCTCTTAATTTTATAAAAATGTTTACTGTTGATTCATCTAATTTCGCAGAAGCTGAAAGAATGAGACTTAAATATTTAAGCCAGTTAGAACAACACTAATGTCTAACTCCTAGAATTCTCCCGCATAGTGACAAGCAGCTAGTTGATTATTATGTTTTTCTAAATTGGGAATTATATCTTTGCACTTGTCTTTTGCAATTGGGCATCTGGTTCTAAAAACACAGCCGGATGGAATATTGGATGGATCAGCTATGTCGCCTTTTAGGATAATCTTTTCATTTTGAGAGCCATGTATTTTAGGTGCAGCACTAAGTAGGGCTTTTGTGTATGGATGTTGAGGATTTTGAATAATATCTTTTTTTGAACCAACCTCTACTATATGACCTAAATACATAACAGCAATTTTGTTTGCAATGTAACTAACTACTGACAAGTCATGTGAAATAAAAAGATATGTTAGCCCAAGTTTTTTTTGCAGATCCAGCAAAAGATTAAGTATTTGTGCCTGAATGGAAACATCTAGTGCACTCACTGGCTCATCCAGTACAAGAAACTCAGGATTTAGTGAAAGAGTCCTTGCAATAGCAATTCTTTGTCTTTGTCCTCCTGATAATTGGTGCGGATATTTGTCTAAGTAATCTTTTTCTAGTCCTACAAGCCCTAAAATCTCAGTTACTTTGGCTTCCAAATCTTTCTTACTAGTACATTTTTTATGAACAATAAGTGGTTCAGCTACAATATCTTTTATTTTCATTCTGGGGTTTAAGCTTGAATATGGATTCTGGAATACTATCTGTATTTTTTCTCTTAATGATCTTAGTTCCTTCCCAGTCACATTAAAAATATTTACGTTGTTGTGAAAAACCTCACCACCGCTTGGTTCTAATAACCTTAGAATTAATTTTCCTAATGTTGATTTACCGCATCCTGATTCACCAACGATACCTATAATTTCACCCTTATTAATATCTAAACTAACATTGTTTAGAGCATGAATGTGTCCTATGGTTTTTGACCAAAATCCTTTTTGAATCGGATATTTTTTCGTTAGGTTTTTAACTTTTACTAATATTTCTGTAGGCATCGATAAAACTAGGATACAGGAACTTTGTTTAAAAGTTCAATTGAATCTTTACCATCTGTTTCAGTAATGTTTACTTTAACAATTTGGGTTGGATTTGTCTGGATGCATTTTCCTGTAAAATCAGCAGAAATAGGAAGTTTACGCCCGCCCCTATCGACTAGCACAAGAAGTTTTACCGATTCAGGTCTGCCAAAATCTCTTAAGGCGTCTAACGCTGCTCTTACAGTCCTTCCTTCAAATAGTACATCATCTATAAGCAAAACATTTTTCCCGTCTACATTTGGTACATTGCTTGACTTACTTGGTTTTAAAGCTTTTCTTTTATCCAGATCATCCCTGTAAAGTGTTACGTCCAGATAACCGTATAGGAGATCTGTTTTTTCAATTTGTCTAATTAAATCTCTTACTCTAAGAGCAATGTATTCTCCTCTTGTTACTATTCCAATAAGTACAAGCTTGCTTAGATCTACATAATTTTCAATCACTTCATGTGTAAGTCTGCGTAAAGTTTTAGTGATTTCATTGCTATCTAATATAACGGTCATGATTTGATACCCTTACTATACTAACATGAGATAAAGTGGTATATAAGTAAATAAAGGTCGGTAATATTGGCTAAAATATTTATTATGCAAGTACAAAGCTTACCACAATTATTTTTTCAAAAGGTACATGAACGTAAAAATGATGTTGCTTTTGAATATAGAATAAGGCGAAATGAGCCGTATAGAACAGTGTCCTGGAATAGACTTTCAAATATTGTTTCTGAAATTGCATATGGTCTTATTGAACTTGGTTTAGAAAAAGGTGGGACAGTTGTAATTCTTTCAGACACAAGGTATGAGTGGGCTGCTTGTGATTTTGCTGTTTTAAGTTGTGGCGGAGTTGTAGTACCTATCTATCCAAGTTTGCCTGATGAAGGTGTGAATTATATTTTAAACAATTCAGAAGCAATCATTGCTATTGTAGAAAATAAGGGTCAGTTGCAAAAAATTAGAGGACAATGGGACAAGCTGCCCTACGTTAAGTATGCAATTGTTATTGATGATTTTGGTGATTTGCCAACAGATGATCGACGCATATTAAGCTTGCAACAATTACGTTATAAAGGAAAACGTAATATTAAAAGGGATCCGGTATTTCTTAGGCATTATATTGATAGTGTATCTATTAATGATCTTGCAACTATCATTTATACTTCAGGGACCACTGGTAATCCTAAAGGAGTTATGTTGACTCATAAAAATATTTTAAGTGTGCTGAATGTTTTGCCGGAGCTTTTACCTGTCAGTGAGGCATATAAATTCTTATCGTTTTTGCCATTGTCTCATGTTTTTGAAAGAGTTGTAGGATTGCATTTCCCGATTTCAGTGGGAGCTACAATTACTTATTGTTCTAATATTGATCAAATTGCAACATCGATGAAAGATTCGGGAGCAATGGTTATGATGGTGGTCCCAAGAATTTTAGAAAAAATTTATGCAAAACTTGAAGGTGAATTAAGTAAGGCTAATGGATTTAAAAAGAAAATGTTAGATTGGGCATTTTTAGTTTCCGGGAAATTCGTTGATGCAAAAAATAGCAAAGAGTATTTTTCTTTTGATTTTATTCTTAATTACATTCAATATTTAGTTGCAAATTTATTGGTTATGTCACAAATAAGAAGAAAGCTTGCGCCAATGATGTATTGTTTTGTTTCTGGTGGTGCACCTTTGTCTATTGATATTGCAAGATATTTCCATATGCTTGGTTATGTTGTTTTGCAAGGATATGGTTTAACAGAGACAACAGCTCCTGCTACTACCAATACTATAAAGGATAATAAACTTGGAACAGTTGGTAAACCACTTCCTGGTACTGAAATAAAAATTGCAGAAGATGGTGAAATACTTGTTAAAGGGTTTAATGTTTTTTCTGGTTACTATAAAAATGAAGAAAAAAATAAAGAAGCATTTCAGGAAAAGTGGTTTTGTACTGGTGATATTGGGCAAATTGATTCAGATGGTTTCTTGCAAATTACTGATAGAAAAAAAGATATTATTGTTAATTCTGCAGGTAAAAATGTTGCTCCTCAAAATATTGAAAATGCAGTTAGAATGTCTCCTTATATAAGCAATGTTATTGTTATTGGTGATAAACGAAAGTATTTATCTGCTTTAGTAACTTTAGAGCAAGCAAAAATATTGGAATATGCAAAAGCAAATGCTTTATCTTCATTGGATATAAATGATTTGGTGGGTGATCCGGCAATTATTAATCTTATAAGTGAAGAAGTTAAATATAGAACTGCTCCATTTGCTGATTATGAACAAATAAGAAGATTTACCTTATTGCCAAATGATTTTACAATTGACTCTGGTGAGATAACACCAACCCTTAAAGTGAAAAGAAAATTTGTTGAAGAAAAGTATAAAGATGTAATAGAAAAAATGTACCCTGTCGAAACCAAGATTGCCAGATGAATATGAAGAAACTAATTGTTGTTTTTTGTTTGGCGATATTTGTTTCTTCTTTTTATTTGTGTAATGTTTGTGCGCAAGGCTATGAAAATCAGGAAACACAAGAGTTAAGTCCTGAGCAGTTCTCAGATTATGTGATTCAACTTATTAATAATGAGCGAAGTTATAAGGGATTATTAACTCTTTCTATTGATCCAATATCTAATCTTGTTGCAAGGGAATATGCAAATGACTTAGTTACTAATTCCTACTTTTCATATTGTGATTTGCAAGGTAAATGTCCTGATGAACGTTATACGGATGCTGGAGGCAGTGGTGCTGTTGTTGAAATAATAAAAGGATTTGAAAATTATGAGGGTGAAAATACAAAACTAACCCCGCTTTTAGCAGAATATTTAATAGAGGCATTAAAAGCTAATGAAGATGATTCAAAAGTGTTTTTTAGCCCCTTTATTACCCATGTTGGTGTTGGTGCTGCAAAGAATGATTTTAAAAAAATACTTACAGCAATAGTGGAATTGACTACAGTAGGTGGTACATTTGCTCCACTGGCACCATCTGTATCGTTAGATGAAGAAATTAAAGTATCTGGTAAAGTAAATCCTCCATTTAAATTTAAAGCTATTTCGGTAGCTTATTATGATCAAACCCTTCATTATCAGGAGCCTAATTATGATAATTTTGATAATGATTATTTGATACCTTATTTCCCGCCGCAGGATCATATTGCATATGGTAGTAAAACAAAAGCCAGACTTGTAAAACTAATAAAAACACTTGGATTTATTGGTGCAATAGGTGCATCACCTTTTACTGGTGGGGCATCTGCTATTTTAGCTCCGGTTTTTCTCCATAGCTTGCAGAATTCACCGCCAAAAGAAATTCCTTTTGAAGGTGGTATTAAAGTAAGTTCTAATGGGGAGTTTAATGGCAAGATCTCACTAAACTATCAGTCAATGACTGGTCTGTATTTTATTAGTGTTCTTGCAGAGCTTGAAAACATTGATTATCCTGTTGTAATTAGCAGGAGAACAGTTGTTGTTGAAAATCCGTTAAATAATACATTAGGGAGTAGTAGGTAAGAGATAAGAGGTAAGTTTCTTAACGCTTACTATATTCTTATTTTCTCATTCGTTATAATGATAAAGTTATGAGCCATGACATAGATCTTACGCAGGCTGAATACTACATGCAAGAATGTTTTGAGCTTGCAAATAAAGCATTAGGCAGGACGTCCCCAAATCCACTTGTTGGAGCAATTGTACTAGATAAAAATGGCAATCCTGTTGGAAAAGGCTATCATGAAAAAGCAGGTAGTCCCCACGCAGAATGTGTTGCACTTGATAAAGCAGGTAAGTTATCTAAAGATGGCATTTTAATTGTTAATTTAGAACCATGTTGCCATATTGGAAAAACTCCTCCATGTACAGAGCAAATTATAAAAAGTGGTATTAAACAAGTAATATTTTCAAATACTGATCCTCACCTGCCTTCTGGTGTATGCGGTGAGGATATTCTTAAAAAAAATAATATTAAGATCATCAAAGGGCTTTTGGAAGAAGAAGGGAAAGAGATAAATAAGTTCTTTTTACAATGGGTTAAACAAAAACTCCCGTGGATTACATTAAAATTAGCACAGACAATGGATGGTAAAGTTGCGCTTAAGGATAAAACGCAAAGATGGATTACATCAGATGAGGCAAAAGATGTAACTTTTCAACTAAGAAATACTTATGATGCAGTATTAACTACGGCATCAACTGTTCTTGCTGATAATCCACAACTTACGGTAAGGGATATTCAATACTCACGTAACCCGGTAAGAGTTATTTTAGATACTAAACTTCAAACTGATCCTAGTTCAAATGTTTACAAAGATAATGCAAAGGTATTTCTTGTAACAAAAAAGGGACATCTACCTGACAAGCTAAATGCATATAAAAAAGTTAATGATTTGCTTGGTGTAGTTGAGTGTAATGTTGATTCTTATGGGTTAATAAATGTAAGAGAAGTGTTTGAAAAATTAGCTGAAGAAAATATATTAAGTGTTTTAATTGAGTGTGGGCCTAGATTTGCAGGTTTCTTATTCCAATGGCACCTTTTGGATCAATATATTTTATTTCTGGCACCAACAATATTTAATGATACTGACAAGATGGAAGGCATTGTTTTTAATAGCAACGGTTTAGAAACAAAGCCTATTAGATTTAGTCTTTTTAACTATAAACCAATTGGTAATGACTTTATGTTGGATTTTAGGGTTAATAAAGAGTAAATTGATAAGAAATAGTAATTATAATATTTTGCATATTTATGTGATTTTTTGCTTGGATTTTAATTATGAATGAGTGATAATTGGGTAGTGGATAGAGGTAAATCATGAAAAAGATATGTTGCTTATTTTTAGTTGTTGTTATTCACATGCAAGCTTTTAGTTTTGCTTTTGCACAAGGAGTCAGACAAAAGGATTCTACAGTTGTATCTGTTGGGGAATTATCTGATGTGGAAGGCAATGAATGGGCATATAATGCCGTAAGAGAATTAGTTGAGAAGTATGATGTGCTTGAAGGATATCCAGATGGTACATTTCGTGGTGAAACAAAAGGCACAAGATTTGAACTTGCTGCAGCAGTATATGATTTAGCAACTTATTTTAGTGATGAAGTTGCTTTGGATAGAGAAGATTTAGCTAAGCTTGCTGATCTTCTTGATGAGTTTTCTGGTGAAATTAAGGCTATTCAAGGACGGGTAGATCAAATTGAACAAAAACTTGCAACTGTTGAAACCAATGTTGGTGTTCTGCAAACTAAAACAACTCAGCTTGAGGGTACAGTTAATGATCATTCTTTGACTTTAGAGGAGTATGCAAAAAGGCTAGCTTATGCTGAACGAAGCAAAGGATTTTTGATTGAAAGGTTGTTTAAAGGAGTTATTGTTGATGTACGAGATATTTATAGAGGTATATTTTCAACAACATTTACTCCCGTAAGAAATATTTTAACTAAGGATGATAATCAGTAATAAATAATCAATGAAATATATTTTTTACTTGGTAGAATAAATTTAGCCAGCTAAAATCTTATTATGCAGAAAACAATTACCATAGTGCAGCTCTCCGATATGCATCTTTATAAGGATAGTAATTTGTTGCTTAATAATTCAAATCCGCATGAGAATTTCAAACTTGCTTTAAAAAATATTAGTGGTCTTGCAACAAAACCAGATCTCTTGTTTTTGACTGGGGATCTTTCCCAAGATGCATCTGTTGAATCTTATCAGGAATTAAAAAATATTCTTGAGACAACTGGTTTGAAATACTCTATTCTTGTTGGTAACCATGATGATATGAATGCTGTAAATAAAGTTTTTCATTATAACTGGACCAATGAAACAGTTGACTCATCATTTGTGTTAAATGAATGGCTTATTTATTGTCTAAATACTTCAAGATATCCTCAGGAAGCAGGGTTCTTGTCTAAAACACAGCTTGAAAAATTAACTAATACACTAGAAGTTCATAAATCAAAAAATGCAATAATATTTTTACATCATCAGCCTGTCTTGGTAAATAGCTTGTGGATAGATAAAATGGCTTTAAGAAATTCTGTAGAATTTAATCAAGTGATTCAAAAGTATGGAAATGTTAAAGCAGTACTTTTTGGACATATTCATCATGTATTTGAAAAAACTGCAAACAATATTTTTTATGCAAGTTGTCCTTCCACTGTATACCA
>JACOTS010000107.1 GCA_016178265.1 Candidatus Melainabacteria bacterium
ATAAGGTTGATTTTGTTATGTCTGATCCTGTGCCTGAAATATTTAAATTTTTGCCTTATGCTGACCAAATTAAAAACCCAGAAGATAAAAATATTCAAAACAAACATGATCTATCTTTTAGTCTTGATTGTGGTTCACTCAAGCGTTTAGGCAGAGCCGGTAAGTTGTTTCAAGAGGCAAAAAAGTCGATAAATATTGATCACCATATTTCCAATGAAAAGTTTGCAACAATAAATTGGATAGAAGCTGATGCTACTAGTACAGGACAGTTAGTATATTGGCTTGCAAAAGAATTAAATGTAAAAATATCTAAAGAAATAGCAACCCTGCTTTATGTAACTCTTTTAACTGATACAGGATGTTTCGCTAACTCTAATACAAATGCAGAAGCACTGAGTTGGGGGGCAGAACTTATTAAACTAGGAGCAGACAGTGAAGCCGTATATAGAAAGGTGTTTCTTGAAAAACCATTTAAGACAATTAAAATATTTGGCATTGGATTAAAAAATCTTGCAGTTTTAGAAAATGGGGATATTGGATGGACGTATGTTACTAAAGAAGAAATGAATTCACTCAATGCAACTGGAGAAGATACGGAGGATATAGTTGACTATGTGATGCGTACGAGAGGAGTGAAGCTGGGTGTATTTTTTAGGGAACATGAGAATGAAATAAAAGTTAGCCTTCGATCCCATACTAATCTGGATGTAAGTGAAATTGCTATGTCTCTTGGTGGTGGAGGTCATAAGAGAGCTGCTGGAATTAATATCAAAAAACCGTTTTCAGAAGTTAAAGAATTAATATTGGGCAAGGTTGTAGAAGCTTATAAAAAATCCAATGGTAAGAAATAAAAACATATCAGTAATCATACCTGCGGCAGGTAGTTCAGCTAGACTAAATGCTGGCACATCAAAACAATTTATTTTGCTTGATAATAAGCCGCTTTTGTTTTATTCGCTCGATCAATTTTTAGTATTGGACAATTTACAGGAAATAATAGTTGTTTCGAATGATATAAGTGGAACTAAAAGTTTACTTGATAACTACGGTGGAGATAAATCTAAAATAAAAATTGTTGCAGGGGGAGAACTTCGCCAGGATTCAGTTTTGCTTGGATTTAAAGAATTAAATCCAAATACTACTTTAGTTATTATTCATGATGTTGCAAGACCTTTGTTTGATCTTAATGATCTTGAGAAATGTATAAATTGTGCTGAGGCAAATGGCGCTTGTGTGCTTGCATGTCCTGTATCAGATACTATAAAAAAAGCAAAATACGATAATGACAGGTTGGTAGTAGAAACAACTATAGATAGAAGGAATTTGTATGCTGTGCAAACGCCTCAAGTTTTTCAATATAAACTTTTAGGTGAAGTATATAAAAAGTATTGTGAAATATGTGTTGATAAGCCGGTGGTAACTGATGAGGCAAAATTAGTAGAACTCCTAGGTGGTAAGGTAGATCTAGTTATTGGAAAAAGGAGTAATATTAAGATTACGTATCCAGAAGATTTAAAATTGGCAGAAGCCATTCTACAAAACCAAAAACAAGAACTAGAAATTGCAAGATAGGAGTTAAAGAAAAATTCTATGACAGACATTATAAAGGTAACTGTTCCGGCATCAACATCTAATCTGGGACCAGGGTTTGATACTTTGTCTCTAGCACTCGATCTTTGTAATGAATTTACTTTTAAAATTAAAGAGTCAGGTGTTACTATCCGTCAGGATTCTGCTATATCTTTGCCGGAAGATAGTACCAACCTTGTATACAGATCATTTTGTGCCCCATTTAAGAAGCAAAGAAAATCACCTCCTGGGGTTGAAATTATTATTAACTCTAAGATACCAATGGCAGCAGGACTAGGTTCCAGTGCAACTGCTATTGTTAGTGGGCTTGTTGCAGCAAATTATTTGTTGAAAAATCCTTTTTCAAAGGAAAATATTTTAAGCATGGCAACAAAATTAGAAGGGCATCCTGATAATGTTGCAGCAGCTCTTTATGGTGGATTAACGGTTTCTTACTCAGAAGATGAACAGGTGTTTGTTCATAAGTTTCCATTTCCTTCTGAGCTTCTCTTAGTTGTAATTACTCCTAATTTTGATTTGCCAACAAGAATTGCTAGGGAATTACTTCCTGCAAAGGTACCTTATAATGATGCAGTATTTAATATAAGTTGTACCGCATATCTTTTAGCTTCACTACTCAATAAGGATTGGGAAGGACTTAAGATTGGATTTCAAGACAGACTTCACCAGTCATATAGAAAAGATTTAGTACCTGGAATGGATTTGGTGTTACAAGAAGCATTAAAAGCTGGTGCACTTGGTGCTACATTATCTGGTGCTGGTCCTACGCTTGCAGCATTTATAAATGATAAGGCTGAAGCAGAAACAATTGGAACAGCAATGCAAGAAAAATGGAAAGAGTTTAATGTTGAAAGTAAGTTTCAGATTTTAAGTACTTCCGAAGAAGGTGCAAAGGTTGAATCATTGGTTGTAAAATAAACACATAGTCAATATGCAAAAAATAGAGGTAAAAAAGCAATATTCCTTAAAAGAAACAGAGAGATTGTTTTATGAGTTTCTTGCTGGTGGTGCAAAAACAAAACTTTTAGAGTCAGTATTAGAATTAAATTTGCCAGCACTTTTTGCAAGCTATGGATCTCTCAGTGCCAAAGAAGTTGCAAATAGTTTTGGGTTAGATAATCATAGGACAGCAAAGTGGCTTAATTTGCTTTGTCATATTGGACTTGTAATTGAGATTCTGTATGAATCTTGTGTTGAGAAAAGATATGCGGCATCTCCTCTTTTAACTGCACTTTTTGGGACAGGTGGTAGCGAAAGCTATTTTTATCAAGATAGTATAAATTTTTGGAGAAACATTGCTTATTTAAACCTTGTTCAGGTTTTAAAAGGAATACCTCTTCCTGAAGCCGTTAGATGGCCACCTAAAACTCAGGAAGCTATGGAGCATTTAAGTTTATGGATGAGGGTTACATCTGAGTCAGCTGCTAAAACAATCGAAAAGATGATAAATTTAAATACAATATCTAAAGTGCTTGATGTGGGTGGTAATGATGCTACTCTAGCGTGTACTTTTGCAAAGAAATTTTCTAATTTAGAGATCACAGTCTTTGATGTGCCATTTGCAATTAACATGGCAAGAAATAATGTAAATAAAAACAATTTATTTTCTCAAGTAAAACTTGTAGAAGGTGATTTTAGAAAAGATCTTTTCCCAGCAAGTGATTTTGATTTAGTGTATTTTTCACGTGTGCTTGCTGATTGGGCACCTGATATTTGTAAAATGCTTTTGGAAAAAGCAAAGAAAGTACTTAAAACAGGGGGAAAACTCCTGATTTGTGAGCCTTTTGTAGATGATAATGAGGATTTAACAATTAATTGGGAGTACAGATATCTTTTTTATGATGATTTTGGAGTTGGCGTTTACAAGTATTCAAAAACATATTTAGAAATGTTAGATGAGCTTGGTTATGGTGAAAAAATTTATATAAAACCAGATGAAAGCACTATTTATGGTGTAATAATTGCTGAAAAGGTTTAATTATTTTCTATATATTTAAGCTCTTCTTTGTCTTCTATTTTTATTGATTTTAATCC
>JACOTS010000108.1 GCA_016178265.1 Candidatus Melainabacteria bacterium
GAACTCTATTCCCAGCCGAATCGGTAACGGTGATGAAGATGGAGGAAGAATTAGGAATAATAACAGAAAAATCAACAGAGGAATCTGGGGTAAACTCAGCAGAAGTACTATTTACAAGAATAGAGGAAACATTAGAACCGGTGCCATTAGCAGTACCAGATATTTTAAGTTGACCATCATTAGTAAACTCAGCAGAAGCAATAACAGAAGGAATGACAGAATCAATGATAACTTTAATAGAACTGTCTGCAGAGTTACCACCTTTGTCAGTTGCAGTTACTTTAACGTCAAAAATACCATCTTCTTGGAAGATTGCAGAACCAGAGTATTTAACTTTCTCAGAGTTTCTATTAAAACCAGCGTTGCGATTATTTACAGTAACAGAAGCAACAGGAGAGCCTGTTCCATCAACGGTACCAGTAACCCTAATGGCTTTCGAACGAAATGCTTGAAGGTTAGCAGGAGAGTCAATGGTAATTACTGGAGGTATTGCTTCCAAGAATTCGACATCTTGTCTTGTACGATTACCAGCAGCATCGATAATTGTAATTCTTATCGGGGTAGAAGTAGTAGTTGTAGAAAAAGTTACTTTTTCATCAGGAGCAAAATCTACAGGAATATTATTTATTAAAATAGAAACTACATTGGAACCAGTACCATCAGCAGTACCTTGAACTTCTATTTGATTATTGCTATTAACCTGAGCTGAAATATTAGCTAAAGGGGCAACTCTATCAATGGTGGTTATAATATTTCGTTCACTAGTTTGCCCAGCTTCATTTGTTGCTTTAACATTAATTTCATAAGTACCATCACTAATAAAAGTTAGCCTATGAGCAAAGGCTACTTCTGTCGTGTCTTTTCTACTTGAAAATCTAATTTTCTCATCATTAATAAATATTTCTTTGACTTTACTACCGTTTCCATCAATGGTTCCTCTGACAATTATCCTAGTGGATCTGGAAGCTGATTCATGAGTAGGTGAAATTATAGTGATAATTGGTTTTTGTGACTCGTTTGTTACTGTTATATTAAATGTATCTTTATTGCCTGCCTCATCTTCTACTTCAACAATTATTGGCATATGTATACTAGCAGCAGAAAAATTTACTTGCTCAGAAGGTTCAAATTCTATTTTTTTGTTGTCTACTTTAATTGCTTTGACTTTTGATCCTGTCCCATCAGCACTAGCAGATATTGTGAATCCCCCATTATCATCTCTTCCTGATTCAATATTTGATAATTTTGGTTTTTCAATGTCAATTTTTACTTGTACCGTTTTTTCAGAAGTATTGCCTGCTTTGTCAGTTGCATCAACCTTTATGTCAAAAGTACCATTTTCTTTATAGTCTATATTTGCTTCAAAATTAACCACATTATCTTTTTTTGTTTTAGAGCCCTTTACTTCAGTCCCATTGATTGTAATGCTTTCTACTGATGAGCCTGTTCCGTCTACACTACCTTCAATTTTTACTAATTTTGTACCGTGCAGTGAGGAATCTTCAGGGGTAGAAATGGAAATTTCAGGTGGTGTAGTATCTGATAGTGTTGTGCCTTTTACGATTTCTACTGCATTTTTATAAGTACTTGTGTCATAAATACATCTAGAACATTCACAACAGCTTCCTTTTGTTAGAGTCTGATCTTTAGCACATTTTGGGAATGCGCAACTTACACAAATATTTAGATCTAGATTACATGGTTTTTCTGCTGGATTTGCAGTTAATATAAGATCTGTAATTCCTGTAGTTTTTGTTTCTGGTGAAAGACCGGAGATTTGTGTTCCATCTTCTGAAACTTTTATATTTGTTGCACAAAAGTTTTTGTTACCAAAGCAAACGTTGGTATCATCAAATGAAAAAATTTTTGGATTAATAAAACCTTCGACAATAAATGGTGTGCCGCCATTTTGTGAGATCTTGTTTGGAGTGATAGTTTTGAAAATTGGTCCTTCTGTTACATTGGTTATAATATTTATTGGTTTTTCACTTTGTGGATTGAGCGATATGCCAAAATCCCCATTGGGATCAACAACTAAAACACTATTTGTAGTATCTGATGAGAGAACGATGTCTTTGATAGGGGACAAGTCTGTGAGATTAAATACCTTTAGAGTTTTATTACCAGACTGGGAAGTTAGAACTAAGATTTTATTTTGATCGGGTGTTATATCAATGTCTAAAACATTGCTGCCATCTTCTACTTTAATTGAATCTTCTATCTTAAAGGAATTATTTGCCAAGTTGATTTTGTAAAGTTTGAATCCTCTGGGGTCTTTAAGAAAACTGCCACAAATAATACCTGTATTCCCATCTCTGGAAATGGTGCCAAGCGATTGCCCATCTAATTTATTATCTAAGATTTTAATTGTTAAATTATTGTCCCTTGTATTTAAATATACAAGAGCATGATTACCGCTTACTGTTGAAATCAAACTGTTACCTTGAATATCAAAATCACCTTTTATAACAAGATCATCTACTTTAAAAAAAATATCTTCTGGTGTATCAAACCTTGTCAGCCTATTGCTCTCTATGTCATAAATTGCTATGGATTGGGTAAAAACATTTTTAAATGCAATGGCTACTTTTCTAAAATCTGGTGTTGTTGCAATAGAACCAGCTTCATCTGGTAGAGAAGTAGTGTTTTCAACTGTGTCTGTATTTGTGTTTATGGTAAACAAGTTGTATGTTTTAGAATTGCTGCTGGTTGCAAGAAATTTGCTTCCGTCTTCATTGGTAAATGAGACAGCGGTTATATTATTGTTTTCATCTGTTCCACTTGTGATATTTTTTACTGAATTATTTGTAAGATCTACAATTTTTAGTGTACTCTTTTCACCGTTTGAAGCTTTTCTAAACACATAAACTTTTTTGTTATTTTTACTTAATCCTATTTTTAAAGAAAGTTTTTTAGGATTGCTTATGTCTAGTGCAATTGCATTGGATATTTTGATACCGCTTTCTGTGATATCAAACTTTCTTATGATTGGGCTTGTTGATGCATCCACTACGATAAAAAATAAACCATCGCTTGATATTACTGCATCAGATGGATTAATTAGGCAATTTTGCTGTGTACAGTTATCTAATGTATTAGATGTCTGAGATTGTACTTTTGAAGTGCAACTAAATATGATTAAAATACAACTAATCAGACATAATAAGGCCTGCTTAGATCCTTTACTAACGAAGTATTTTCTAAGTTTATAAATCAAAAAATATGTACCCAACTAAAGTTGTTTTTACTCCTTCAATTTCCTTGTCTCTGATTACTTACCCGATATAATTTTAAATATAAGTTTTAATGTTACGAGATTTTAACAAAAAAGCAGTAAAAGTAATAACTAAGCAACCATGCATTTCATAGGGCTACCTCTAGACTTTTGTACTAGTATAGTAATTGGGTTTAGAGTTTTGCTTACTAGGTGATAGGGCAGAGTATAACTGAAGCTAAATTAAAATGTTATGTGTGGTGTTATTTAATGAAGTTAGAGGACGGATGTATCAAAAGTTCTTACAATTAGATCAGATGAAAAATACTATTAGCAAAATTTTAATTTTTACTTTTTTTGGTTTTGCAATGTTTTTTGGAATTTGCTTGCCTAGTATTGTTTATGCGCAAACAACAACAGAGGAATTTCTAAATTCTATAGTTACTGATTTACCTCCATCTGATGTTACATGTAGAGGCTTGGGAATCTTGCAAGAATTGATAACTCGGACCCCTGTTTTTAAGTCTGAAGGAAATTCATTCTTTTTAGATCAAGAAAATAGAGAAATTGCTCTTTTTGAAAGAGCAGAAGTTATTAATATTAATGACAATAATAAAAAAATAGCAGCAGATTTATTTGTCAGAGTACCAAATGTACAAAGAGGAGATTTGGTAAATTTATTACTTCAAAAAAGATTAGTTGCGACACGAAATGCTCAAGCTGTCTTTGCTGTAAAAGTAACAGTTAATAATAATACAGATACTTATATTTATACTGGGAAAGATAGTGAAGGAGATCCAATTAACTCTACTATAATTACTAAAATAAAAAAAATAGGTAATGTTACTGTTAATAATGAGCAATTCGTTACACTTAGCGGAACTACAAAAATTCGTTTCCCAGTTCCACCTAAACTAGTTGCTCCTGGCGGAGGATTAATTGATGTATTTGGAGATGTGCCTTCTGGTATAGTTTGTAAGTTTAAGAAGACTCCTATACATGATTTTGATCTTACTGATCTTAAAGATGCTTTTGATGAACAGTTAGCTAATGATATTATCCAAGAAGCAGGTGAAGAAGCTGTTGAAACACCTGAAGAGGAGGAAGAAATTTAGTTTTCTGTGTCATTAGCCGCTGGCTGTGCTAAGTCTCTTGTGTCTGCATCTGCTAATGTAAATGTATAATATGAGGTATAGGGCCAGTAACCTTGAACTTGTGGTGGAACTATTGGTCTTAAAGTAAGCATATAGAAATTGTAACAAAAATTAGTTAGTTTGTTATAAAATCTAATCTAAGTTGAATTGTGGGGGAAATATGACTGAAATATTGCAAAGAATTGATAAAGAAGTTAAGGAACATAAGATCATTGTCTACATGAAAGGTACTAAAGAAGAGCCTCAATGTGGATTTTCTGCAGCTGTAGTCGATATTTTTAAAATATTACAAGTTCCATTTGAAACTAGAAATGTATTAGAAGATATGGGATTAAGAGAAGGTGTAAAAAAATATTCACATTGGTCTACAATTCCACAAGTCTTTATTAGTGGTCAATTTGTAGGCGGTTGTGATATTACTAGAGAACTTTTTCAAAGTGGTGAGTTGCAAAAATTAGTTAATGAAGCAATTGCAAAGAAATAACTATAATTAATCTTCGGTTACAATGATCCCACCGCTTATTTGATCTCTTAAGCCAAAACTTGGATTTTCAGGATCAAGCACATCTCCTGTAAAGATTATGTTCCTTGGACCTGGCGGTGTTCCTGCTGTACATGTTATATCTACTGTAATTCCAGGCAGCTCGTCAGGCTCTTCATCAATTTCTTCTGTTACATCACATCTTGGGTCCCTGCTACACATAGAAGTCGGTGTATCTTCACACTCAGCACAGGTAAAAAATGGTGAAATTGGAATGCTTTTATTCTCTCTTACATTACTTACGGTAATACCAGTTCCACTAACAGATAATGTTCCAAATTCTGGATTTATGTTGCTTCCCCAAAAATCAATATCTGTTAATGTTTCTCCTGACATTATTCTGATGGGTAAAATAAATGCTCCGCTACTTGCATTGACATCTTCTTCAGTAAGTGCCACTGTAAGATGATTTATGTTAAATGCTGATGCGGATAATTCCTTTACTTCAATGTTGTTAATCCTTGTTTTTTTATTTGCTGTAATAGTTATTGGATCAGGAAGTACGGTAGTTGTGAAATTTAAATTTGCATTGAATCCTAAAAAACTAAATCCTAAACCTGCTTTTCTTATAGGACCATCTAAAGGTTCTACATAAACATTGTAAGAACCTGCCGGAATAGAATTTATTTCAAACTTACCTTTTGTATCTGTTATTCCTCCTACAGTAGGTTCACCGGTTGTTGTATTTTCTAAAACTATATGAGCTCCTGTAACAGGCTTTTTGTTTAAAGTTACTTTACCATTAAGAGAACCATGGTTAGTTAATGTAGCTTTGTTTGGATAAATATTTGCTAAACCAATTTCATCATCACTGGTTAAAGAGTATCTTGTCATGATTTGTCCAACTGATGCAGAGCCTGCACTGGCAATTGCTGAGCTTTCTAAACCAAGTATATGTGCTATAGATCTGACTGCTAAATCGGTTACATCACCTGCTGAGATAAAGGTACAGTTTGATAAATCTGCATTTGGATTTATTCCACCATCAGCAATTGCAATATCATCCCCCCCTATTTTAAAATCTCCTTCTGTTGTGTGAAGTGCTAAGCAGGGATCATTGGTTGGATCATAAACTATATCTGCATCTAGGATAGTGCCTGGTTTTACTTTTATGTTTTTTCCCATAAACTCCACTTGTTTGGAACGCGCATATGTAACTATTGTAAATATGGGAGTTCCTTCTGGTGCACCTTCAATTCCTTCAACTGCCCTAAAAGTAATTACATTGCGTCCATCATCGGGGTTTGGCTGTCCTGATGCAAATTTAAGTGGTGCAAAATCAACATCCGCAATCATTACACCTTCCCAAAGTGAGATAGCTTCACTGATTGCATTTAAAAAATTAACGTTTGAGATTGCCCCTTGAATATCTTTGGCTGTTTTTGCTACTACTTCAGAAGTATCTACCTCAAGCTGAATATTCTTTGGATTTACTTGTCTTGCAGTGATGGTAGTTAATTTGGTTGGAAATCTTTTTACTTTTCCTTTTGCTTCATTTGTTTTATTCTTCCTTTTGTTTTCTTTAATTAATTCTAATGTTACATCAAATTCATCAGGATCTACTGACATACCATCAAATACAAGATCTGTTATTTTAATGAATGCTTGTGACGGTAATATGCAACAGTAAAGCAAACAAGCTAGTGTAATTAAAAGAATTTTTTTGTTCATACTATAAAACCTTACTATCCCAATTAGTTATAATCCCATCTTTTGTGATTGTAAAAATATCACTTTGCTTAGTAGTAGTCCCTTCGAGGAAAAAAACCGCGTCTTGCTTTAATGGAATGTAAGATGGAGAAGTTGATGCTTTTATTACTATGCCTTTTTTAGGAAGTTCTCCTCCAGGTATTCTAATTGTTAACAAGTTTGATTTTTTAACAGATGATTTTTTATAAATCCATTTTTTGGGCAACAATTTATACTCTGTATAATAAAAACCTTTCTTTTCTTTAACTGCTTTTTTAACTAATTGTCCTATTACAACAGCTTTGTATTTTTCAAATGAATTGTTTGGTGATGTGCAAAAAGCATTTAGTCTACTTGCTAAGATTATATAACTAAAGAATTGATGTAGAATGTCTTGTTGCTGTCTAAATTAAGTGTAGATCTATTTATTTTGCTTGGTTTCTGGTGCGGGGCAAACATTAGAATTTGTGTTTTGTTTAAATTCTAAAGTTACTTCTTTGTCTCCTACTGAAAACGAAGTTCCACAGCCACATGATTTTTTTGCATTCGGATTTTCAAAAGTAAATCCTCTTCCAGTTAACCCACCTTGATAGTCTACGGTAATTCCAAAAAGATATAGAGCACTTTTTGGATCTATCATTATTTTTATATTGCCTAAATCAGATACAAGGTCGTTTTCTTTTACATTGTCAAATTCTAAATTATAAGAAAGCCCGGAACATCCACCTGCTAGAAGGCTTAGCCTTACACCATCTTTTTTTTCTTTTTCTGTTTGCAAAAGTTTATGTAATTCTTCTTTTGCAGAAGGTGTTAAATTAACTACATCTTTAGTATTTTGTGACATTAGGTATTAACTCCATTTAAGATAATTTTAACCTCAAGTTCAACTGTTCATCTTAGTTATACCCTATTTTAGTTAATCTTGACTAATTATTCAAGATTAGGGGTATAATTAGGCTAGCTACTAGCAAAATAAGAGATAGAAAGTTAGGAGCTGGTTAATTTAAGCTTTTTGTGTGATTCATTCACCAAAAAGTGTCGAGATAAAGGAGCAAGCTGAGCATTTGTGCGAAGCGAGCGATTAAGGAAATGAAAATCACAGCACAAGAAGAATATGGACTCAGATGTTTGCTACAACTTGCAAGATTAACTGTAAATAATAATTTAGCTTCGTTGCATGATATTGCACAAGCTGAAAAAATTACACCTGATTATACTGCAAAGTTGCTTATGGTATTAAGGCAAGCAAATCTTGTTGAAAGTGTTAGAGGTAAAAGAGGTGGTTACAGATTATCAAAAGAGCCGGAAAAAATTTATCTGGATGAAGTAATTTGTGCTTTAAGTGGTGAGTTTTTTGAAACCAATTCTTGTAACCAGTTTCCAGGCAATGAGACAAAGTGTGTGCATATTAGTTGCTGTTCTATAAGATCTGTTTGGATGTCTATTTCAGGTGTTTTATTTAAATTGTTAAAGCAAGTTACACTGAAAGACTTATTAGAGTCAAAAGAAGATGCAATAACAAAATTTATTCGGGATAAATTGCCTGCAAGTGCTTAACTTGGTAAGGAAGGAGAAAAAGAAATTAAAGATTATAATAATTTAAATGTGGACAAATAAGTCAAGTAGAATTAGGGAGGATTTTAAAAAAGAAAAATGACAGCATTATTAAAAATTAGTAACTTGCATGTAGAAATAGAAGATAAGGAAATTGTTCATGGCATTAATTTGGAAATTAAGCCAGGTGAAGTACATGTACTTATGGGTCGTAATGGTTCTGGTAAAAGCAGTTTTTCCAATACAATCATGGGACATCCCGCATATAAAATTTCAAAAGGTACTATTACTTATAATGATGAGACTATTAACAATCTTAAGCCAAATGAGAGAGCAAAGCGAGGGATATTTCTAAGTTTTCAATATCCAATGAGTATTCCAGGTGTTACTGTTGCTAATTTTCTTAGACAAGCAAATAAAGCCTTAAAAGGGAATGAAATATCTCCGCGTGATTTTAGAAAAATGTTGTATGAAGCTATGGATGAGTTAGATATAGATCATTCATTTGCAACACGTTATATCAATGAAGGATTTTCAGGTGGAGAAAAAAAGAGAATGGAAGTTTTGCAAATGGCTTTACTTGAGCCTAAGCTTGCTATTTTAGATGAACCGGATTCTGGACTAGACATTGATTCTTTAAAGCTTGTTGCTGAGACTATAAATAAATATAAGGCTAAACATTCTCAGGTCAGCATTCTTTTAATTACCCATTATCAAAGGATATTAAATTATATTAAGCCTGATAAAGTTCATGTAATATCTGACGGGAAAATTATTGAGTCTGGTGAAGCAAGCCTTGCTCAAAAGCTTGAAACTAAGGGCTATGAGTGGCTTGTAGAGAAAGAAGGGGTGAGTTAATATGTCACTTGAATTAAATCAAGAATATCAGTATGGTTTTCATGATCCTGAGAATTACTCATTTAAATCAGACAGAGGACTTACTAAAGAGATTGTTCTTAAAATGTCTAAGATGAAAAATGAGCCTGAATGGATGACAGAATTCAGATTAAAATCATTGGATATTTTTTATAGTAAACCTATGCCTACATGGGGAGATACAAAGTTGTTGGGAGAGATTGATTTTGAAAATATTTATTATTATGTCAAGCCTACTGAAAAACAGGGAAAGAATTGGGATGAAGTTCCAGAGGATATAAAAAATACTTTCGATAGGTTAGGAATTCCTGAAGCAGAACGAAAATTTTTAGCTGGTGTATCAGCTCAGTATGAATCTGAGGTTGTTTACCATTCCTTTAGAGAAGATTTAGCAAAACTTGGTGTGATTTTTATGGATATGGATAGTGGGCTTAGAGAACATCCTGATATTGTAAAAAAGTACTTTGCATCAATTATTCCTCCGGAAGACAATAAGTTTGCCGCTTTAAATAGTGCAGTATGGTCTGGTGGTTCGTTTATTTATGTCCCACCTAACACTCATGTAGATATACCTTTGCAGGCATACTTTAGAATTAACACTGAAAATATGGGACAGTTTGAAAGGACACTCATCATTGCTGATGAGGGAAGTTCTGTACATTATATTGAAGGTTGTACTGCGCCAACATATAGTTCAGATTCATTGCATTCGGCAGTTGTTGAATTAATAGCACTTAAAAATGCAAAGATTAGGTATACAACTATTCAAAACTGGTCAAAAAATGTTTTTAATCTTGTAACAAAGAGAGCTGTAGCACATGAAGGAGCTGTGGTTGAATGGTTGGATGGGAATATGGGTTCAAAATTAACCATGAAATATCCGTCAATTTATCTTGTTGGTGAAAAAGCTCATGGAGAAGTTGTATCAGTGGCTCTTGCCAGTGGTTCAGATCAACATCAGGATGCCGGAGCAAAAATAATTCATGCTGCTTGCAACACGACATCGGTAATTACTTCTAAATCAATTTCCCGCAATGGTGGAAGAGCAAGTTATAGAGGACTTTTAAAAGTGCATAAAGGAGCAAAAAATGTAAAATCAACAGTTAAATGTGATGCTCTTATGCTTGATGAAAAATCTCGCTCAGATACATATCCAACAATGGAAATTGATGAAAAAGGTGTTCAGATAGAACACGAGGCAACTGTAAGTAAAATCGAAGATGAAAAACTGTTTTACTTGATGAGTAGAGGAATCTCTGAAGAACAAGCAAAACTAATGATAGTTAATGGTTTTATGGAACCGTTTGTTAAAGAGCTTCCTATGGAGTATGCAGTTGAGTTGAATAGATTAATTCAGCTTGAGATGGAAGGAAAAATAGGCTAGTAGGTTCTAATATGCCTAAGCAAGGTACAATTCCAATTTCACCAACTAATTCTGCAACAGCAGAGATAAAGAATATTATTTCTGACATATCAAAACAAAATGAAGAACCAGCCTGTATAAACGATCACAGAATAAGTATGTATGAAAGTTATGTGAAAGAACCACTTCCAAGCAGAGTCTCTCATTTATGGCGATACTCAGATCCTAAATGGTTTGAATTAGAAAATAACAGGATATCTATAAACCCTGTTAGTATTAGCTTAAATATTGCAGAGGACTATGTAAAGAAAGGTATTATTCTTGCCCCAATAAAAGATGTGTTTAAGCTTCAGGAAATGCGTGAGCAAGTTAAAAATACCTTTAGTCAGCAAATAAAAAAATCTCCTGATAAATTTTCTTGCTTAAATGATGCTACTTGGAAAACCGGATACTTTTTATATGTTCCAAAGGATGTAAGGGTTGTAGAGCCTCTATCAATTTCTGTGAATTATTCTGGAAGTGATGAATTAATATCAACCAAAATCTTAATAATTTTAGATGAAGGAGCAGACATTAGTGTTATTGATGATATTACTTCTGATGCAAAGGCTAGTATTTTAGTGAATCTCCTGAGCGAGGTTTATTTAGCAGAAAATTCTAAGCTTACATATTTAAATTTTCAAACAAATGGTGATGGTGTTATTCAGCACTGTATTCAACGAGCTGAATTAAAAAAGAATGCAGAGCTTACGAATCTTATTGTTGCATTAGGTGGTAAGATTTCCAAAACCGATATAGGAGTAGATTTGGTTGGTGAGAATGCCACTGTTTCCACTTATGGTATTGTTCTTGGAGATAAGTCTCAAAAGTTTGATCATCATACGACTATCAATCATGATGCTTCTCATACAAACTCTACATTAAATTTTAGAGTTGCTCTTAGGACAAGTAGACAAAGATCAAATATTTTACCTTATGTCTCGAGGATTAAACCAAAAGGAAGCCGAGAGAATTATTATAGAAGGTTTTTTAGAACCTACAATCTCTAGAGTTCCAGGTGACAAGCTAGCAGAACAAATACGACAAAAAGTAAATAAAAAGCTGGAGAATTTGTAATGAGTGTAAAAACAAAAATAAAAAAATCAGAAATTAAGTCTGGAAAAGCCAGATCCTATATCATTGGTGAAGCTAAGATTGTAGTTTGTAATGTAGATGGGAAATATTATGCTGTAGAAGATGTGTGTTCACATGATGATGGAGAATTGGTATCTGGAGAAGCTGATTTATTGGAAGCTTGCCAGCTTCAGTGTCCAAGACATGGTGCACGTTTTAATGTAAAAACAGGTGAAGCAAAAAGAATGCCAGCAGTAGCACCGATTTCGACGTATAAAGTTACAGAAATAGAAGAGGAATTAGAGGTTGTAATAGATTAGTAATAGGAGGAAAGATTTTTTGTTTGACCTAAACAGAATTAGAAAAGACTTTGAAATTCTTAATAGAAAGATATGGGATGGTAAGCCTCTTGTTTATTTGGATAATGCTGCAACAACACAAAAACCAGATGTTGTTATAAGTGCTTTGACTAAATATTATAAGGAATACAATGCCAATATCCATAGAGGGGCTCACAAATTGGCAGAAGAGGCTACGATTGCTTATGAAGCAGTTAGAGATAAGGTTAAGAAATTTATTTCAGCTATTGATGAAGAGGTAATTTTTACAAGAAATACAACTGAATCTATTAATCTTTTAGCTTATTCATTAGGTGAGTTACTTGTAAATGAAGGTGATGAGATTTTACTTTCTGAAATGGAACATCATTCAAATATAATCCCTTGGTTTCTACTTCGGGAAAGAAAGAAATGCAAAATAATATTTGCTCCAATTAATGAAAATTATGAATTGGATTATGAAAAATTAGAAAAACTAATTACTAAGAAAACAAAAATAATCTCAATTACTCATAAGTCTAATGTTCTCGGAACCGTTAATGATATTAAACGTATAGCAAATTTAGCAAAAACAAACGGTTCAATATTTATTGTTGATGCAGCACAAAGTGTTCCTCATATGAAGGTAAATTATAAGGAACTTGGTTGTGATTTTCTTGTATTTTCTGCTCATAAAATGTGTGGCCCTACTGGTGTAGGTGTCTTAGTTGGTAGCAAAGAGCTTTTATTTAAAATCCCACCGTTTTTAGGTGGTGGAGAGATGATTAAAAAAGTTACTTTTGATGGATTTACTCCAAATGATATTCCATGGAAATTTGAAGCAGGTACACCGAATATTGCAGATGTAATTGCTTTTGGTGCTGCATTGGATTATTTAGAAAAAATTGGATTAGAGAATATTTACAAGCATGAATTGGAACTTACAGAATATGCGTTAGAAAAATTAAAACAATTTGATTTCTTGAAAATATATAATCCTGTCATTGCTTTGTCGCCTTTACAGGCTCCTCGCAATGACAATTACAGTGGAGCTGGAATCATCACATTTAGTAATCCAGTAGTCCATCCACACGATATAGCAACCATAATTGATCAATATGGTGTTGCTATTCGTGCAGGGCATCATTGTGCTCAGCCTTTAATGAAAAAATTGGGTGTTTCAGCAACTGCAAGAGCAAGTTTTTATTTTTATAATACAAAAGCAGAAATTGATATTTTTGCCCACGCACTTAAAAAAGCATTTGATTATTTTGAAGTTGGTGCATGTAAGGAATTGAAACTAAAAGGGAGGAGTAATGATAGTCCTAATGCAAAACCAGGAGCTGCCAAAATTAGATGAACTGTATAAAGAGATTATTCTTGAACATTACCGTGAACCATGCGGTAAAGTTCCTCTTGAACATGTTGATTATGAAGCAGAAGGCATGAATCCATTATGTGGAGATGAAGTTAAACTCTCATTGCAATTGAAAGATAAAACGATTGAGAAGATTCATATTGAAGGGCATGGTTGTTCAATAAGTGTAGCTTCTGGTTCTATGCTTGCAAGTATTTTAAAGGGTAAATCAATTAATGAAGCAAAGCAGCTTTCATTATTTTTAAAAGATATGATGCATGGAAAAGTAGATAAGAATGAGAAAGATATAGGCGATTTAGAAGCGCTGGAAGGCGTAAAGAAATTTCCTGTGCGTATTAAATGTGCACTTCTTCCGTGGACTACTTTTGAAGAAGCACTTGCAGGTCATGAGCATGTGGAGATCTCATAATAGAGATCATGGGATTGTGAAGTCAGGAAGTTTGGAAGTTGGGGGATTTATGGCAATAACAAAAGAAAAAATACTGGAAACTCTAAAACCAATTGTTGATCCAGAAATTGGGATTAGTATAGTAGATCTAGGCCTTATTTATAATGCAGAATATAAAGAAGATAGCAAAAAGATATTTATTGAAATGACACTGACCAGTCCTATGTGTCCTGTTGGCCCACAGCTTATGGCAGCGGTTCATACTAAAGCAACTAGTATCCCTGATGTCAGTGATGCAGAGGTAAAGCTCGTATGGACTCCTAAGTGGGATCCAAAGACAATGGCTTCAGAGGAAGCTAAAG